>JBDHZD010000144.1:0-2505 GCA_039811705.1 Fimbriimonadaceae bacterium | reverse complement strand
GGACCATCGACTGCGGGTTGACCTTCTTCACATGCCACAAGTCGGTCGCGTTGTTGGGCCCGTAGAACTTGTGCCCCGCCCCTTCCTTCCAGCCGTAGAACGCGATCTCAAACGCGCCCATGAAGTCCTTGCGTGTCAGCACCGGGTGCTGCTTGTCCCACACGATCCCCTGGCTGAAATAGAGGCCGTTCTTCTTGAGGAACGGCGGGTAGTTGCCGAGGTTGGCGTAGCCGCCCCAGATGTAGAAGCCGCGACCATCCTCCAGCACCCGCGCCATGTTGCCGAACCAGGCGTCGAGCATCTGATCGAACGCTTCATCCGAGACAAAATCGTTGGCAAGCGGCCGGTCCTTGGCCCGCATCTGCTTGGTGGTGCCCTTGGCCTTGGTCTTGTCGCGGGCCAGGTCAAAGCCCTGGTGGTGCATACCACGCGCATCGGCGCTGTCGATCGCGCCGCGCTTGGTCGCGGTGAACGAGGAGAGGCCGGCGGCGATGGCATTATTGCTGCGCGGCTCGACCTTCACGTTGTAGGGCGGATCGGTGTTCACCAGGTGGATCACCGCGCCATCCAGCAGCCGGTCCACATCCTCCGGCTTGCTGCTGTCGCCGCAGAGCAACCGGTGGTTGCCCAGAATCCACAGGTCGCCCGGTCGCGTGATCGCCTCATCCGGCGGGGCCGGCACGTCATCGGGATCGGTCAGCCCCTGCTCCACATCGCCGGACATGATGCGGGTGAGTTCCTCCTGGTCGAATCCCAGCAGGCCCAGCTCGAAGTTCATCTCCTGCAAGGCCGACAGCTCGATCGGCAACATCTCGTAATCCCACTCGGCGATCTCGTTGGTCGCGTTGTCGGCGATGCGGTAAGCCTTCACCTGGGCCGGCGACAGGTCGGTGGCGACATGCACCGGCACCTGCGCGAGGCCCAGCTTCTGCGCCGCCTTGTAGCGGGTGTGGCCGACGATGATGACGCCCTCGGCGTCCACGACGATCGGCTGGCGGAAGCCGAACTCCTTCAGGCTGGCCGCCACGGCGTCCACCGCCTCGTCGTTCTGACGCGGGTTGCCGGGGTAGGGATTGATCTGGTCAATGTTGCGAAGTTCGATCTGCATGGGTTTCTCCTTCTGGCGCGTTAGCGCCGTTTGGCGCAGAGAGAGCGCCGGCGTGCCGCCAGACCTCCCCGCACATTGCAATGAATTCCTCGTTGATCAAGGTGCCTTTCGCCCGGTTCACGGCCTTGTCCAATACCTGGAGGTTCCCGAACCGATGCTCACCTCCGCGAGCGACGGGAAGCTTGTGATCGAGGGCGGCGGTTTCCGGGGTCAACAGCCGTCCGCTCAGGGCGCAACGCCGGTTCTGCGATTCCACAATTGCCATTACCTCGGCTACTCTGACGCCGCCGTCCCCCCGCTTCCGGGGCCGTCCGCGACGGGCTGTCCTTTTTTGTCCGCGAAGCGAGCAGGGAACCGTGCCATCTGCGTCGCCCAGTTCGCGGCTCGCTGCCGCCACCCCCTTCGATACCGGTGGTTGTTTGTTCGCCACCGCAAGCGCCTGAGCATTTGGTCCGCCACGGATGGCCAGTCTGTCGGCCGTGGCACTTCCGAACGTCTGGCCGACGCCTGGTACCCCGAACGAAAGATGCTGTCCCACGTCCGGACCATCGACTGGGCCGCCAGCACCCACGGATTCGCTCGTGAGTAGTGGTTGTGCATGTCGATATCGAGGCGCTGAAGTAGTTGCGGTATGGCCTGCATCCATCTGCTTGTCTCCTCAAGAGTTAGCACGTCGTCCTCTTTTTTTTCTCAATCAATAAAGTCAGTCCATGACGGTTGGTGTTCCCGCTGGCCTCTCCTGCCCGTTCTGGCAGGGAGGAACCGTGCCTCTCTGCCACTTTGGCACTTCCGCACAGTTCGCCCGTGGCGCGTCCTTTGGGCGATTGGGCCGGTTGGCCGACCTCGGGCAAGCAACGCGACGTGGGCCGACGGGGACGCCCCCGTGGCCAACGTGGGAGCCGCGTCGTTCACGTCTTCGGGGCGAAGTCCCCGCAGAAGTCGCCGGCGAGTACGACCGGCCAGTAGCCGTAGTTGACGACCCGCTCGTCTTCATCGGGCTCCTGCGCCATCGGGGCGTGGCGATGGCATGTGCCTTGAGCGCAGCCGTCGCGCTGGTCTTGGTCCTCGTACTCCGGCTCGTAATAGCGGCAGAACCAGCATCGCAACTCGTCCATGTCGTGGCTCCTTGTGGGGTGGGTGATCTTGTCGCCCCGGAGAAAACCGATAACCGCATACCCCCCTCGCGTACACACGCGCGGGCGTCATATACGCGGGTGCGCGGGGGGTCGCGTGGTATATGATGAAATCTCTCTCTCTTCTCTCTCCTATCCTGTATTACCAGGCCTTTTCCGCTCTGAGAAAACCTCACGAGGCCGTGCGGTTTTCTAGTGCTTATCTCGGTTATCTCCACGACCAGGCCCATCTCGAACGCCAGCTCGATGCGGCCATGCGGTTTT
>JBDHZD010000143.1:0-2644 GCA_039811705.1 Fimbriimonadaceae bacterium | reverse complement strand
GCCCCACGCCGTTCCCGAGCCCGCCGCAACGCCCCACAAGGCGACCCACACGCTCACCGCAGCCCAGAATGTCGGTGTCTGGACTCCTAAGCGGCTCCCCAACCATTTCATCGCTTCGTCGAACGCTCGCGTCAGGTCTCCACCCAAGAACAGCAGGTTGAGAAGGATGCCCTGGCTCACGGCCCACATTCCGACAAGCGCCCCGCCCACCGCGGCTCCAAGGCGCGACCAGCCAAGAGCACGGACCGCCATCCGGTAAAGCAGCCCCTGAATCGTGATGGCCATCATCGGCCGCAACCGGTTGCCCGCAGGAGAAAGCGCCTTCATGCCAGCGGCGATGAACGACACCCAGACCACGCGGTCGCGCCGTCCCAGCCGCTCGGTGGCCCGCGTCAACAAGACAGCCTGCATGGTCGACAGCACCAAGCCCCTCATGGGAACGAGTCCGGCATGAAGCGCCGATCCCAGACTCATTTCGATGCCGCCACCCGTGGCACCCCACACACCGACCGTTTCCCAATCGCCTCGTTCGGCAACCAGTCGGCGAAATCGTTCCTCGGCCTCCGGATCGTCGGCGTGGATCACGGCATCGACCCGGCGTCCAATGGCGGTTTCGAGTTCGCCGAGCATGCCTTCCTTCAAGCAGATCAGCCACACATGAGGCTCCGCACGCAAGATCGCCGGGATGCAGGGCGCCCAACCGCCGCCCGCAGCCTCGGCCCGACCGAATTCGTCGGTCACCAGAAGGTCGAGGGGCTTGCCGGGTTCGAGGGTTTCGAGCCAAGCTCTGGCCTCGTCAACCTGCGAAAGGTCGAAGGTGTACCCCTGCTCGGCACGTACCGCGAATACTCGCCGTTGCCCGTCGTGGAGGTGGTGCCAGGTGTAGTTCGCTGCGCCTCGGCCCTCGACGTCTCGCGCGCCAGCCTCCGCGACCCATCCTCCCACCCGGCCACCGTTGGTCTGGGCAAGATGCGACGCAAGCGAGCTCTTGCCGGCGCCGACGGCACCAGTGACGGCGACCACCAAGGTGGTCCTCGCCTTGCTCGTCGGCTTGGCGTCGCTCCTCATGGTCGGCCCGAGTCGGGGGGGCGCCCCACGCCGAGGTGGTCCAAGAAGTGGCGGTAGATGCGGCGATCGATGTACCAGCCACCTAGATTGTGGTTACGGCCTGGAAGAAAGAGCATGTCGAAGTCCTTGTCCGCTTTGACCAAGGCATCCACCAAGCGCAACGTGGCGGCGTGCGGGTTGACGTTGTCGTCCAGTTCGCCGGCGATCAGCAGCAACTTGCCTTGAAGGTTCTTGGCGTTTTCTATGTTCGACTGGTCCGCGTACTCCGGCCCGACGGGGTAGCCCATCCACAGTTCGTTCCACCACACCTTGTCCGTCCGGTGATCGTGGTTGCCGCACAGGGAGACAGCGGCTTTGTAGAACTCGGGCCTCGCGAGCAGCGCTCGCGTGGAGTCGTAGCCGCCGGCGGAGTAGCCGTAGATGCCCACGCGGGTCAGGTCCATCTGTGGGTGCTTCTCGGCCGCGGCTCGCATCCATCCGATGCGGTCGTCGAGCCCTGCGTCGCCCAAATTCTTGTGCGAGTGATCGCTGAACGCCTTGCCGCGGCGGCCCGTCCCAAGAGCGTCCACTTGCACGACGATGACACCGAGTTCGGCAAGGGTGCGGTTTCTGTCGGTGGCCATGAACCCCTTGGGCACGTGGGCGTCGTGAGGACCGGCGTAGATGTACTCCACCACTGGGTACTTCCAGTTCGGCTTGAGGTGCGAGGGGAACCAGATCAGGCCGTAGAGGTCGGTGGCGCCATCGCGCGCTTTGGCGACGAAAGGCGTGGGGGCGCGCCACCCTTCGCCTTCGAGTCCTTCGATCGCGGCCCCCGGCAGGGACAACAGAGCTTCACCCGTTTGGGCGTCGCGAACCGTATGCGTCGGCGGGCTTTGCACGGTGCTCTGCGTATCGACCAGATAGCGGCCTCCGGGCGACCAGGAGACCGTGTGGTGTCCTTGGGGGCCGGTCAGCCGGACGATCGGTCCGCCATCCAACCCGACTGCATAGGCGTGAACATGATAGGGGTCTCCGGGTTCGCGGCCGTTGGCCAGAAACACCACGCGCCGCGCCTCGGCTTCGACGCGGACAATGTTGCGGACGGCCCAGTTCCCGTGGGTCAGCGCCCGAAGCGGGTTGCCAGTCGACGCGTCGTGAAGATAGATGTGGTTCCATCCGCTGCGTTCGCTGACCACCAACATCTCCTTGTCGCTCAGGAACTGCACGGATTGCAGATAGGGTTGGATACGCGTCAGAGTGCTCTCGTCGATCAAGGTCGTGGCTTCGCCCGTCGCCGCATCGACCGAGCGGACCACCCACCGCTGATAGCCCCGATAGAGGTGGGCGTAACGGAACGATTTGCCGTCGCTTGTCCAGTTGGGCTGGGGCGGGCCCGAGTAAAAGTCCTCGACCGGGTCGGCTTGGACCTTGACCCGCGAGCCCGATTCGACGTCGAACACCCAGAGTTCGAACTGGTCCAGCTTGTCGCCGGGCAGGGCGTACCGCTGAGTGATCACTCTGGGGCGAAACCCTTCGCGGGGCACCGATTCGATGCGCACCATGTCCAACCGGTCGCCCGCCAACACGCGGGTGG
>JBDHZD010000142.1:0-2840 GCA_039811705.1 Fimbriimonadaceae bacterium | reverse complement strand
TAGATGGTGAGTCGAAGCCCGGTTCCTTGAGGAGTCGCTGGTGCTATTGAGGCTTCACTGGCGCGCCCAGGCGGCCGCCTACTTCGAGGGGCCGGTGACGCTCGGACGGCGTGGGGCGACACGGTCGGGATTCGTAGTGATCCCAACGAGACGCGCCGGTCGAGGCGCGAACTCGTACGCAACTGCCGAGTAGCGGACGTCCGCAGACAGCCCAGGACCGTGGCACGCTGAACTTGACGAGCGACCTCACTCAATGCGAATCCAGCCTCCACCCGAACATGGATGGGGGACCTGAACCGACTTTCCCCAGCTCGGTCCCGGGCTCGCCGGTGACGCGAGAGGCTACGCTATGCGCCGAGTATCGGCGAAAGGAATAGACTTGCCGCGTGAACGAACGACCTGAGCTTGCCGCCGATGCAGGCCGCTGGCGCTTCTTCCGGGCCGTTGCCGTGGGGCGGCTCGCCGCCCTGGTGGGACCAGCAGCGGAAGGTCAGAGACTTAGGGCGGTGCGGTTTGGGAAGCATTTTACGATCATTTCAGAAACCGCCGACTCTAAAATGCAGTCTACCATTGTGTCCGGGAGCCTTAATGACGAGATGGTATATGAAGCCTTCCTCAACTACCTTGAGTGCGCCGCAGGACTTGACACGCCCGACGCCCGGTCATTGACATCGGAGATATGGACCGCAGACGTCCGCCTCATGGACAGGTCGTGGCTTCGCGACTGGCACCAAGGGCGATCGGCTCCAGCCGACAGCGTGATGGGGGAGACGCTCCGCATTGATGCGGTGTCTCGAGGCCTCACGCCGGATCTTCTCGAGACTGGCTGGCCGACGTTCTCGAATCAGTGCCGCATCAGATATGCATCCGACGACTTTGCTATCGGCGAGATCCCTGACCTCCAAGATGCAGAACTCCAGGCGTTGGAACGGTTGCGAAAAGACATCGACGTATCCGGCCGGGCAGAAGCCATCAATGAACTTCGCAGCTTAGTTGCCCACGGGCTGAGGTCGCTCGAGAGAGGGCGGCCCATTTCGATCACGCGCGCACAGGTGCAGGCCGCTCTTATGGTGGCGACACGGAGGTTCGGCTCGACGCCCCCCTTCCGCTTCGTGACTGGCGGTGTCATCGAAGCCGAACGGAATGTGCCTCCCACCGATTTCATCGCCCGGCCAGTCACATGGGCCGACGTCGCCCGAGGACCCGGCGAGAACGTGAGGTTCATCGAACGCATCCAGACCGAGTCCGTATCCAACCTCATCCGTGAGCTACTGCTTGCCCCGGCCGCTCAGCGGACAGAGTCCCGGTTATCGGTCTTGTTCGTCCTTGGGGCGCCGGGTGCCGGCAAAACGACCGTGCTAAGGCGCGCGCTGGTGGACATCATCGAGCGGGGCGAGGTGATCGTTCTGGACGCCGGCGTCAATCATGGCTCCCTCGACCCCGCACTGTTGGACACCTTCGTCGAAGCTCTGACGTGGCTAGCACGCGAGGGCACGCCTGTTCTTCTTCTCTTGGATGACCCATTGTTCGCTGAATCCGGCTGGGGGTTCTTACTAAAGCGCCTCGCATCCTTGCGCAGCAACAGCTTCCTGCCCATCTGTGCAGCGGCCGCAAGCCCCACCTTTCTGATTGACACCTATCGCCACGCGATTTCAGACCGCCGTATTGTCTTGCATACTATTGACATCCAACCACCGGATCCAACCGAGCGAGTCCAATTAGCGCAGGCCTTCGGTAAGGATGGCCAGCAGTTCAGTGCCCGGGAGGACGACTTCATCACCCTCGCAATGGAGGCAGCGTCAGGGGTGTCCTTTGACGAGATCATCAAACGCATTTGGGAGACACTTAACGGCGGCGTCCCTATCCGCTCCCGGGGGTCGGCAGCCGAGTTCGCCTGGGAGGTGCGGGCGATGATGGTAATCGCATATTTCCACCGCTTCGCGACCTCGTGTCCCATCGAGCTCTTGGCGCTGAGCCTCGACGTGGGTGGGTCCCAACTGCCCGAGGAGTACATTGAGCGGCTCCGCGAGATGGATGACGCCAATGGGTGGGCGATCTTCAGGATCTCCATCGACGCGCGCACGGGAGCCGAAAAGAAGTTCGTGTCGACGATGCACCCTCGTATCGCCGAAAGGCTGTGGGAGCTGCGGCCTGGACGCGGGTTTGACGTTGCGGACTGGGTGGTCCCCCAATCCGCTCAAGTGCCTGAAAGCGCGATCCCGCTTTCACAGGTCGCGAATATCGGACGCCGCGGGCTCCAGCCCTACGATCACCGACTCACACAGAGGCTCGTTGAGGTGTGGGGCCATCCCAACGTCCCGACCCGCCAGTTCTGTTCGCTCGTTGAAGTTATGGACCGATCGAGTTCCTCTCTGACCCGGCCGGTCTTGCGCAGCAGGATGCGGAAGCGCGACGAGGAGAGTTGGCTGGCCGTTTGGCGCCTATTCTGGATGGCCCGCAACGGGACCACAGAGAAGTCGCACCTCGCCGATGTTGAACTGCCCGCCGCACTTCGCGTCGCCAACCTCAACGCCAGCGAGGAGACAGCGATCGCCATCGCGAGATCGTCGCAGTTCCGGCCGCTGGTCGTCGAACGACTACTCGCCGGCTATCGGGCGTCCGCCGCAACAAAGTGGCGCGTCGGTGACCGTCTGATGGCTTGGCTGCTGACTGACGATCCGAGCCTTGTCCTCTCCGATATGGATGCCTTTGTCGACTGGATCGAGAACAGTCCCGTGGTGACCTTGAGCTTGGGCGCATTGTGTTCGTGGGCGAAGTCATCCGAAGAGGCAACACCTGCCATTGCGGACTTCGTACTTGACGTCGCCAGCTCTTGGGTT
>JBDHZD010000141.1:0-2930 GCA_039811705.1 Fimbriimonadaceae bacterium | reverse complement strand
AGATGCCGGTGTTGTAGAACATCTGGTCGGGCAGGGCGACGATGCCCTCCAGCCAGTCGTTCTCGAAGATCCAGCGGCGGATCTCCGACTCCCCGGAGCCGGCCTGGCCCGAGAACAGCGGCGACCCCGACAACACGATCGCCACCCGCGACCCGGTCGGCTTCATCTTCGACAGCATGTGCTGCAGGAACAACAGCGACCCGTCCGAGACCCGAGGCAGACCGGCGCCGAACCGGCCCTGATGGCCGAGCTTGTCGTGCTCGTCCTTGATCGGGGCCGCGTACGCCTTCCAGTCCACCCCGTAGGGCGGATTCGCCAGGATGAAGTCGAACTTCTGCGTGCCGAACGCGTCGGAGGTGAGCGTGTTGCCGTTGCGCATCCGGGCCGGGTCGATGTCCTGCATCATCAGGTCCGACTGGGCGATCGCCCAGGTCTCGTCGTTGAGTTCCTGACCGAATACGTTGACGATCGCCTTCGGGTTCAGGTCGCGGATTCGGTGCATCGCCCCCATCAACATGCCGCCCGTGCCGGCCGCCGGGTCATACACGGTGCGAACGGGGATCGGGTTCTCGGTGAGTTCCATCGACGCCTGCCCGGTGAGGAGGAGGTCGACCATCAGGGTGATCACCTCGCGCGGGGTGTAGTGCTCACCGGCGGTCTCGTTGCTCATCTCGGAGAACTTCCGCAGCAACTCCTCGAAGATGTAGCCCATCGCCTCGTTCGAGACCACCACGGGCCGCAGGTCGAGGTCAGCGAAGTCGGCCATGACGGCGTACAGCAGACCGGCGCGATCGAGGCGGGCGATCTTGTCATCGAAGTTGTACGCCTCCATCACCCGGTAGGCATCCCGAGACAGCAAGCGGATGTAGGTGGCCAGGTTGTCGGCCAGGTTCTTGTCGTCGTTCAGCAGCGTGGCGAATGTCCACGGGGCGGTGTTGTAGAAGCGGCGGCCCGCGACCTTCTTCAGCAGGGCGTCCTCGCCCTCACCGATGGTGGTGAAGGTCTTGGCCTTGGCCAGCACGGCATCCTTGGTCGGCGCCAGCACGGCGTCCATGCGGCGCAAGACCAGCAGCGGCAGCATCACCGAGCCGTACTCGTGCTGCTTGAACGTGCCGCGCAGCTTGTCGGCCACCTTCCACACGAACGCGACCTTGTCCTGGAACCCCTGCGGCGCCATCGCCCCCCACTTCCTCTTTCCAAGTCACCCTAACGAGTCCCGGTTCGCTCCTCGGCGATGACCCGCGAGCGTGGAGGCTGAAGCAACCCCCGTTGGCCGTAGTCGCCGCGCGCAGCCCGGTGAGTGCCGCTCGAAGGGCGAAGAGCGATGCGATTGGGCACGTATTGGGCACGAATCTGCCGGAGACTTGAATGAGAAAACCCCCGCCCCTAGTGGGACGAGGGTTTCAGTGGTGGGCCTAACTGGACTTGAAATTGACTATTGACCCAAACGGCCACCAATGGCCGACCCGTGACGCTTCGGGCCAATCAGGCATCTACTAGGTTTTTCACTGCTCTTCGGCCTAGTATCAGGCATGTGACGAAGAAGGCGCGCGGCGCCGAATCGAGCCGCGAAGATACACGGAAGATACACAGGATCGGGGAAGAAGGATCGAGCCCGAGCTCCGAGAAACGGCGCCACGGGCCAGCCAAGGGCACGCGTTTTCGTTCGTTCGGATCGGTTCTGAAGACCGGCAATCGATTCGCCGTGCGCTACACAGGGCCCGATAGGAAACATCATACCGCCGGCATGACCTTCAGCACCGAGGTCCGCGCTCAGACATGGCTGGGCCAAGAGTTGGGCCTCATCGAGCGCGGCGAATGGACGCCGCCAGCCGTGCGCCGCAAGCTCGCCGAAGCCCAAGCGATCACCTTCGACGAGTTCGCCCGGGAATGGATCGACAAGAGACTCGTGCGTGGGCGCCCCCTGAAGGACCGCTCCAAGGAGCACTACCTCGACATCCACGAGCGCTGGTTCGCACCGTTCCACGACCTGCCCCTGGCCTCGATCACCACCGCCGATGTCGAGCGCTGGTTCCACTCCCGTCCGGACGCGCCAACCATGCGCACCCACGCCTACTCGCTGCTCAAGGCGATCTTCCGCACGGCCGTGGCACGCAAGCTGGTCAAGGAATCCCCCGTCAACGTTGAAGGAGCCACCTCCCGAGCCGTCCCCAAGGAGATCAACCTCCTCACCGTCGCCCAAGTCCAGGAGCTCGCAGACGCCATGCGCCCTCAGCATCGCCTGATGGTGCTCCTCGCGGCTTGGTGCAGCCTGCGGTTCGGAGAACTCACCGGCCTACGCCGCCGCGACATCCACCTCAGCGAGGACCTCACCGAGGGCACCATCACCGTCGAGCAGGCTGCGGTCACCGTCGCCGGCGAACGCCTGATCACCACACCCAAGTCCCTCGCCGGGCACCGGACTGTCTACCTACCGCCCCACCTCATCGAGGACGTTCGGCAGCACCTCGCCACCTACACGCGGAACGACCCCGACGCACTCGTGTTCCCCGGCACCGACGGACGGCCGCTCACGCCGGGACAGGTCTACGGCCACGCGCCACGCTTCGACCGAAGGGGAAGGCAGAAGCACCCCGGCAACGGCTTCTACAAGGCCCGCCACCAGATCGGACGCCCCGACTTCCGCTTCCACGACCTCCGCCACTTCGCCGCCACCATGGCCGCCATCTCAGGAGCCACCACCAAGGAACTCATGCAGTTCGCCGGCCACAGCGACATCCACGTCGCCATGCGCTACCAAGAGGCCGTCAACGACCGCAAGAAGGACCTCGCCAAGCGCATGACCATGCTCGCGCATCCTCCCGATGATGCCTGATTGTCCGACGCCTGCCGGCGCCGGAGCTGGGCACAAGAGTGAAGTGCGCGCCCCATGGGGGCGCGCACCTCAGGATCCAGATCCCGTGGACGGT
>JBDHZD010000140.1:0-3103 GCA_039811705.1 Fimbriimonadaceae bacterium | reverse complement strand
TCTGATCGTCAGCCCGATGTTTGTCCTCTGGCCGCTGTTCGCCTGGCGTCCGGCGGGGGCGGCCAACTTCGTGTTCAACCTGGTCCGAGCCGGGATTCAGAACCGCTCGAACTCCATGGTGGAGATGTCGGTTCGCGGCTTGCCCGAAGGCGCGGAGGCGTCCTTCGAACCGAATCCTGTCGAGTTGGGAACCGAAGCGGTGGAAACCGTGCTGACCGTGTTCACGTCGACCAGTACTCCGGTTGGGACGTACACGTTGACCGTCTCGGCTACCGACGGCACCGATACGCGGACCCGCAACGCGACCCTGGTCGTCTCGTCGGGGCAGGTCCGGTTCTCGATGGGTGGAGGAGGGCAGGCGACTGTCGCTCCAGGTGGCTCGGCGACCTTCGATATCGGTGTTCGACAGCAGAGCGACGACTCGGAGCGGTCGTCGGATGCCGTGACCCTGAGTGTCTTGAGTGGACTGCACGGCACGATGTCGGCCAACTTCCACCTCAATCCGGTGCCGATCACGCCGACCGAGACCGTCAGCCATCTCGTGGTCCAGACGACGGCGGCGACGCCCGTCGGCACCTACTCCATCGTGGTGCAGGGCACCAACGGCGTAGACACGCAGACCGTCACCTGCACGTTGACCGTTGCGAGCCCAGGGGCGTTCGAGTTGATCCTCGACCCGATCGACCCGTTCGTGGCGGATGAGGACGGCGTCCCGTTCGGGAACGACAATGAGGCGACTTACAACGTCACAGTCAAGACGCCCAACTCGTTCGTTGGCACGGTCGAACTGGCGTTCAGCTTCGACGCTCTCAAGGGACGCCGGGGTCAGGGCGGCACTTTGGTGGGCGTGTTTCGGCGCGGCGCCGAGGTCCTGCCCGAACCCGTGACGCTGGAGTTCGGCGGTACGGTTCACAACCAGACGGTCACGTTGGCCATCCAACGTTTTGGTCAACTGAACTTCACGGGCACAAGGCTGTTCCAGGTCTCCGCCAAGCCCAGTCACACGGGTTCGACGATGCTTGCCGGTGGCAGCGTGGTGGTCCGTGATAATCAAGGCGGTTCAATAGGCGGCGGCTGACCACTCTGGAAATCCTAGGCGGAGGTCGCGAGTCAGTGACCTCCGCTTCTTAGTCTTCGTCGCCTAACTGGGCCAGTCGCGACGCGACTTCATCGAACACGACTTCGGCGCAGCGGGTGGCATCCACAATGGCGAAGCGGTGCGGCGTTCTCGCCGCTTCAGCCAGAAACCCGGCGCGGACGCGCTCGTGAAACTCGAGCGTCTCGGAGTCCAGCCGATCCTTGCGCGTCAGGCGAGCCAACCCAACGGCGGGGGGCAAGTCGAGGAGGAAGGTGAACGTGGGGACGAGTTCCACCGTCGCCATCGCGTTCAATCGGCGCAGCAACTCGCGATCGAATCCCCGACCGTAACCTTGGTAGGCCATCGTGGAGTCGGTGTACCGGTCGCACAGCACGATCGCGCCCCGCTCGAGTGCGGGCCGGACGATCTGGGCCACATGGCAGGCGCGGTCCGCGAGAAACAAAAACAACTCTGAAACCGGGGGCAACTCGCCGCTCTCCAGCAACAGCCGCCGAATCTCCGAGCCGAAAGGGCCCGCGCCTGGTTCTCGCGTCACCACGACGTCGCGCCCTTGCGCCCGCAGGGATTCAGCGAGCTTGCCGATCAGCGTCGTCTTGCCGCTGCCTTCGGGTCCTTCAAAGGTGATGAACATGGGCTTAGCCTCCCAAGGCTTGCGCCAACGTCTCCCGGTCGAACACGGGCTGAGCAGCGATGCCGCGCTCGATGCGCTTCATCAGCCCGCACAACACATTGCCGCTCCCGAACTCGAGAAGACGCGTGACGCCCATTCGCGCGGCGTGTTGCATGCTTTCGGTCCAGCGCACCGTGGACTCCAACTGCGCCTCCAACAAGTGGGGCCATCGAGCGCAATCCTCGATGGGTTCTGCGGTGACGTTGGAAATCACGGGACAGGAGCCGGAAACGAACGGCGTACTGCGAAGCATCTCGCCCATCGAGCGAGCCGCATCCACCATCAGCGGACTATGGAACGCGCCACTGACGTTGAGGGCGACCACCATCCGCGCACCCGCCGCTCCGGCACCTTCCTTTGCAGCGTTTACGGCATCCCGGTCGCCGCTGACCACCAGCTGGCCCGGGCAGTTGTCGTTGGCGATCACGACCACGCCTTTCCCCGATGCAGCATGGCAAATCTCCTCCACAGCGGCGCGGTCCAAGCCCACGATTGCGGCCATCGCTCCGGGACGCTGGTCGCCTAGTTCGGCCATGAGTTGGCCCCGTCGTTGTACGAGACGTGCGCCATCGGCCAAGTCGAGAACCCCGGCGGCCACCAGCGCGGCATACTCACCAACGCTATGCCCCGCGCACACCGACGGCTGGGTGTCCCCCGACTCCCGAAACGCCCGGTAGGCAGCCACGCCACAGGCAAACAAGGCGATTTGCGCGTTTTGCGTCTGACGAAGCTCTTCGTCGTCTGCTTGGGCGCATAGGGCGGCGATATCGCGACCGACAGCCTCGCTGACGGTCTCAAAGACGTTTCGGGCGGCGGGCACGTCGAGCAGGTCTTGCCCCATCCCGGGCTTCTGCGAGCCTTGGCCCGGAAAAACTGCGGCGAACATGGTTGCGACTTTACCAGTCCCACCCGCCCGGCGGGCGGAGGGCCGGGCGTGACAAGATGAAGGTCATGGCACCCAGCCTGCTCCTGTCGGCCTCGTTGGCCCTGTCGCCCGCCTCTGCCCATTCCGAGCGTCTCAATTTCGATCTGGATTGGAGTTTCGCGCTGGGACATGCCAGCGACTCCAAACTCGATTTCGGATTCGCCGCTGGGTCGTTCAGCGCGTTCGCGAAGGCGGGCACCAACGCGGGGCCGATTGGCCTGGGCTTCAACGACCGAGCCTGGCGAAAGGTTGACCTCCCCCACGATTGGGCCATCGAACTGCCGTTCGAACCCAAGGCCGACATGATGCACGGCTACAAGCCTGTGGGCCGCGACTTTCCGGCGACCAGTGTGGGGTGGTATCGCAAGCGTTTCGGCGTGCCGGCGGAGGACGAGGGCAAGCGATTCCG
>JBDHZD010000139.1:0-3197 GCA_039811705.1 Fimbriimonadaceae bacterium | reverse complement strand
GTGCGCTGAAAGATCAGTCCGGTACTGACGACGGCGATCTGGAACGGGCAACGCACAACGTCCTCCCCGCCCCGAGTCTTGATCACATGCCCTTTTGGGTCGATCCAGTGCTTCCTGTTGGAGTGCCACACGGCGCTCGGCACCCCTAGTCGGTCCTTCAATTCCGTTTGCCACTGCAGGGTCAGCGTCGACGGGCATAGGATGAGCACCGGTCCATCGCCCATCAGCGACGAGACAACGGCGCTCGCGGCGAGCGACAGCGTCTTTCCGACCCCTACCTCGTCGGCCAAGAGGAGTCGCGCGGATCCGTAGGTCTCCCGATGCTCCAGGAACATCGTGACGAAGGAGCGTTGCCAGGGCTGCAGTTGCTCGCCGCCCCGGTAGATCGGGCTCTCGGCCAACGCTGCCGCCGGCACGTCCTTAGGGGAAACGGCGTCAAGGGGCACCTCGGTCCGTTCGGCCACCCGCTGAACCTCGTCGAGGATCGCATCCGGCAGAGGGTGTCCCACGGCCCACAGGGCATCGAACTCCTCCTCGACCCAGGCGACCGCTTCGGGCGAAGGGTCTTCCCAAAGGATCTCGTAGTTTCCCGCAAAGGCACTCTTGGTCTCGTTCACCGAGCCTAGAAAAGCGGTCTTTGAGCCGTCTCTTCCCTCGATCACCCCCGCCTTGCCGTGGACGAAAGTCAGGTCGCGGGGCACCACCCGGACCTGGACCTTTCCGCTGCGCAGGAGGTCGTGAAGGCGCCGGTACCGTTCGCGGTGCAACAACGCCTCGACCTCCGGATGGACCTGGTTCCAGCGATCCTTGAGCGCCGTTTCACGGACGTGCCGGCTGATCACCACATCGGCGGCGTCGAGTTCGCTGTTGCAGACGATGCGCACGTCGTCCACGTCTTCGATCGCCTCGCCCACCAGTTCGAAGATCGAGCTTCGGAAGTAACCCGCGATGCGGAGGTACCGCTTCGCGTTTCGCAACTTCGCGTCGAGGAACGCGCGGCCAAGGGGTTCCTTCCGGCTTGAGAATCGGCGGATGGGTTCCATTCCTTGGTCAGCCGCCCAGCTTCTGGTTCTGGATGGCTTGGCTCAGGACCCGGGCCGAGGCGGCTTCGTCCGGACGCATCCGCTCGAGCTTTGCGGCCAGATAGTCGGCGACCGCCAAGGCGCGTTCGCGCACGCTCGCGTCGCCGATCCAATCCGGCAGGTTCAGGCGGAGATGGGCCATCGCTTCGTCGGCGTCCACGTCGCGACCCAGTTCCCAGAGCGCGTAAAGCACGGCCCGGAGCACGGTGCCGCCCAGCTCGGCGGTCTCGCCCATCTCGGACTTGCCGAAGTCGTCCGCGCCCTTCAGCCTGGCCTTGTTGGCCTGGTTGCTCGCCATCATCGCGGGGAAGTCCTTCACTCGGAAGGCCTTGGCGAAGTTCTGGCAGTTGTCCAAGGTGTGGAGTCCCCGAGACTCCATCTCCAACATCTTGAGGTAGAAGCGTTCCGGTCCCTTGAGCTTGTCCCAAATGCCCGCGGCAAGTCCGTGGGGCACCAAGAGCGTGTTCGCCGTGTCGACCGCGAATCCGATCAGCTCGTCCACGAAGGTCTTCTGGCCCTTCACGCGGGGGCGTTCGGCTTCGGCCACCATGTCCTTTCCGTCGATGGTCGAATAGTGGGTCAGCACGCGCAACGCGGCGGCGTAACCGGCCATCTGGAGGTCGGCGTCTTCGAAGACGTTTTCGTCCCGGTTGCGGGCCTTTGCGCGCTGGTTCAACCCGGTCAGGGTTTCGATTTGTCGCCTCACCTCGTCTTCGAGGTCGAAGGCGAGGTCGCTTCGGCTGGTGCGGGCCGCACCTTGCCGCTTGCGGCAGACCAGCAACACGGTGCCCTTCACGTAGCTGCCCTCGCGGAGAGCGCTGTTCGTCTCGGTGACCACGTACCAGGCGGCGGTGACCTGCAGGCCGCTGGCCCAGACGATGCCCGCCATATCCGACCAGATCGCGCCGCTCTGGTGGGTGAACATGATCAGCTGCAGGCCGTTGTCGGCCATGTGCTCGGTCATGCGGCGGTAGGCGGCGATCATGCCCGTCTTGAAGTCGTGGTCGGAGCCTTTGATCGCGAGGTCGCGGCGGCTGTCCCACGTCCAACCGGCGAACTCGGGAGGCGGGTTCTTGCGCAGCCACGCGATGAAGAACTCGAGGATCTCCTCGTAGTTCACGGCGTCGCCGTAGGGTGGGTCGGTGATTACTAACTCACAGCTCTGAGAGAATTCGCTTGCCGAGAGCGCTGCGACATCTGTGCGTACCGCGAGCGGAAACGATGCAAAGTCGCCTAGCAGTTGGCCCGCGTTGTACACGCTTGCCCGCATTCCATGGTTGTAGAACGTGTTGAGAGCTTGATTGTAGAAGGTGTGGTTGACCACAGAGGTTCCGGAGTGCCACTGACTGAGCCTTGAGTTGAAGTTCAGAGCCTTGCAAACTGCGATGGCGCCCGGGCCCGACGCTCGTGCGGATGTCGCCAGCCCCGCGATAAGCAGTTGGCGGGGGTTGAAGAGGTGGCGCCAGTGGGTCCAGCCCCGCTCGCGAAGCAAGCGATCGGTTTCGCGACCTGACTCGATGCGCATGTCGGGGATCCAGCCCTTCTCGGTCCACTCGTCCAGCCGCTCCTCCAGGTACGACTCGACCCTGCGCTCGCGTTCCAGGTCGGCTTCGGTGACGGTGCGGAACTCATAGTCCATTCGGGCGTTGCCGCCGGGCTTGGGGCGCATCCACTGGACGCAGTACAGGCGCTCCTGGAACAGGTCGTCCGGCCTCGGCTTGATGTCCGAGAGTTCCCACATGCGCAGGCGGTTGCCGGTCGTCCCGTCGGGCATCCGGTAGTCGCCTCGCAGGGTGGAGATGGTGGTCCGGTGCTCGCGGCCGCCGACGGTGTGGACCAGGTACGGGTCTTTGCCGCGGCCGTCCGAGCGGACGGTGCCGACTTCCGCCGCCTTCATTTCTGCGTCGCTCGCTCCGGTGACGATTTCGATGGCGTACCGCCTTTCAGAGGGGACGGGAATAAGTTTGGCGACGACCCGGTGGCCCTTGCTCACGAGCAGGCTGGGCAGCAGGGGGACCATCCACCCGGTTTCCGGGCAACGGGCTTCCACGCAATAGAGGAAGACCTTGGCGCGCCAGCCCGCGCCGTCCTCTTCGACGCCGAGGCGGTCGATCT
>JBDHZD010000138.1:0-3737 GCA_039811705.1 Fimbriimonadaceae bacterium | reverse complement strand
CGTTCCTACAACGAGGTCTGGCGCGACTACTGGGAACGCGGAGGACCACCGCGATGACCCACACCACCGACAACCAGACCAACGCCAGCGAGAGAAGCACCGTGACAGCACCCAAGAAGAAGCTCATCGAAGTCTCGCTGCCGCTTGAAGCGATCACACGCGAGACACAACGAGAAAGCAAAGTTCGTCAAGCGAAACCAGCCACCTTTCATCAGTGGTGGTCCCGTAAACCTCTAGCGACGGCACGTTCGGTTCTCTTCGCCCAGTTGGTTGACGATCCCTCGTCCAACCCAGATAAGTTCCCAAGCGCCGCTGAGCAGGATATTGAGCGTCAACGACTCCACCGACTGATGGAGAAGTTGGCATCCAGGGAAGGCGCCTCGGACCACGCTCTCATCTCGCAAGCCAGGACGGAGATTGAGAAATCCAATGGAGGGCTACCTAAATTTGTCGATCCCTTTGCGGGCGGTGGGTCAATCCCGCTCGAAGCTCAGCGTCTCGGTCTGGAGGCACACGCATCCGACCTGAATCCTGTGGCTGCACTCCTGAACATGGCCATGATTTCGATTCCTCCGAAATTCTCAGGGAGTCAACCTGTCCACCCGAATGCTTCATCGCGCACCACTCCCTGGTATCGCAATGAAGGCTTGGCCGAAGACGTACGCATGTATGGCGCGTGGCTCAACGCAACTGCGTTCGAACGCATCGGTTACATGTATCCCAAAGTCGCGACACCCCAAGGCACTGAACACACCGTTGTTGCTTGGAAGTGGGCCAGAACGGTCATCAGCCCGAACCGGCTGAACCCCGTCGAGGTCCCTCTCGTCAACTCATGGTGGCTGCGGAAGAAGAGCGGTAGAGAAGTGTATGTTGCCCCAGTCATGGAGGACGGAAAGCTGTCTTTCAGAGTCCACGACAAGAGCGAGGGCTCCACGCAAGAGGCCCCGCCGGGGACGATCGACCGTCGCGGAGCCACTGTCTTCACGGACGGTACGCCAGTCTCCCTGGCCTACGTGCGAGAACAGGGGCGCTCCAACCGCATCGGCCAACGGATGATGGCTGTCGCTGCTCTCGACAAGCGAGGGCGTGTATATGTTGCGCCTGACGATACTCAGGAAAAGGCAGCGGATGTTCCCCGGCCAGAGCACGCACCCGATGAGTTGCTGCCAGAGGCGGCACTCGGTTTCCGTGTGCAGAACTATGGTGTGACCCGCTGGTCTGACCTTTTCACGAACCGACAGCTTGTGATGCTCACAACCTTCGCGGACCTTGTGAGTGAGGCGCGTGATCGAGTACTGGCAGACGCACTCGCATCTGGCATGCCGCATGGAGAAGGGCTGGAGGACGGCGGGTCAGATGCCGCTGCCTACGCCGACTCGATTGCAGTGTTCCTCGGATTGGCCGTGGACAAGCTTGTCGATCTGAACAACTCGTTTACCGCATGGGAGCCCAAAGCAGAGTGCCCGAAACACTTGCTTGGCAATCAGACCCTTTCGATGACATGGGACTTTGCTGAGGCAAACCCATTTTCGGGCGCATCGGGCTCCTTCGAAGTCATTATTGCGGGGTTTGTTCGCGCCTTTAACGGGCTCGATTTTTCTCTTGCGGATGTCAAGTCAGGTGACGTTCAGTCAGCTGATGCCGCGACGAGGAGCTACGGGGGCATGGTCGTGTCCACCGACCCGCCGTACTACGACATGATTGGCTACGCGGACCTATCCGACTTCTTCTACGTGTGGTTACGCCGGTCCTTAGGGAGCGTAGTGCCGAATGTACTCGGCACGATACTTACCCCGAAGGCAGATGAGTTGGTCGCCGATCCGAACAGGCATGGCGCTTCCGGGGCAGAGTCCTTTTTCGTGGAGGGGCTCAACCGGACCTTCCAGCGAATCCGCGAAACGATGCGTGACGATGCCCCGATGACCATCTACTACGCCTACAAGCAAAAAGACTCTGGGGGCGTCTCGCTTTCGGGGTGGCATACGCTCCTTGAAGGGCTGATCGCTTCCGGCTGGCAAGTCACAGCCACTTGGCCTATTCAGACCGAGGGCACTGGTCGACTCCACGCCCTTGGGCGAAACGCACTCGCGTCGTCCATTGTTTTGGCCTGCCGACCAAGAACCGAGGACGCTCCGGCAACAACTCGTCGCGCATTCGTAGCTGCCTTGAAGGCAGAACTTCCGGCTGCACTTCATAAGCTCATGCAGGGTTCGGTCGCCCCGGTAGACCTCGCGCAAGCGGCAATCGGTCCGGGAATTGCGGTCTTTTCTCGCTTCTCACGTGTACGTGAGGCGGACGGTTCAGATATGAGCGTGAAGGATGCGTTGCTACTCATTAACTCCACACTGGACGAGGTGATCGGTGAGCAGGAGTCCGACTTTGATCCCGATACCCGGTTCGCGGTGAAGTGGTATCGACAGTACGGCTGGGCTCAGGAGAGCGCGGGCATTGCAGACCAACTTGCGAGGTCCTCTGACACTTCGATCGGCGCGCTAGAACGTGGCGGCATCTTCGAAGCGAAGGGTGGCAAAGCCCGACTCCTGCCACCGGCGCAGCTCGATGGAGATTGGGATGCCGCATCCGACGAGCGCGTCAGCGTGTGGGAGGCGACGGTTCGTCTGGCCGCGGTGATGGCGAAGGACGGCGCCGACAAGGTGGCAGAGCTGCTGCCGTCGGTACAGACGCGGGTGAACCTGGACGCGGTGAAGGAGCTGGGCTTCCTGCTGTTCCACGAGGCGGAGAAGAAGAAGGACACCAAGGACGCGATCCTCTTCAACGGTTTGGTGAGCGCCTGGGGCGACGTGAACGAGCAGGCACGCAAGCACGCCTCAACACCGCGATCCTCGCAGCAGGAGTTCGACTTCGACGAGGACGAGGATTAGGTCATGGCTCGGAACCCGGATGAGGCCCAGATTGGTGCCACGGTGAGGCACCAATCTGACGATGGTCTTTCTCCGTTCCGTGCCATCGCGGAGTCCGTCAGCGCCGAAGGCGGCGATCTCGTGGAGCGGGTGTCTGCGCTGATCGATCAAGCGCAGTCCTTCGCGGCCGCGCAGGTGAACGCGACCTTGACACTGCGGAACTGGTACATCGGGCGCATGATCGACGTGGCCGTGCTTCACGAAGACCGTGCCGGGCACGACCAGGAAGTTGTCGCCTCACTGGGGCGACAACTGACCGCTCGGTACGGTCGAGGTTTCGAGCGGGCCAACCTCTACCGGATGGTTCAGTTCTCGCAGGCCTTCCCGGACGTCGAACTTGTCGCCTCACTGGGGCGACAAGTTAGCTGGACCCACTTCAAGACACTGTTGCCAGTGTCGAGTCCCGAGGCGAGAGCGTTCTATGTGAAGGAGACCATCGAGCGCCGACTCGGCGTTCGTGATCTGCGCCGGGCCATCGAGCGCAAGGCCTTCGAGCGCCGGGAGATCGCTGACTCGCAGATTCCAGAGGGATCGGCGGTACCACTCGATGCCTTCCGCGATCCGATGCTGCTGGACATGCTGGGGCTTGCCGACACCTTCTTGGAGCGGGACCTCGAAGCCGCGCTCCGCCGCGACATGGAGTCCTTCCTGCTAGAGGTGGGGCGTGGGTGGGCGTTCGTTGAGCGCCAGAAGCGTATGACGTTCGACGGCGATGACTACTACCTCGACTTACTGTTCTACTCGCGCCCGCTACGCCGGTTGATCGCCGTGGAGTTGAAGGTCGGCAAGTTCAAGCCGAGCTACCAGGGGCAGATG
>JBDHZD010000137.1:0-4207 GCA_039811705.1 Fimbriimonadaceae bacterium | reverse complement strand
TTGATCGAGTCGGAAAACTGGAACGCCTACCGCTACCTGGTCCAGGGCGTGCCGGTGGAGTACCGCGACGACGCCGGGAGGCTGCGATCGGATCGGGCTTGGCTGGTCGACTGGGAGCACCCCGAGAACAACGAGCTGGTCGCGGTTAACCAGTTCAGCGTCGAGGGCCCGAAGCGGACCCGCCGTCCGGACATCGTGCTGTTCGTGAACGGACTGCCGCTGGCGATCTTCGAGGTGAAACGGCCTGGGAAGGCGTACGCGCGGGTTGATGGTGCGTTCCGGCAGTTGCAGACCTACCGGTCGCAGATCCCGGAGGTGTTCAAGTGGAACCAGGTGGCGGTCGTCTCCGACGGGTTGGACGCGAGGGCAGGATCGTTCTCGGCGCCGTGGAACCACTGGGCAGCCTGGAAGACGATCGATGGGGCGCGACGTGACCCGAAAGACGTTGAAGGGCATCGTATCCCGGCGATCGAGGTCCTGACCCGGGGCGTGTTCCGGCCGGATGTGTTCTTCGACCTGTGCCGGCATTTCGTGGCGACGTTCGGCGACGGCGTGGACACGCGCAAGGCGGTCGCGAAGTATCACCAGTACTGGGCGGTCAACAAGGCGGTCGACCAGACGTTGGAATCCATGGAGACCGACGGCCGAATCGGGGTGGTGTGGCACACCCAGGGCTCGGGAAAGTCGCTGGAAATGGCGTACTACGCCGGCAAAGTCATGCGCCATCCGGGCATGTCGAACCCGACCGTGGTAGTCGTCACCGACCGCAACGACCTCGACGACCAGTTGTTCGACGAGACGTTCGCCCCCGCCAAACCTGGATCGCCCTTGCCCGAGGCACCCGTGCAGGCCGAGACCCGCGCCCACTTGAAGGAGTTGCTGGCGGGACGGGAGTCGGGTGGCATCATCTTCACCACGCTGCAGAAGTTCGGCTTGTCGAAGGAGGACCGCGAGGCCGGCCGGAGCTTCCCGCTGCTGTCGGCCCGGTCGAACATCGTGGTGATGGTCGATGAAGCGCACCGGTCCAACTACGACGTGATCGACGGGTTCGCCCGTAACGTCCGCGACGCCCTGCCCGAGGCGTCCTTCATTGGGTTCACCGGCACCCCGATCGACGAGAAGGACCGCTCGACGGCAGAGATCTTCGGCGAGTACATCGACGTATACGACATGACCCAGGCCATCGAGGACGGCGTGACCGTCAAAGTGTTCTACGAGCCCCGCCTGGCCAGGGTCGAGCTGCCGACCGACGCGCGGGAGCAGATCGATGACGAGTTCGAGGATGCCACCACCGGCTCCGAGACCGAGATCAGCGAACGGTTGAAGTCGAAGTGGGCGAAGGTCGAGGCGATCGTCGGCTCCGAGAATCGGATCAAGCAGTTGGCCGCTGACATCATCGAGCACTGGGAGGCCCGCCGCGACGTCCTGGCAGGCAAGGGCATGATCGTCACGATGTCACGACGGATCGCCGTCGACCTGTACGCGGCGATGATCGCCCTGCGACCGGAGTGGCACAGCGACAACGACGACGAGGGCGTCCTGAAGGTCGTGATCACCGGCAACGCCACCGACCCCGCCTCCTACCAGCCGCACGTCCGGAACAAGCAGGAACGTCGGGCGATGAAGGCACGGGCGTCGGACCCGTCGGACGTGCTCGAGTTGGTGATCGTGCGGGACATGTGGCTGACCGGCTTCGATTCGCCGCCGATGCACACCATGTACGTCGATAAGCCGATGCGCAGCGCGGGGCTGATGCAGGCGATCACGCGGGTGAACCGCACGTTCAAGGACAAGCCCTCCGGGCTGATCGTCGACTACATCGGGATCGCCGAGAACCTCAAGGACGCACTCGCGACCTACACCGACCGCGACAAGCAGGACCGCGCGATCGGTGAGGACGTCCGCCAGGCCGCGATCCCCGCGATGCTCGCCGAGCACTCCATCGTCAGCGACCTGCTTCACGGCATCGACTGGGTCACCGTGCTCGGGTCGGGCGATGCGAAGGCGTTCGTGTACGCCGTGACGCATGCCGTCGACCACCTGTTGGAGTCGGAGCGTGGCCAGGACTGGTCCACCAGCGACGTGAGCGCCGGCGAGTTCGACATGGACACCCCGGAGGGTCCGTCGCTGAAGAAGCGGTTCATGGCGCACACCGGACGCCTGAAGCGGCTGTTCGCCCTGGTACCGACGTCGGCGGAGGCAACGGCGATCAGGGATGACGTGGCGTTCTTCGACGCCGTGCGCCAGTCGATCGCGAAGATCGAGGCCATCGACCGGAGCCCGACCGGTGAGCCTGCCCTCGACACTGCGGTTCGGCAGATCATCAGTGAGCATATGGCCGGCGGTGGGGTCATCGACATCTTCGCCGAGGCAGGCCTGGACAAGCCCGACATCTCTGTCATCGACGACGAGTTCCGCAAGAAGTTCGAGGCCTCGGACAACAAGAACCTGCAACTCGAAGCCGTCCGCCGGCTGATCTCGAACGAGGTCAAGGTCATCGGCCAGCGCAACGTCGTCGCCGGCCGCAAGTTCTCCGAGATGCTCGCCGAAGCCCTGAACCGGTACCAGAACAGGACCATCGACGCAGCCCAGGTAATCGCCGAGATCGTCGAGATCGCCAAGGCGATCCGGGCCCAGCGCAAGCGTGGAGAGGAGACCGGCCTCACCGAGAACGAACTCGCCTTCTACGACGCCCTCATCAGCAACGAGTCCGCCCGATTGGCAATGCAGGACGACAAGCTCCGCGCCATCGCCCACGACCTGACAGACATAGTCCGCAACGACGCCAAGACCGATTGGCAGGTCAAGGAGACCGTTAGGGCCAAACTCCGCACGCGCATCAAGAAGCTCCTCCTCAGACATGGTTACCCTCCTGACCAAGAGCCCGACGCGACGGCACAGATCCTCGCTCAGGCTGAGGCAACAGCCCAGTGGGAGTCTCTCAGCGACGAGCCGATCACCCCCTATCGAGGGACCACTCCGCCGAGCTGGCATCCCAAACTGGTCGAGCTGTCGCACCTAGCCAGCGGCTGGTTGGATGGCACACAGGGGAAATTGATCGCTCCTGCCGCTTTGGGCGCCGCCCACGACCTCCTTCAGGTCATCGCCAACGCAAGCATTCGACCCCCGGGAATATTTCCGATGGAATCGGGAGGCATCCAACTCGAGTGGGCTTCCCCGCACTGGGTCCGCAGCATAGAAGTGGACAGTGACGGCGCGTTCGTTCTGTTCTCCCTCGAGCCTCCTTCACCTGCCCGCGAGATTCACACGACAGCACTTGCAGATGCGCGATCCTTCCTACTTGAGGTTGGCCTGCAATGAGCAGTTACCTACCCCTTCTGGATGGGGAGAGCCTGATACCCGTCACCCACGAGCTACTCTGGCGACAAATCACACCTTCTCTTTGGGTCTCCGACTGTGGAATTCCGAGCAGCCACGCCTTTGGACCGGCCACTGCAGACAACGGGAAGCCTTCCTATTCTCGCGAATCTCTGGTCACAGCCACTGAGGCAATGGCTTGGCACAACGAAAACGCGCGATCACCGTCCTTGGGCGTCTGGGCAGTGGCCGTGAACGAGGTAGACGAGTGCGGCACTAGGGCTGTTGACGACCACCTGCTCAGCCGTTCAAACTCCCCCGGCCACTGCTACGTGGACTACCAACACATGAATAAGACAGCGGAACGCGAAGTGAGGTCACAGCTCCTTCTTAATGCCATCAAGCGGGGAGCCATCATCGTTTCCGCGGCAGATCTTGCCGGCGAGGACGAAATTGCAGGCTAGGGGTTGAGCACCTGAGCGGGCTCTGGTGAATATAGCTCTATCAGATCAAGGCGCCGGCTTCGCCGGCGCTCGCGCTGCGGTCCGCTCCTCGCTCCGCTGCGGTGCGGTCCTCGCGCTTAGGATGTCGGTGTGGCCACACGCGATCCGATCTACTTCACTGTGGGGCGCAGATCGACGCCTGGTACGCAGGGGTTCGGATGGCGCATCTGGGCGGCGAAGACCTCCTTCTACATCAAGCCGCGTCACCACTCGGTCGCGCCTTGGAAGATCAGCCTTCACGGGCCCGATGAAGCGATCCCTGGCGGCGGAGGTGCATTCCACGCCAAGCTCGATCCGGGCCCGCGGAACTTCAGCCCTGATCCACCGATTGTGATTCTTGGGGATGGTTCGCGTCGTTGTTGACGGCATTTCGGGTGTGGGCGTGG
>JBDHZD010000136.1:0-4239 GCA_039811705.1 Fimbriimonadaceae bacterium | reverse complement strand
GTCCCACCGATGACGACCGCAGCGATCGCGTCCAATTCGTAGTAGAGGCCGGATGTGCTCGAAGCCACCGAGTTGAAACGCGCCGAGAGCAACGCTCCCGCGACGCCCGAAAGCAGGCCTAGGATGGAGTACGTCCAGAAGCGCACCCACGCCGTCGAAATGCCCGAGTAGCGCGCGGCCCGCTCGTTCGCGCCCACGGCCACCACGTAGCGCCCGAACCGAGTGCGTTCCAGCAAGAACCCGGCGGCCACCGCCACAAGCACCCACACCAAGATCGACCAGTTGAGCATGAGGGTCTGACCGCCGCGGTCTTGGAACGGAAGCGGAATGCCGCCCGCCCCGATCGCCGGAAACGCGTTGAAGTCCATGCTCCGGATCTCGCCGCCCTCGGCCACGTCCAGCGTGAACGAACGAAAGGCCACCAACCCCGCAAGTGTCGCGATGAACGGCGCGAGCCTTCCGAAACTCACCAGATATCCATTGAGCAAGCCAAGACCAAGGCCCACTCCGACACCGGCCATCAGTGCCAGCGGAATCGCCAGCGCGCCCTTGTCCTGCATGTGGTTCAGACACAGGACCGTACACGCCCCCGCGAAGGCGACGATGCTTCCCACCGAAAGGTCGATGCCGCCCGCGATGATCACCAGCGTCATGCCGACCGCCACGATGCCGATGAACGACGACTGGTTGACGATGTTGCGAATGTTCTCCGGCTGGAGAAACACGTCGGGACGGCGGATCGCGCTGAAGAGGGAAAGGATCACCAAAGCGACGACGACGCCGTAATCTTCGAGAAGCTTGGTCCAACGGTTCATCAGGCTGCCTCCACCCCTGCCGCCAGGAGCATGATGTTGTGTTCGGTCACGTCCTCGCCAACGAGTTCGCCCACGATCTTGCCTTCGCGCATGACCAGCACTCGGTGGCAAAGGCCCACGATTTCGGGCATCTCGCTGCTCACGAGCACGCAGGCCAATCCCTCGGCGGCCAGTTCGTGGATGAGTTGGTATATCTCGCGTTTCGCACCGACGTCCACGCCGCGGGTGGGTTCGTCGAGCAAAAGGATCTTGGGCCGGGCGTCGAGCCATTTGGCAAGAGCCACCTTCTGCTGGTTGCCGCCGCTCAGGCTGCCCACGGCGTCTTCGCACGTGCCGATCCTCGTGCCCAGCCGCTCGATCCACTTGGTTGCGGCCCTCCTTTCCTCAGCTCGGTTGGGCACCCAGCGGCCGTAGGCGCGCAGGTTGGCGAGCGTCGAGTTCGACGTGCAACTCATGGTCAGGTGCAATCCCGCGTCCTTGCGGTCCTCGGTGAGGTAAGCGAGTCCGGCGTTCATCATGGTGGCGGGATCCCGTTTGGCCAGCTTGTTGCCCGCAACGGTCACGGTGCCCGAACACGGGCGCAAGCCGACGACGGCCTCGCACAGCTCGGTCCGCCCGCTGCCCACCAACCCTGCCAGCCCGACGATCTCGCCTGGACGCACGCTCAGGCTGACGTCCTTTACCCATCGCGGCGCAGAAAGACCCTCGACGATCAGTGCGGGCTGGACGTCCGGGATGGTCGACTTTGGCGGGAACACCTCGCCTAAGTCGCGACCCACCATGAGCTTAGCCAAGTCGGCCGGCGTCGCCCCCTGGGGGCTCAACGTGGCCACGTGCTTTCCGTCCCGCAGGACCGAGATGGTGTCGGCGAGCCGAAGAACTTCGTCGAGCAGGTGCGAGATGTAGATCAAGCCGACGCCTTCGGCGCGCAACCGCTCCAGCAGCGCGAACAGGGCTTCGGTTTCGCGTTCGCTCAACACTGCGGTGGGCTCGTCGAGGATCAGGTAGCGCGCCTGCTGCGAGACGGCTTTGGCGATCTCGATGAGCTGCTTGCCTGCGACGCTCAGCCCACCGGTCTTGGCTTCGGGGCCAAACGGGGCGCGCACGGCGTCAAGCCATTGCTTCGCCTCTTGGGCCATCTTGCGGCGATCAACGGCGATGCCCTTGGTCGGCTCGCGGCCGAGGAAGATGTTCTCGGCGGCGGTCAGTTCGTCCACCAGGTTCAGCTCTTGGTGGATCATGGCGATCCCGTGAGCCGACGCCTCGCGGACGTTACGGAAGGCGACGGGCTTGCCGTCGAGCAACACCTCGCCCGCCGAGGGATGCTCGATCCCGGCGAGGATCTTCATGAGCGTGCTCTTCCCCGCTCCGTTCTCGCCGATCACGGCATGGCACTTGCCCGGCTCGAACGCCAGCGAAACCCCGTCCAACGCCTGAACGGCGGGATAGCGTTTCGCGATGGCCCGAACTTCCAACATCGCGCACGATTGTACGCGCTTGTCGCACTCCCCTGCCGAAGCGACCCTGCTATAACTGAACCGTGGCCCGCAAGCCGACACTCAGCCCTTCGCGCATCAGCACGTACCTCGCCTGCCCCGTGAAGTACCGCTGGACGTACGTGGATTCGCGGGGGCATTGGTACGCGCGCGCCAAATCCTACTACAGCTTCGGTCTGACGCTCCACCGGGTTCTGGAGGCGTTCCACACCAGCGGCGACCGGGGCGTGCCCACCGCGCACGAGGCCATCGCCGCCATGGAGGAGAACTGGATGGAGGCGGGTTACTCCAGTCCGGACGAGATGGCTGACGCCATGGGCGAGGGCAAGCAGATTTTGGAGCGCTACGCCGAGCAACACAGGGTGCCCACCGCCGCCAAGACGTTGTGCGTCGAGAAAACGTTCAAGATGGACTTCGACGACTTCCGACTGCTGGGGCGTGTGGACCGCATCGACGAGCATCCCGATGGGAGTTTGGAGATCGTGGACTACAAGTCGGGCCGGCAGACCGTGACCGAAGACGACGTGGCCAGCGACCTCGCGATGGGCTGCTACCAGTTGCTCGTTAGGCACAAGCACCCCGATCGCCGCGTCTTCGCCACGATCCACGCATTGCGGACCGGGGACAAGGCCTCCGCCGAACTCGACGGCGCGGCGCTGGCCGAGCTGCGGGGCGACCTGCAGTTCATCGGCACGGAGATCCTGAACCGGGACTACCCCAACGTCGCGCCGATCCCGAAGCGGCTGTGTTCGGGTTGCGACTTCCTGCCGCTCTGCCGCAAGCATCCCGACTTCGATGCTGGTCTGGTGGAGGACGCGTGAGGCCCGAGACGCCGGACCTGCGTCCGTTCGACTTGGGTCGCTGGGAGCGGGCGCTGACTTTTCCGCGTCAGCGGCTGCACATCTGCCCGGCTTGCCACACGACGGAGGAGGAGGTGCTGGAAACCGAGTTCGCCGGTTGCCCGCTGTGTTACGTGGTGTTCGCCGAGGCGATCGCTCGGATCGTGGAGTGAAGGGTGGCACCCTTTGAGTCCCACGGGTTCCCAGCCCCGTGGGAAGGTTCGCGGAGGTGGAGGTCGTGATGAAACTCTATCGGCGCACCTGTCCGCCCGCCCGAGCGTGGTAAGCAGATTGAAGTTGGTCCAGAGTCAAGCGTCCATCGAAGTGCTGAATCGCCTTGATGCCGCAACCCTCAAGCTCGTCTCGGTCCTCGCCTAGAGCAGAGGCGTACAGTGCGAAGAGGGCTGGACCAGTGACAGGAGGGTCTTCGCCCAAATGAAACCGGCTCATTTCCCAGAGCCGTTCCAGAAAGCGGTGCAAGGGAACTCCAACGCGTCCTTCCGCATCGAACCCGGTGAGGGCGAACCAAGGCTCCTGGCCGTTCTCCAAAACCTCCATCCAAACCACGATTCCCGCGCTGGATCCGGACGCTGGCTTTCGTTCGAGGCGGCGGACTCGGAACGGAGCGAGCCGCTTTGCGGCCACCGACTTGACGATGCAATCGCTGATGGTCCGATCCAAGGCGACCGATCCATCGTACAGCACCAGGTCGTCAGACAATCGCCCTTCCAACAAACCGGCAACCGCCGACTCGGCCCTAGTGCCCAGATCCCGGGTGGGCCGCCAAATCCACCAGACAGCCAAGACAGTCGCCAGCGCAAGCGCAACCGAGACGGTGCTGCGAGTATCGGTGCGCTTGCGCTTTGCGGCCACTGGCTCCTCAATCCGTCGGCGGCTGGCTTGGCGCGGTCGGGCAATGGTACAACGGGTCTTCCGGTGATCCCATGTTCGTGCACGACTCTCCGTTCGTCAACATGCGTTCCTTCCAGGTCTGCGACGAGCCGGTGCATTTCCATGTCCAGTACTGGCAGCAGTCGCGATAGGTCGGGTGGGGCGGATTGTTGATCGTGTTGCAGCCATGGCCAATCA
>JBDHZD010000135.1:0-4273 GCA_039811705.1 Fimbriimonadaceae bacterium | reverse complement strand
ATGGGAATTGCCATGACCTCTCCTGCTTCAGCGCCGAGCTGCGGCTTCCTGCCCCGAATCAGACCAATGGCCCAACGTCAGCTCATGGACCGCCGCAGGAGATGACGGTCCCCGTGTGCGCATCCACCATGACGCGTGCCGCCGGCCCTCCGCGACCGGTCTCCTGGTTCACGGAATCGAGCACGATCGCATAGACGGCGAGGCAACTGTCGGCGTCGCGGATCGCCTGATACTCCGGCGCCAACGTTTCGCCAAAGCGCGGCGAGGGCTGCCACAGGACCGGATGCCGCCGCGTGTACTGCTCGTTCACCTCGAGCATTACCGGTCTTCCGGCTCGCATGGACTGCACGAACGGCATGGCCGCAGCCACCGCTGCTTCACGCGCTTCTTCGAACGTCTTGGTCACCTTGATCTCCGCGGGCGCCTTAGGAACATAGAAGGACGCAAAGTTGAGAAGCCTTCCTGCGCGATCGAACCTATACAACTGTCCGCCCCAGAGCTGATATCCAGCAAGCGATACTCTCCCATTCACTTCCACGGATCCCTCGGCAGCTCTACTCCCAATACCGGATCGAAGCTTGACCAACTCGGATAAGCTTCCTCCCAGATTTGCCAGACTGTGAACGATCGTTGCTCTGGGCTGTAGCGTATCGGTCGTCAAATCAAGGACTTGATCCGGCGGATCGGCTTCAGCACGATCTGGCATGTATGTGAAGTGGTGAATTTGGCCAGTAGCGGCATTTCCGCCAACCGCATACGGCCCGATGCGAACGTAGAACAAGCGTCGGGTCAGGTCCGAGTTTGCAGCATCGTAATCTGACAGCGACACGGTTCGCCCTGGAGACAACTCGTGTGCACTCAGATTGTTCACGAACCTCATCGCGACCTGAGCTGCAGAATCAGCAGTCGAGGCCGGAGAGGTCGTAGCGAGAACCAGAGTCAGGGCAAGCTGTACCATTGATTCCTCCAATGCTTGAAATCAAGGACCTCCGCAGGAGATGACTGCACCTGTCTTCGCGTCGACCATCACCCGAACCGCTGGGCCAGCCTGGCCTGTTCGAGTGTTCACGCCATCAAACACGATCGCATAAACGGCGAGACAACTGTCGGCGTCGCGGATGGCCCGATACTTGGGCTCAAGCTCATTGCCACCCAGAGGGCGTGAGGGCGTCCACAGCACCGGATGAGCCGTGCTGTACTCCTCGTTCACGGTAACGGCAGGTGGGTTCACCGAGTTCAACTTGTGCATGTAGTCCATCGCTGCGGCAGACGCTATGTTGCACGCCTCATCAAAGGACTTCTCGACGGCCATTTCTGCTGGCGGATTCGGCACATTACTCGCAAAGTATTCCACCAGGCGACCTTTGCGATCAAACGTCAGGCTTAGACCTCCCCAGAGTCGCAGGCCCGACAATTCAATGTGAGCACTGGTCGTCCACATGTCTCCGTTGTCGTCCGAAAAGGGCGACAGACGAGGACGAATCAAAGACATAATGCGCCCAGGTGACTTGGTACACGCGTAAACCCGTTCCACTCTGTCCCTTAGCACGCCAATATCCAAACCTTGGACCACGCATGTCAAGGTTGATTGGCGATCCTCGTCAAAATACTTGAAGCTTCGAATCTGGTTCCGAGTTAAGCTTCCACTCACCGCATATGGCCCGAACCGCAGCCTGAATTCTGCACCACTTTGCATGGACCACTCGCGATCTAACGAAGTCAGGGTGACTGGGGTACCGGCCGTCAAGTTCTCTGCTTGCAGCCTGCCAATGAAGGCGAGGGACATATCGATTGCGTCCCGTTCGGGCTGGCAATCATTCAGCAGAAGGAAAGCTAAGGCAAAGCAAACCATGAATACCTCCATTGGACCAGTCGCTCTGGTGTATCCGCATAAACATAGCAGGCACGCGACATGACGTCACCAGCAACCTTCATTGGCGTCGGGACACCGTTCGGATCTCGAGGTCCATATGTATCATTTGCGTAGAACACTGCTTCTTCAATAGTTTTACCAGCAACCAACAGCGCCAAGACGGCTGCAGAATGACTATTTAACATTACTTCAATGCCCTCCATATCCCAGTAACCGTACACGTCGACATCAAAGCCAGCGGCTGCTCGGTTGGCGCCAGAGATGCCCAACGATGCTTTCATCGAATCACCTCCCGCAAAGGAGCTGCACGCATAGAGCAACGCCATGTTACGACCCGTCGCTGTTGCGCGTCCAGCACTCTGAATCTCAGACCATGCAAGACTCTCGTCGCCATTGTTGGCGTTTTCGTCCTCATACGAGGCTTTGAACCCGTATACCGAACCATGGGTGAAAGCAAACAGAAAATTGTCCTGTCGCAAGTGCTCCAAGAGAACATCTTCACCAATCATTTGGTTGAGCTGTGAGTGCTGTGCTGGAACAACTGAATGCTTATTCGTCGTCAGGACATCTAAGGCAGTCATAGAACCCTGAATGGCTACGTATGAATACTGGTTTGGGTAAGGGTTCTCGATATATCCATATGTTTCCTCGTGCGTAGCGAACACCGTCGCACGGTTCCGTGTCTCGACGTTCATCGTGAGCGTCGTCGTGATCGTGTCGGCCAAGGCCAACGGTGGAGGAAACGGCGGGGGTGTCCCGAAGTTGTAGCAACCCAGTTTCGCGACCGCCTTCAACTCCACTTCGGTTCCGTGTTCAAAGTACGTGCTCGCAAACCGAACCGCCTTCGACGTGGAGACCGAAACGCCTGGTGACCGTGTGACCGAGTACACCAACGTGTCCTCGATGTAGATCTTGAGTTCGTCGAACGCGACCACCACGTAGTGGGGGGCTTGGGGGTTCGACGGGGCAAACGCTTCGAGGGCTACGGTGAAGTTGACGTTCGTTCCCGTGACTTCGTCGTCTGGCGACAATCCCAGCAGTTTTACCCGCAACCCACGGCTGGAGTTCGTCTGTTCCGCCTGATGATCGGCGAACGCAATCCCAGAAAGGACAGCACTCCAACCAAGGAAACCGACGACCTTGGTCAAGCCCCTTGCGAACGTTAACCGGGCCCTACGACCCTCTAGTGGGGGGGCTTTTGCTATCACACGATGCGACTCCCGCGATTCGATCCACATTTGGAACGCTAGCACACGGTCAGCACACTTGTCAATGCTTGCGGACCGTTTTTACAGAATCATCCGCGCCACGCTCAAAAGCCAAGTGGGCATCACACCACGTCGACGCCCACCGGACCTTCGACGACCTCGCCGATGCAAGGCGCCTCCACCGGAACACGCGAGAAGACCGCCAGCCCGCCGCTGGTCTGCGGGTCGAGAGCGACCTCCAACAGCCACCGCTCGACCGCAGGCGAAACGCTCAACGCGACCCCCACAAACGCCTCGTTTTTGGCCGCGCCACCGGTCAGGCAACCTGCAGCCACCATCCCGCGAACCCCTGGCAACACGGGAAGGTCGGCCGACCGAACACGAATCCTCACGCCCGAAGCACGCGCCACGTTGTACAGGTGTCCGACCAAGCCAAAGCCCGTAATGTCGGTCGCGCAACGCACTTCGGCGGATTGACCCATCTCGCAAGCTTGGCGGTTCAAAGTCGCCATCGAAGCGATCGCCGCCGCCAGTTCTTCTTCGCTGCACTTGTCGAACTTGGCCGCCGTGGTCACAATGCCCGTGCCCAAGGGCTTGGTGAGGTAGATGCGGTCGCCGACTTGCGCGTTGGTGTTCGCAAACATGCGGCCGGGATGCACCCAACCCGTAACGGCCATCCCGAACTTGGGTTGCGGGTCCTCGACGCTGTGCCCGCCCAACACGACGGCCCCAGCCTCCATCGTCTTGTCGTGCGCCCCTCGCAGCACGTCGGCCCACACCTCGGCGGGCGCGGACGAGGGGTCGAAGCACGCGATGTTCAGGACCGAAATCGGCGTGCCACCCATGGCGTACACGTCGCTCAGTGCGTTGGCCGCAGCGATCGCGCCATAGGAGTACGGATCGTCCACCACCGGTGTGAAAAAGTCCACCGTTTGAACCAAGGCGCGCTCGTCGTCCAGGCGCAACACTCCGGCGTCGTCTCGGGTGTCCAAGCCGACGAGGACGTTCGGGTCTGCCGAGGTCGGTATGTGGCGGAGCACGTCCGCCAACTGGGTGGGCCCCAGTTTCGACGCTCAACCGGCGCAGTGAACGAGATGGGTCAATCGCATCCCCACGAGTGTACCGACCGGTACAATGCCCCCGTTCCCATGGTTGCACCCTCGCGCAGGCTCGACCTGATCCCCCCGTATCT
>JBDHZD010000134.1:0-4660 GCA_039811705.1 Fimbriimonadaceae bacterium | reverse complement strand
GGTTTCCCCACGGCGATGACCTGCCACGACTACGGGCTGAGTTGCCCTTCTCAAGTGCAATACGACTTCCGGCGCAAAGCCATCTGCGAGGTGCCCGGTCTTGGGCTGAGATGTCTCACGCGCAATTGCACCCAGAAGACGTACGTGAGCAAGGCGCGCCTGATCGCTCGGGGGACATATTTGGCTCGAGTCGCGCGCTTGCCGCAACGCCTGCGCTGGTACGTCACGATCTCCGAACTCAGCGAGCGCGTGCTTCAGCCCTCCTTCGCACCAAGAGCCCAAGTGGTGCGCATCCCCAACCCCATTGAAGTCGCCAGAGCGCCTCGGGTTCCAGCGGAACGCGGGTCCCAGTTCGCTTATGTGGGCCGCTTGGTCGAGGAGAAGGATCCGTTGCTGTTCGCCGACTCAGCCCGCCGCGCCAAGGTCGCCGCCCTGTTCATTGGAGACGGTCCACTCGCCGATCGGCTGCGACGCGAATACCCCGAGTTTGAGATCACCGGTTGGCTGCCGCCCGTGGAGGTCGGTGCGCGGTTGGCTTCGGCCCGAGCCCTGGTCCTGCCCTCGCGCTGGTACGAGAACTCGCCGCTCGTCGTCTTCGAGGCGCTTGGGCAAGGTCTACCCGTTGTGGTCGCCGACACATGCGCCGCACGCGAATATGTCGAAAACGGCGTCACGGGGTCCGTGTTTCCATCGGGCGATGCCGGCGCACTGGCGCGAACGCTGGAAGAATACGTGGACAACGCCACGGTCTCCGCCCGAAGCCGCCTGGCGTACGACCGCTACTGGTCCGACCCGCCGACGCCGGATCGGCACGTGGCACGGTTGGTGGATCTCTACGAGCGTATGCTCGCCTAGGTGCCCGACGCCTTGCCCAGAACGGGCTTCAGGGGGCCTTCGGGATCGAGGATCGCCGCAAGCTCATCGAACGGGACCTTGACTATGAACGAGCCTTCGGCGTAGCTCCCCACCGCATATGGGGCGAACAGAAATGTCATGGCCGACGGCGTGACGATGAAGTTGTCCAGCAGCGCGTCGGAAAGTGTCTCGATGTCGCCATCCAGCACTTGGGACGCCTTTCTTTCGCGGAGTTTGGCCAGCACAAGGGTGTCGAGCGCCTTGCGCGCATCGGGTCCGGAACGGATCACGTCGGCGATGCGCAACCGCGTCGGTTGACCGTTCTTCATGCCCACGTTCACGCACGTGTACGTCAGGTTCGGATGGGCTCCTCCTTCGAAGACGCTGGTCTCGACATAGGCGCTGACCACGTTCTGGTTAGCGATCGAAACGGTGGTCTTGACGTCGAGCGACCAAGGAGTGGTGAAGAACGTGGGGTCGGTTTTACGGGCCAGGTACGCCCGACCGACAAACGCCTCGAACTCTCGGCTCACGGTGAACTCGAGTTCCGAGTTGGCCTTGCCGGCCACGCCCAGAGTGGGAGCGAACACGGCAAACGAAGCCTTGGCAGACCAGAACTTCCCTTCGCTCGAGTTCAGACGCTCCCAACGCGTGCCCACGGACTGGGCCTGACCGAGAGAGCCAAGGGCCAATGCGACAGACACCAACAACACCGATCGGCGCATGACCCCCATTGTAGCGGAGACGGTCCCAAGCGTTGGGTCACGGGACCCCGTCGGGGCGCTCGGTACACTTTCTGTCCGATGAACCGGTCTTTCGTCGGATTCGCCGCAATGTTTGGCGTGGTTGCCGTAGCCCTTGTCGGATGTTCCGAGGCGCCACCCCCCGAGCCTCGAGCAGCGAACCCGGTCGAAGCCGCAAAACCCCGGCACCCCGTGACGAAGGAGATGTGGCAGGATGCCGAGAAAGCCGCGGGTCAGCCGGCTCCCGCGTTCGAAGCGCCGGATGTTGAAGGTGCGACGCACTCGCTGGGGTCGCTCACGGCCGAAAAGCCCCTGGTGCTCTATTTCATCAAGGACGGTTGCCCGTGCAGCGTGGATGCCGAGCCTCTGTACCAACGCATGGCTTCCAAGTTCGGGGATGCCGTTCGGTTCGCTGGCGTCATCAATGGCAATGCCGACGTGGCCAAGGCGTGGCTCGCCAAGATGGAAACCCCCTACCCCGTATTGCTCGATCCCGAGATCAAGATCGTCAAGGAGTACAAGGCGGATCGATCGGTGTATCTGCTGGTCATTGGCAAGGATGGGAACATCGTCCGAATGTGGCCTGGCTATTCGCAGACGATGTTGAGCGAATTGAACGCCACGCTCGCGAAGTTGACGGGAACGGAGGAGACGCCCTTCGACGCGGCCTACGCCCCTCAGGAACCCACCAGCGGCTGTTCTTTCTACAGCGACGACCCTACCGTCTAGCGGCAGGGCCAACGTCGATCTTCACGCCCAGTCCCGCAAGGTGGTCTCGATTTCATCGTAGACCGAGGATGGCCTGCGGCCCGAGCCCTTCGCGGGCTTGAGCGAATGGTCCACGCCTTCGAGCCAGTGCATCGCCACGTTGGCCGGGAGCCGCGCCAGAACGCCTTCCATCAAGTCGCGGCGGCACAAGGCGTCTTCGGTGCCGTTGACGATCAATGTCGGTATGGTCAGATGAGGCAGGTGGGCGTCGCGCAGTTTCTCAGGCTGGCCATCAGGGTGCAGCGGGTAGGCGAAGCAGATCAGACGGTCGCATGGAAACCCCTCGGCGGCGAGCATCGAGGCCACGCGCCCGCCCATGGATTGACCGGAGAGGATCAACGTCCCGCCGGCATGGAACGCCTCGACGACGCTGCCGTAGCACGCCATGCACTTGGGCATCGGGTCGGGGAACGCGCGCCCCGCTGCGCGATACTCGAAGTCGAAACGCACCGTGCGATAGCCAAGACCGCCGAAGATGTCGGCCAACCGCGTCAGCGACGGGCTCGACCACCGACCGCCTGCGCTGGGAGCGAGAACCACGGTTCCCTTGGGCCCGTCCGGCGTCTCCACGTGGACGGGAATCGTGGCCGATCCAAGGGGTAGCGAAGCGTTGGGTTCCATGACCCTACTTTCCCACACAAAAGTCGCGAAACACGCGATCGATGAGGTCGAGGGTCGCTGTTTCGCCGGTCACCAAGCCCAGTTCCATGGCCGCCGACTGCAGGTGGATCGAGGCGAGGTCGACGGGCAGCCCCGAGTCGAGGGTCTCGATGGCTTCGGCGATTCGCCCGTCGGCTTCGCGAAGGTGGTCGGCGTGTCGCTCGTTGATCGCCAGCCACTGGCCCTCTGTGGTGCGAAGGCCCGCCCGTTCGGCCACTGCGCTGCGCAACGCGTGCAGCCCTTCGCCCGTCTTGGCTGAAACGTGGAAGCCGCTCCCGGGGAGCCGAGCCAGGTCGCACTTGGCGATAAGCAGCCACGCACGCTCGCCCAAGCGACTCAGGTGCGAGCGGTCTTCGTTGTCCAAGCCCTTCGAGGCATCCACGACGTACCACACCAGGTCGGCGGCTGATTCTGCTCGGTGCGAACGCTCGATGCCGATACGCTCGATCGGATCGTGGCTGTTTCGCAGTCCTGCGGTATCGGTGAGCACGCAGGGCACTCCTTCCAGATCGAGACGCTCCTCCAGAGTGTCGCGCGTGGTCCCCGGGATATCGGTGACGATGGCGCGGTCGGTGCCCATGAGGGCGTTGAGCAGGGACGATTTGCCGGCGTTGGGCTGTCCCAGAATCGCGATACGGTAGCCAGTACGCACGATCGCGCCCATCCGAGCCGTTGCCAGAAGACGACCGGCGGCCTCTCGCACGGCGAGAAGCGACGCGATGGCCGCGTCGCGGTCGAGTTCGCCGATCTCGTCGGGGAAGTCCACGCTGGCCTCGATGCTCGCCGCGAGATGCAGGACGGCTTCACGCAGGGCGGCGACTTGCCGCTTGAGGTCTCCACGCCGGATGGCATTGGCCATCCTTAGCTGCGCGTTGGTTTCCGCCTCGATGGTCTCGCGGACGCCTTCGGCCTGAGTGAGGTCGATCCGCCCGTTCATGAACGCTCTGCGTGTGAATTCGCCAGGTTCGGCGAGGCGCGCGCCTGCGTCGATGCACGCGTTCATCAGGGCGGAGACCGACGCGCGCGCCCCATGCACAGAGAACTCGACCGTAGCGTCTCCCGTGTAGCTCTGCCCTTCGGCGAACGGCAGGGCGATGCCGTCGTCGCCGTGGGCGAACGTTCCGTAGAGGGCCCGGCGGGGCTCGACCGGTTCGTGCCATGGCGAGAACACACCGGACGCCACTGCGTAGGCTTGCGGTCCCGAGACGCGCACGATGGCAACCGCAGCGGGCTCGGTCCCGGTGATCGGGGCCACGATGGTGTCGAAAAGGTTCACAGACCTGACGTCAATACTGTCGCATGGAGCGGTCGATCTTCTTGGCCCAGGCGTTCATGCCGCCGACGAGGTTCTTCGCTTTTGCGAATCCGTTGGCCCGCAACAGCTCGGTGATCGCGCCGCTGCGGTTACCCGTTCGGCAGATCACGACGATCTCGGCATCTCGATCCAATTCATCGAGACGAGACTCGACCAGATCCATCGGAATATGGGCATCGTAGTCCAGCTTGCTCAACCGGAGTTCGTGGGCTTCGCGCACGTCCAGCAGGAACGGTTTGCGGCCTTCGTCCATGGCTTGCTTGAGCTCTTCAACGGTCACTTCGGGGGCTTGGTCGGACATCGGAGCCATTCTACTCGC
>JBDHZD010000133.1:0-4711 GCA_039811705.1 Fimbriimonadaceae bacterium | reverse complement strand
AACGAGCCACAACCCGCCGACGCCTGAACTACTCGACGCCTGCGACCGACTGGGGATGCTCGTGATGGACGAAGTCAGAATGTTCGGCTCGGGTCCCGAAGCCATGTCGCAGCTGCGGCGCTTGGTGCGACGCGACCGAAACCACCCCAGCGTGATCTTCTGGTCCATCGGAAACGAAGAGTGGGGCACGCAGGGCTCGCCCGAATCCGAACGGATCGCCAAGAGCATGATGGACGAGATCCGCCGACTGGACCCCTCGCGTCCCGTGACGTTCGGTGCCAACAACGGAGGCGAACTCAAGGGCATCAATGCGGTCGTAGACATCCGTGGGTTCAACTACAATCTGGGCGACCTCGACGCCTACCGCGCCGCTCGGCCCAAGCAGCCCATCCACGGGAGCGAGGTGGGCAGCACGGTCACGACGAGAGGCATCTATCAGGACGATCCCGCCCGAGGCTACAAGAAGGCGTACGATCACCGAGGGGTGGATTGGGGCGAATCGGCGGAGGAGTGGTGGCGGATCACGTTGGAACGACCTTGGTTCGCCGGGGGCTTCGTCTGGACGGGGCTGGACTATCGCGGCGAGCCGACGCCCTACGCGTGGCCAAACATCAACAGCCACTTCGGCATCCTCGACACATGCGGGTTCGCCAAGGACGTCACCCACTACTATCGCGCGTGGTGGACGAACGAACTCGTTCTCCACGTTTTTCCCCACTGGAACTGGGCTGGGCGCGAAGGCGAGCCTATCGCCGTGTGGGCGTTCACCAATCATGAGAGCGTCGAGCTGTTCCTAAACGGCGTCAGCCAGGGCCGAAGGGACGTTGAGAAGGGTGGCCATGCCGAATGGTCGGTGCCCTACGCACCAGGCAAGCTCGAGGCAAAGGGCTATCGCAAGGGCGTCGTGGTCGAGACGTCGGTGGTCGAGACTACGGGGCCGGCGGCCAGGCTCGTCCTCGACGTCCAGCACGGTTCGATCGTCGCCGACGGCTTGGATGCCGCCGTCGTGAACGTGCGCGCCGTGGATGCCGCCGGCCGAACCGTACCCACAGCGGGCAACATGATCCATTTCGAGATCGAGGGGGCGGGGCGGATTCTGGGCGTCGGCAACGGCGACCCGAGTTGCCACGAAGCGGACACGGTGGTCTCGGTCGCTCCACAACTGCCCGTGACCGGCTGGCGGTTCAAGGTCGTCGAGGGCTCGCCCGACGCCCGACCGGAAACGGCTGCCGATTTCGACGTCAGCGGGTGGGACGAGGTGGACTTCTCCGATTACCAGATGCGTCAACCCAACACGGTGGCCGTGTTCGCGGCATCCTTCGAGGCGGCGCCGGACATGACGCTGCTCGAGATCGGGCCGATCAACGACAACGGATGGCTGTATCTCAATGGCGAGCCCATTGGCAAGACGACGAATTGGCAAATCAGCCACGCCCTCAACGTGAAAGGTCGGATCAAGCCGGGCGCCAATCGTCTGACGGTCGTGGTCCAAAACGTGGGGGGCTGGGGTGGACTGACGGGTGATGTGCGTTTGGCCGGAAACGCGGTTTCGCCCGCCTTCAAGCGAAGCCTGTTCAATGGTCTGGCCCAAGTGATCGTCCGTGCCGGTCGCGAGCCGGGAACCATTCGTCTGCGCGCGCATTCGGAAGGGCTCGAAGCGGTCGGCGCGACGATCCAGACGAGTGCGCCGAAACGGTAGGTTGGATCGTCTTTCCCATTGGGGCCGGTGTGTTATGCCGGTTCGTGTGTGACGATGCTTTCCAGTTCAATCTTGTTGGTCGGCTGTTTGTTGTCGGTGCAGGACGCGCCTTTTGCGGCGCCCCTGCCGATTGAGCAACCCCTTAGGTTGGCGCTGACCCCCGTGCTGGATGGTCGGATCGCAAACGAAGAATGGCAGCCGATCGGTGCAGGTTCTGGCGTCGAAGGTTGGTTTCAATGGCAGCCGAAGCAGCTTCACATGGCGGCGAAGCTGCCCTTGGACAAGAAGTTCGTTGCCTCGCTCGATCTGGCAGGAGATGGCTGGCTCAATGGCGCGGACAACCTGGAAATCGTGGTCGAGTGGAACTCCGGCGACCCCGTCGTCACGTCGCGGCGACTCGATGCGGCTCGGCGCGAGGGCCCCGCGTGGCTCCCCGCCGACGCCTACGCCAAGACGGCCCAATACGGCGTATCCGCCGATGACACTTCGTGGACCATCGAGCTCACGTTGCACGAGATCGGTGACAAGTTGGTTCCCGAGGGCGAGGGCACGGCGGTGGGTGTTCGGCTGGATGCGTTCGCCGGAGACCCGCAGACGCTGGCCCCTTACTTGCCCCGATGGACCGGACCCGTCAACTTGGTGACCAACTTGGGAACCAACCTCCCGGAAGGCTTGGTGTGGAAGCCAGAGTTGGGTTTCCGCAAAGTGGTGCCGGGCGAAGACATCCCGGTCCGGCTGACGTTCGAGGGCAACGATGAACTCGGTCTGGAGCGGATCGAGATGCGCACGGAGGGGTTGCTTGAGAAGGAGAGCTTGATGACGGCCGTCCCGTTCCCCAAGTTCGATCGCAAAGGGCGCGCGTTCGTGGACTACAAGACGCGAATCGCCGACTCGGCACTGCTCGGTTGGCGTATCATGCGCGGCACCATCCAAACCCCCAAGGGGCCGATTGTGGTTCGTACGAGTTTTGAGGTCGCCACGCCGGTCAGCATCGAGTTGAATCTTGTTCGCGACGAGCGCACCAAGCAGGGTCAGCGCGTCCTGAAGTTCAGCGTCTATCTGGTTTCGAACACGCGGAATCGGCTGGACGGCGTGCTGAAGATGGACGCTCCAAGCGGATGGAAGTTGGTTTCTGGAAACGACCAGCGATTCCTGATCGTGGCGACGCGAGGCTCTGTGCGGCGCGTCATCGAGGCCGAGGTCCGCGACGATGTGCAGGGCGTGTTTCCGCTGCGTTTCAGCGCTCTGATGGGTTCGCGAGAGGTGAGCTTCACCCACTATGCGAAGATCGCACCCGGAACACCATGAGGTCAGCCTTGGTCCGGCATGGCGCGAATCGCCCGGCGCAACCAGGGTAGTTCTTCCATGACTTTTTGGCCCGGGCAGTCGGTCTGGGCGTAATCTTTGTGGCCCCCAAGGCGGTTGGCGGGCACGCGGTATCGCGCGGCCAAAGCCAGTACGAGACGTCTGAGCGAAGCCTGTTGAGCGGGATAGAACGTCTCGCTGTCGAGCATCCCTTCCACAACGATAAGGGCGTGGCCTGTGGGATCGTAGGACGTGTTGGTGTCCCCCGCGTACTCGAGTTCGCGGCCCACTCCGATCCGCCCGTCGGTCGAGATGTAAAAGTGGTAGGGCACGTCGCCCCAAGCGGGCTTGGTGCGTCCGCCGGCCAACTGATCCTCGCGCTGCGAGAACAACTGAAGGTTCAACAGCTTGCGCTCGAGCGAAAGGTCGGGACGCTGGGCCGTGCCCGTATGGTGGAGCGTGATGCTCCGGATGCGGTGCCGCTTCATGAGTGCGGCATTGCCCGGCTTGGCTTGCCACGCTTCGCGCGAGACAAGGCTGGGCATCGGCGGAAGGTCGTCTGGCAAGGCGCTGGTCCATCCCGGATCGAGCACGAACATGCCCGGATTATGGGCACACGTCACGCCAATGTGGCGATCGTGACGCCTTGGCCGCCCTCGTTGGCGTCGGCTTCCCGGAAGCTCTTGACGCCCTTGTGCCGCCTCAGCGCCGCATGAGCCATCTTGCGGAGGATGCCTTCACCCTTGCCGTGAACGATGCGCACGGTTTGGAGGCCACCGAGGACGGCATCGTCGAGGAACTTGTCCAACTGGAGTTGGGCGTCTTCGTACCGCATGTTCCGTAAGTGAATCTCGGTGGACGAGGCCATCGCACGACCAAGCGCCATCCGTGCGGCCGAGGTGGTCTTAGGTGCTTCGGCCGGCTGGGTCGGCCTGAGTTTGTCGACCGCGACCTGCATCTTGAGCGGCCCGATCTGAACGCTGGCCATTTTTCCCGAGGGCGTTTCGAGCAGGACTCCGATTTTGCCGTAGCCTTCGATATGGACCGAGTCGCCCTTGATCAGGGCGACGGGCTCGGCGGGTTTGGTCTGTTTCGGCTCGTCGGTGTCAAACGCGGCCAGTGCCTCTTCCCCCATGGCGTGGAGAGCCTTGAAGTCCTCGCGAGCCTGCTGCATGGCCTTCGATCCGGCGGCGCCCTTGAGCGTCTCGAAGATTCGGTTCGCCTCCAGTCGGAGTTCTCGAAGGGTCTCCTGCAAGGCGTTTCGCGCGGCCTCGTTGGCCCTGCGCTTGGCTTCCTTGGCCTCGTCGAGCTTGCTTTCGGCACTTGATTCCAGTTCGCGCAGACGAGCGGCCAGGCGGTCGGCTTCTCCTTGGGCTCGGCGCGCCTGACGCTGAGCGGTCTCGAGTTCTTCCAGCATCCGCGAAACTTCTTGTTGCGTGGTGCCCAACCCTTCGTGGGCGGCATCCACCACGCCTTTGGGAATGCCATACCGTTCGGCGATCCGCAACGCGTGACTGGCGCCGGGCGATCCCATCAGCAAGCGATACGTTGGGCGCAACGTCTTGACGTCGAACTCCATGGAGGCGTTCGCAAAGCCTTCGGCCTCGTAGGCGAACGCCTTGAGTTCGCCGTAGTGGGTGCTGGCCAGCACGCGCGCCCCGTGATCGCGCAGATGCGAAAGGATGGCTTTGGCCAGAGCAGCTCCCT
>JBDHZD010000132.1:0-4847 GCA_039811705.1 Fimbriimonadaceae bacterium | reverse complement strand
CGCGTTGGGTATGGCGACCCGCTCGGTGGTTTGCCCGGACTCGGGACCGCCGTAGACGCTCACGATGAGCGGATACTTTTTCGACGGGTCGAAATCGGAGGGCTTCATCAACGTGCCATAGCACTCGGTGACACCGTCCGCCGCAGTGAAGACGATGCGCTCGACCGGTTGCAGGTTGAGTTCGTTCCACTTGGTTGTGTCGCTGGTGGCGAGCGTCGCGACCTCTTTGCCGTCGCGATCGAAGAGCTTCGTGGTCGGAGGCGTCGCGAGCGATTCAGAGACGGCCACGAAGAAAGCGCCGTTCGGCGCGACCGCAGCCCTGTGCGAGAGCGTGGGATCGGTCAGTCGCACATCGCCCTTGCCGTCGAGCCCGACGCGATGGAGCTGCATCTTGTAGGGATGGTCGCCGCTGCGCGCCGAGTACCAGAGTTCCTTGCCCTCGGCGTCCACGCGCTCCACACCGCCGACCTCGAACCGGTGCTGGGTCAGGGTGTGGATCAGCGTGCCGCCCAGATCGTACAAGTAGAGGTTCTTGAAGCCGTTGCGCTCCGATTCCCAGATGAAGCGCTTGGCTTTGCCTTTCTCGGGGCCGTCCAGCCACGTGATGCCGGGAGAGTTCTCGGTCCAGCCCGTGTCGCTGGACTCCCGAATGACGACGCGGGAGGCTCCCGTCGCGGGGTCGGCGGCGCAGAACTCCATGATGTTCTGCTTGCGGTTCGTCCGGTTGAAAAGCACTTCATCGCCTTCGGGCGACCAACGCACGGAGTAGATGTAGTGGCCGACGCCCTCGAACGGCTCGGCCGGGGCATGTGTGTCCAGCTTGCGGCTGGTCTTCGTGGCGACGTCGTAAACGTAGAGCTCCGCGACGGGATTGTCGGTGCCGGCTTTGGGATAAGGCTCGACGTCCAGCGTGTTCTGGACGCGGCTGACGTTCATGGCCAGATAGTAGTCCTGAACCTTCGATTCATCAAACTTATAGTAGGCGATCTTGGAGCCATCTGGCGACCACCAGATGGCTTCGCGAACGCCGAGTTCTTCGCCGTACACCCAGCTCGCGATGCCGTACTTGGTGCGGTCCTTGGCGTTGCCGTCCGTGGTGACGGCGATCTCGCCCGATCCGTCGGCGTTGGCGAGATACAGGTTGCGGTCGCGATGGAACGCCTTCTTGGAGTTGTCGGGGCTGAAGGCGGTGTCGAACTGGCGGCCGCGCTGCGGCGCGCGACGACCGGGGCCTTGTCGATCGGTGGTCGTCGCCGTGGCTTCGACGGCGGTCTGGGTCGCGGGGTCGTAGCGCCAACGCTTGCCGTCCTTGCTGTACGTGAACGCCTTGCCATCGTCCTCCCATTGGACTTGGAGCGTGCCCCCGGACACAGCGCCGCCGATCTCGCGGCGCATCTTTTCGTAACGGTCGAAGCGTGGCATGGTGGGGAGACGGTCTTGCGCGGCGGCGAACGCCGACAGACCGAGGACGAGCAGGGCGGTTGTGGTTCGCATCGCGGTGAGACTCCATTGTGCCCGATGAAAGGAGTCGGACACCCCGGTGTGGAAAACCTTGGGTTGCCATGCTCGAGTACTTCGACCAAACCGCACGCACCGGGTTCTCGTTGCTGATCTACGTCTATGTGGCCTTCTGCATGATGGTCGTGGCGCAGAAGACCAACACCGACAACTCCTGGCTGGCTTGGATCCCCATCGCCAACATCTATCTGATGACCCAGATTGCCGATGTGGACTGGTGGTGGGTGATCATTTGCCTCATCCCCTGCGTGAACATCGTGGGCTTCATCTACCTGTTCATGAAGATCAGCGGCGCACGTGGGAAGCCCGAACTCATGGGACTCCTGATGCTGGTGCCTTGTGTGAACTTGCTGTATCTGGCGTATCTCGCGTTCGGGGACTGACGCCCAGATCAGCCAAGATTCAGCCAACACGTGGCTCTTGATGCCCATGGCGTAGGTACCATGCGTGCCCATGCCTGTTCTGACGCTGACCACGATGGCGCTCGCAAGCCTTCTCTTGAACCCTGCGACCGTGACGGTCTCGTTGGTCGGCGCCCCCCCGGGCGAGTGGCCACCGCTGACCATCCGCACCCCGAGCGGGAACGAAATCGTCGCCGACTCCGCCGAGAAGTTTGCCAACCTCAAGTTGACCGAGGTCGGCAGGTACACGGTGTCCGGACCGGCTTTCCGCTCGGCAACGGGCTGGGTCGATACAATCTACGATCCGCAAGAGACGCTGACGCGAGACGTCAAGGAAGGCGATACTGTCCACCTGACCTTCCGCTATGCGCCACGGGGCGGCACGGGCATGGTCTGGATCGCTGCGCCACGCATCCACGACGAGGACGACTTTACCAAAGGCACGCTTCGCGCCCTTCGGGGCACCGACCTCGCCGCGGGAAAGGTTCAGGCAGCTGCCACCCTTCTCACGAGTCCGCGCAACAGTTCTGGGGTCATGCTTCCCGCGGGGACGTTCCTCTATAGCGACGGCTGGGACCACGACAAGATCATGCGACTCGGAGCGTCTCAGATGACCGAGCAAGGCACGCCCCAGGTGGCAGGAGGAGCCTCCCAAGGACGATTGACCCGCGATCCCTCGGGGCGCGTCTGGGTGGCGTCCCAGGATGTCGCCCGCGCGTACACGCCGTCCGCTTCCGGGGTTCTGGGAGATCCCTTGGTCGAACTCAAGCGCGACGAGGACGACGACCAGCCGCTCGACCTCGGTTCGTTGGTGTTCCGCCACGATGGAGGCGCGTATGTGTTCGGCGCTGACGGGCTGGCCACCCTTGGCGCTTCCGATTTGACGCGATCCCACGTCGTCCGACCCCGATGGCGCAAGATTCCCGCAGGCGTTCAGGGCAACGCGGCAGTGGATGCCGAAGGCAACCTCTGGACGGCCAACGCCAACGGAGCAGTGTTCCGATTCGCCAAGTCCGACCTAGACGGCCAGGGCGAACTCGCGCCTCGCGAGTACGAGGTCGAACTCGGCCTGAACAGCGTGGCCATCGATGCGGAGGGCGGCGTGCTGGCCCTGGTGAGCTACACGGGCAACGTCTACCGCCTGAAACCGGGCGGGTCCGCATTCGAGAAACTGGGCAGCATCGGAACGGGCCTCGACCTGTTCTCGACCCTGACCCTAAACCCACCCGCCGAGGGCACACCCTTGGCGAGTGGATTTCCTCCCCGCCTGAAGTCGAACCGCTAGGCTTTCATCTGGTTCGCCATCGACCGGCTGGCCATGTGGTTCCAGCCCGAGAGCACGAGCCGTTCGTCGGGGTGCAGGTTGCCCGGTTCGACCACGTCGTTGCCCGCATGCATCTGGACCAACACCGTCTTCCGAGTCTGGTTCGAGCGGTTCGGCATGGAGCCGTGGATGGTGAAGTAGTGGAAGAACGCCACGTCGCCAGGTTCGGCTTCCAGCGGCAGTGCGCCTTCGATGGGGTACTTCTCGAGCAGTTCGCCTTCGCTCTGGCCCATCGAATTCTCGATGCGGCCGCGCTTGTGCGAACCGGGATAGACGCGCAGACAGCCCATCTCGTCGGTTGCCGGGGAGACGTGGATGATGCCGGCCATCATCGTGTCGAGCAGGGTCGGGAAGTAGCCCCAATCTTGGTGCATGGGGAACGGCGCGCCGAGTTCGCTCGGCTTCTGGAAGAGCTTGCTGTGGTGCAGAACGATGTCCGGCCCCAGAATGTCGCGGGCGACCGACAGGAACCCTTCGTGAAGGAGCGCGCGAGTCCAAACCGCTGAGAACCGCTGAACGTTGTGGGTATGGAGGACTTGGGTGTTGGCCGCACCGAGTTTCTCCATCTCCGGCCCGCCCCACCGGGCGTTCAGGTTCTCGCCCGAGCCGAGCAACTGGGCGACGATGCGGTCGAACTCCGCTTCGAGTTCGGCGACTTCGGCGGCCGAAAAGACGCCTTTGGCCAGATAGTAACCCTGGTCGGCGAACTGGCGGCCAATGGCCGTATCGGGCGTGGCGAGGGTGAATTCAGCGTTCATGGGTCGGAACCTCCAACGGTTCCGATGCTACCGTAGCGTGGGAGGAAGAAGAAAGGCATCGCGCAACGCGATGCCTCCATTGGCTCTCCCTCGCCACCGAGTCGTGCCAACAATGCTAATCAGCGGGAACCAGTCGGATGATCTTGTCCGGTTGGTTCAGCGCGACGTACACCGATCCGTCTGGTCCGACGGCGACTTCGCGAACGCGGCCCATGCCGTGCACCAACTCCTCGCGCTCCACGAGCGCACCGTCCTTGAACCGAAGCCGATCCACGTTCGCGCCTGAAAGACCGCCCGCCAGAAGGTCGCCTTTCCAGTTGGGGAAAGCCGGACCCTTCGCGACATCCAAGCCACAAGCGCCGATCGAAGGCAACCAGCGAAACGCGGGAAGGGTGTACTTCTGGTCCGCCGACGGCCAAGGCACGCGATAGGGCGAACCGTTGTAGTTGATCGAGAACGCGATGTTGGGCCAACCGTAGTTGTGTCCCTTCTGGATGAGGTTGACCTCGTCGCCGCCGCGCGGGCCATGCTCGGTGTCCCAAAGGTTGCCTTCGAGGTCGAACACCAGACCCTGCGGGTTGCGGTGCCCATAGCTCCACACTGCCTTTTCGATCGGGTCGCTGGACGAGGCGAACGGGTTGTCCGCGGGGAACGAGCCATCCTCGTTCAGGCGGTAGACCTTGCCGTTGGGGCGCTTGGTGTCCTGGGCGTTCTCGCCCGCGCCTCGTTCACCGATGGCGAAGAACACGTGGCCCTTGCGATCGAACGCGATGCGGTTGCCGAAGTGGACGCCCGAGCCGTTGTAGAACTGCTGGTCGACTTCGAAAATGGTCTGCTGTTCGACCA
>JBDHZD010000131.1:0-4856 GCA_039811705.1 Fimbriimonadaceae bacterium | reverse complement strand
AGATGTCACTGGACGCGGTCCTTCAAGATGGGAAGCGGTTGGTTCCACTTCCGATCCTCACTTGGAGACCGCGTCCCCCCGTCTACGACACGCCGACAAACCCCACAAAACCCCTAGTCACACCACAGGCTGGGCGACTTTGACGGGCCCCTGGGGTCAGTGCCCGGAGACGAAAGGACACCATCGCATTCGGAACACCTGCCCTCCTGGCCGGTACAGGAGCATCGGCCGACCAAGCTCGCGCGAACGTGCGGTCATGGGGAGCCTGACGCCTCGCTGGTACGGAGCGGACCCCGCTTGGCGGCTTCCGTTCCAGCGAGATGCCCGACGCCACTATGGGCAGGCCATCGCACATGAGCTGTACCGAGACCGGCTCGTCTACCGCCACCAAGGCCTCGACATCCCAGGCAGGGAGCAGGCGATCCCCGTCACCGTGCTGTTCGAGGACAGACCGCTGCAAGAGACCTGGGGCCTCGCACCACAGGACTTCCCGCGGGTGTTCGCGGACCGGGAGCTGGCGTTACCCCATCGAATGCCGGACGGCAGCCTCTGCCTGTTCTATCCCGGGGATCCGCCCGAACGGCGCTTGACGTCCGGCGACGGCCTGCTCGCGCTTCTCAACCTTGCCGGCGACCACCTCTTCTTCGAGACCTACTGGCGCCACAGCGGCGGGCACCACAAGGGCATCTGGCTTGCGCCGGAGGCACCACACGGCTTCCGAGGGAGGGCGAAGTGACCCCGAGACCAACGCTCCTCTTTGAGACGTCGCCGATGATCGGGCAGTTTGGCTGGGATGGGATCGCGACGATCATCGCCGCAGTACTTGCTGCGGCGGTCGCCGTCTGCGGTTACGCCATCCAGCAGAGGATGGCGCGCAGGGAACGCCGTGCCGCGATCTACAGCGAGGCCCTCCGCGCCGTCGAGGACTACCTGGAGGCGCCGTACCTCGTTCGCCGACGGGATGGCTCCGCTGCAAACCGCCAGGCCATCACCACCCACATCAGCGACGTCCAGTCCCGGCTGGCCTACCATCGCGCCCTGCTGGAGATTCACGCCACCCCGAGATCAACACCGCCTACGACGCACTCGTCTCAGCCGCGCTTACGGTTCCGAGCCAGAGATCGCACCGAACGCGTAGACACGGACAGGGCTGCCCGACACTTGACAGCAAACGAGTTCGTCGCCACCCATCATCTTGATCAAGTGTTCATTCAGCGTGCGGTGCAACCTCCCGACGAGCTCAGCTTGGAACGTCTGCTCCTCCTTGAGGTCCAGCGGAGGCTCCCAAGGAATCCTGGCGTGCAACAGACGGCTGAGCCTTCCCCAAACCCTTGTGCTCTCATCCTCTTCGAGGGTCCCCTCGGCATCCTCCCATGCCATATTCCCTTCATGGTCACGAGTGGCCACAACACCCTGTGGCCAGTAGTCAGGGTTCAGGGACCTCAGCGACTTGCATACTTGGTCCCATTTCTTGATGCCGACTGACCGCTGCTGCTCTCTAGGACGTGACGATTCCCGACGAGTGAAGCAAAGGCAATTTCCTCGATGGCCAACCGGAGTTGGACCGCCGAGTAGATGAGGCCCCGTTCGTCGGTCCACGTCTTCAGCAGGTTCTCGGCCTCATCGATGCGAAGCTTCACTCGCTCCATCAGTGCCGCGTATCAGAATCTATCCTCATCCGACACAGACAAGCTTGGTTCTTCGACTGCTGATGGCTCCGCTTCTGTGATCATGGGGCCACCCTAGCGAGCCGGTTGAACGCGCACGAGAACCAGCCATGTACTATCGACGCCGTTGCAGGAGTACCTGCGGTCAGTAGGTCCTGCATGAGCCCGGGCCAACAGACTCAGCCACCCGACCCTGCGGGGAGCGGACTCGCCGTCAGCCGAGCAGGGGCACTCTGAGAACGGTCACCCATCTGGTCGCACGGATGATCTCGTCTCGGATGAGACTCCATTCCGGTTTGCTTATGGCGTGAGTCGGGGGCCGTACTTCACCGTGGGCAGCTGCCAAGATTGCGTCCGGCTCCTGTTCAGGCGGGGCCGTGATCGCCAGCACGCCACCCCCGACGCTTCTGGGTGCGCTCGCAAGGAATGCCACCGTGCCGTACCATTCCGGGTCGTATGCGTTCGAAGGTTCGCGTCCTTGATTCTCCAGGAGGGACGTCAGATGGACAGACATGCCTCCACCCTCAGATCGTCGAAACGCCGCAATATGGGGGACGTATTGCGAGTTCTCCGAATCAAACGTCACATGGGTTGGTTTCCGAGGAATACGCCTCAGTAGTTCTTCATCGTCAGCGACGAGAGGGTCATCAAAGACCCAGTCCGTCTCACACATGACTCACGTATTGCTCGCGCCAGTTCGGATTCTTCAGACGCGCGCGATCTGCCATTCGTGCAACCATGTACTTGGCGAGCCTCTGGAGGACGTCCACATCGTCTTCGACCCAGCGGACTTCGCCAGAGTCGTCACGTGCCCAAAGGTAGACGGCTCCAGATGGAGTTACTTCCACCTCCATCGACATGGGCCCCGTTACCCAGTGCAACGTGACGTCTCCATCGCGTTCTCCAGGCGCCACAGAAGGCACAGTGGCGCCTCTCGTAGTGATCGACATCACGAAATTACGTACCGCGGTGCGAATTTCCCTTCCGGCATCTAGATTCTTGAGTTGCCTAGTGACTTCAACGAGTTCGAAGGCTTCAACCCGACCGAGCGGCCTCGTCCAATTCGACGCCCCCTCGGCGTGTGAACGTTGCCACTGGCCCAGCGGCGGAGTCAATGTTTGGCGTTGAGTCCACAAGGCATTGCAGGCGTCCATCGTTGCCGTGTTCATTGTTCTCCCCAGCCGCCCCTAAGAGCGGCGCTCGTGTGTTGTCTGAATAGAGCGATGAGTTCGTCGTGAGCGCTCGTCAGCAGAACGATGGGATCCTCTCCGTCTTCCGCGTCACGGAGGACGCGGATGGACAAGTTGGGATACCCTCCATCTGTTGAATCGACCATAATGAGGGAGTCGCAGTTGTGCTTGTCAGGGTTTGCGCAGCCGTGAAGACGTGCTCCCACATAGCCTTGTTCGGGGTCCGCGATTTCTATCGTCTCGGACCATTGCGTCAATACGCCAACAGCCAGTGTGCCAGCGCTCATTTTGCGGATGCTATTAACATAAAAGCACACTACGAACTTCGGTGAAATGCGAACACCATGGACACTGACAGTTTCAACGAGCCTTGAATATAGGGATTTCATCGCACTCAACAGGCTGTCAAAGCCAGCGTACGCACCCGTGTCCGCGTCGTTGAAGGTCCACGTAACCTCGAGTTCGTTCCCTTGTACAGCAAGGATTCGATCGGCCGTCGTGAATTGAGTGCGCGGCACAGGCCAAACTGTGGTCCCTGTGTCGTCTACCTCTTCGGAAGGTTCAAATGGGTCACCATAGCCCCCATACGGTGGAAGTTCCTCCACCGAGAGGTGGTCCTTCCGCATGTCCGTCAGGAAAGGCGCCAGCATCCAGTTCTGCAGACTCGGGGAGGCCTTGAATCGGATTCGTAGCGAAACGGACGTAACCGGGGGCCGCTCCAGACGATAGGCGAACGACTCTTGCATCATGTGCCCAGCCTACTCACAGACAAGCCACACGGTTGCAGGGACAGTCCGATGCGGGTCCGGAACTTGTCGAGGCGGATGAGTCCGATGGGGGTTGAGCGGCGAGGTAGAGTTCGCAAGCTGTGGCTGGTTGATCCGGGCCGCGCCGTTGCGCCCGAGCATCTTGAGGCGATGCTGGGTGCCGGTGCCGAGTAGTACGGGGGCTCGGCCTGCGGCATCCCTCCCTGTCCACCTGGGAGAGCGCGTCGCCCGTGAGCCGTAGCGCTCCCGCCCGCCCACGCTCCCCGCCTGCTCAGCTCCGAACCCGGCCAGCGCCGCAGCCAAGCCCGGGTCATTGAAGCTCACCTTGGGCCGGCGAACCACCCTTCCACGCGGCTTCGGCCCCATGACGGCAACGACTCACCAGCCGCATCGTCCGCGCCAGCCATAGGATGGGAGTCGACGACCGCCTCCGAAGCATCGAGTGCCCTGGCCACCTTGGCCATCACAAGTTCGTGCTGACCCTGAGTCGCCACGTGCGTCAGCAGGCCGCGAAGGTGATCCACATACTCGCCTCGGTGCAGAAGTTCGTCCTTGTTGGTCAGCCTGAGCCTGCCCGGTCGTGCCGATCTCACGGGCCTTTGGCATAAGGCAGATGGTCGGTCCGTCGTGGCCGAGCGCGTCGAGGATCTCCCGGCACTTCTTCCGCGTCAACGGCTTGTCGGTCCCGGTCTCCTCGCTGGTGCACATCGGGCAGGGGGTTGGGCTCGCCCTCATGGGTACCGTCCTGGTGCTCGGTCTCCAGCATCGCCGCCTCGTTGCACTGGGGGCACAGGTGATCATCAGCCTTCCGCTGAGCACTGGCCCAGGCATGCGCCCACGCGTGAGGGCGCCCTCGACTCCCGCACGTGCAGCCACGAAGCCCAACGCACCAGCATCGATTCCCTCAAGCACCACGACTCCTGATCCGACAAGACACTTGCCGAACACGCCGCTTCAGGTCCCTCGCACACCTGGCCAGCCAGGTGACGCGGCGGAGTCCAAGCAGCCGATACAACAGTGATGTGCCGCGCAGCTTCGGGTCCCAGCCGCCTACCGGCAGTGGGCCGGCCTCAACCTGCCAGTCATGCATCAGGGAGCGTGCCTCGGACGCGGTCACGGTCGCGTCCTCGTGGAAGAGGTTCAATCCAGCGGAGATCAGGTTTCGAACTCCCAGATAGTTCAGGAGCGACTCCAGTTCCGGCGTGCTGAGCGTTTCAGTGAGCGCCCGGAGC
>JBDHZD010000130.1:0-4908 GCA_039811705.1 Fimbriimonadaceae bacterium | reverse complement strand
CTTGGCCTCGTTGTGGACCTTGGTCACGAGAGGGCAGGTCGCATCGATCACGCGCAGCCCGCGGTCCAGCGCCTCCTTTCGGACGGCTGGCGAGACACCGTGCGCCGAGAACACCACGGTCGAGCCTTCGGGGATGTCGGCGATGTCTTCGACGAAGATCGCGCCTCGCGCCTCGAAACTTCGGACCACCCACTCGTTGTGGACGATCGCATGGCGCACGTAAAGCGGTGTGCCATACGAGCGAAGCGCGAGGTCCACGACTTCGATGGCATAGGCCACACCGGCGCAAAAGCCCCTCGGGGCAGCAAGCACGATTCGTTGCACGGGCTCCTATTGTACGGCTTTGCGCGGCGTACTCCCGTGACCGGGTAGGAATGGGAGCGAGAGGCGGCGAACAGAGACCCATGTCCAACCTAGCCGGCAACCGCCTGCAGACCGAACTCCCGCGCATCGGCATCCGCCCCACCATCGACGGGCGCTACGGTGGCGTTCGCGAATCGCTCGAAGGACCGACGATGGCCATGGCCCGAGCGGCGGCCGACTTGCTGTCCCAGAATCTGCGCCATGCGTGCGGGTTGCCCGTCGAGTGCGTGATCGCCGATACGCCCATCGGTGGGTTCGCCGAAGCCGCCGCTTGCGCGGACAAGTTCGCCAAACACAACGTGCGGGCCACGCTGACGGTCACGCCTTGCTGGTGCTACGGATCGGAGACGATGGACCAGGACCCCATGACGCTGAAGGCGATTTGGGGGTTCAACGGCACCGAGCGCCCCGGCGCGGTGTATCTTGCCGCAACCCTGGCGGGCCACAGCCAGAAGGGGCTTCCATGCTTCGGCATCTATGGGCGTGACGTTCAGGACTCGGGCGACACCTCTATTCCTTCAGACGTTCGGGAGAAGTTGCTGCGGTTTGGTAGGGCGGCCATCGCGGCATCGACCATGCGCGGAACGGCGTACATGGCGATGGGCGGCGTGAGCATGGGCATCGCGGGCTCGATCGTGGACCAGCCGTTCTTCCAAAAGTTTCTTGGCATGCGGGTCGAAACGGTGGACATGACCGAGTTCGTACGGCGCATGGATCGGCGGATCTTCGACGAGGAAGAGTACGACCGTGCCCTGCTGTGGGTCCGAGAGCGGTGCAAGGAGGGCCAAGACCCGAACGACCGGCCCCGCACCCGCAATGAGAAGGACCTGGACTGGGAACGGTCGGTGATGATGGCGCTCATCGCGCGGGACCTGATGGTTGGGAATCCTCGGCTGGCGGAGCGTGGTTTCTACGAAGAAGCCCGGGGTCACAACGCGCTCGCCGGCGGGTTCCAGGGCCAACGCCAATGGACCGACCACCTGCCCAACGGCGACTTCTTGGAGGCTATTCTCTGTTCCTCGTTCGATTGGAACGGCATCCGCCAGCCGTATGTGGTCGCGACCGAGAACGACGCCATGAACGGGGCCTCCATGTTGTTCGGTCACCTACTGACTGGCGGAGCTCAGCTGTTCTCCGACGTTCGCACCTACTGGAGTCCCGATGCGGTTCAACGCGTGACCGGCTGGGCACCCAATGGTGTGGCATCCGAAGGGTTCCTGCATTTGATCAACTCGGGGCCTTCGGCGCTCGATTGGTCGGGCGAGCAAACCCGCAACGGCCAACCTGCGGTGAAGCCGTGGTGGGAGGTCACCGGACAGGAGGCGGATGCGTGTTTGAATGCGACGCTTTGGTGCCCTTCGATCCTCGAGTACTTCCCGGGTGGAGGATGGTCCACCGACTTTACGACTCGGGGCGGCATGCCCGTCACCATGTTCCGGTTGAATCTGGTGGACCCGCTTGGGCCGGTGTTGCAGATCGCGGAGGGGTGGACGGTGGACCTGCCCGAGCACGTACACGACGTGTTGGACGCCCGGACGAACCCCACGTGGCCGACGACTTGGTTCGTCCCCCGAACGACCGGTGCGGGGCCCTTCCGCGACGTGTACACCGTGATGAACCACTGGGGCGCCAACCACGGCGCGATCGCCTACGGGCACCTTGGCGCGGACCTGATCACGATGGCCTCGATGTTGCGGATTCCCGTCGATATGCACAACGTGAGCGAAAGCGATGTCTTTCGCCCAGCTTCGTGGGCGCGATTCGGAGCCATGGAGTTGCAGGACGCCGACTACCGCGCCTGCGCGGCCTATGGGCCGCTGTATGGGTAGCGGGCGCTCCAGTCCTTCAAGGTTGCATCGAGGTCTCGAATCGGCCAGCCAAATCCCGCAACGGACGACGAATCCAGCGCACTGAACGCGGGCCGATGGGCGGCGGTCGGCCATTCCGACGTCGTGATCGGCTGAACCTCGACGTCGAGCCCGCAGGCCTGCAACGCCCGGACGGCGAACGCGTGCCAAGTCACCGCCTCGGGGCCAGCCGCATGATAGAGTCCCGGTGCGGCATTCTGGGCCACCACTTCGACCAGCAGCCGGGCCAGATCCGGTGCGTAGGTCGGTGTCCCCGTTTGATCCGCGACCACGCGGAGCGGCTTGCCCGCGCGCGCGGCCCGAACGATCGCCCCGGGGAATCCGCCGCCGCGCTCGGGACCGAACAGCCAAGACGTGCGCACCACGATGCCTCCCGAACCCAAAACGGGTCCCTCGCCTTCCAACTTCGATTCCCCGTACGCACTCAGCGGGTGGGTCGGGTCCTCAGGTCGGTAGGGAACCGAACCAGTGCCATCGAAGACGAAGTCCGTTGAGACATGGACCAGTCGGGTGCCTGCTTGCAGACACGCCGCGGCGAGAAAGGCTGGCCCGAGCGCATTCAACGCCAGCGCCTGGTCCCGTTCGGTTTCCGCTCGATCGACCGCTGTGTAGGCCGCGCAGTTGATGCAGGCGTCGAACTTCGGCTCCGCGACCGCGATCTGGGCGACGGAGACTGGGTCGGTCAAGTCGAACGCGTCGCGACACGGAGCCCAGACCTCCCAGTCGCTGGCCTCGGCTTGCCGGACGACTTCGATGCCCAGCATGCCCGAGCCACCGACGACGCAAACCCTCACGACTTGGCTTGCGCCCGCGATTCACGCGCCGTCTGCTTGATCTCGTTCCACGGGAATCGCCGCTCGCCGGGGTACGGCTTGCCCGGTGCGCCCGCACCCATGATGTAGGCCCTGCGCGGAATGTCGCTGTGGTTCGGTCCAGCGTAGTGCAGCGTCCGGTTGTGGTGGAACGTCGCCCCGCCCGCGGGCAAAGGACATGCTACGGCTCCCGAAACATCCGCACCTTCGACCTCGAGGCCATGGATGCGCGGGTCGTGGTTGATCGAATGGTGCGGCAGGACCTCCATCCGGTGCGAGCCGGGCACGAACCACAGGCACCCGTTCTCGAGCGTCGCGGGCTGGAACGGCACCCAGATGCTCATCGAGTTGTAGAGCCACTTGGGGTCCCAGTACGCCTCGTCCTGGTGCCAAGGCGTTTCGGCGCCATGGAAAGGGGGCTTGAAGATCGCATGGTCGCCACCGACGCCGGCTTCCGGCCCAAGCAATTGCTTGACCATCGCCTCCGCGTTGATCCTCATCTGCGTGTCGAGCAACTCCGGGGCGTACTGCGAAGGGCCCAGAATCTGCGGCAGCGAGGCTTCTTTGCCTTCCTCGTCGGTGCCGGCGAGGTCGAACTGATCGCCCTTCTCGCGCCCGGCCCGACTGGCGAACAGGCGGTCGTACACCTCGCACAAGCGCTCCACCTCGTCGGGAGTCGTGATCGCGGGAATGGACAGGTAGCCGTGCTCGTGGTAGAAGGCGATCTGGTCGTCGGAGAGCAGAATGGTGGGCTCGCGTTGGGCCATGGCACCTTCATTCTACGCCCGCCAAAGGACTCCTTGGAGCAGGAGTCGCAAGGCGAATCGCGAAGTGTTGGGACGATGCCCCGCGCCCTTTCCCTCGGTTTGGACTTCGGCACCAGCAGCGTGCGATGTCTAGTAGTGGATGCCGCCAATGGCGACGAACTCGGCACCGCGGTCGTCGGGTATGCCCATGGCGACGATGGCGTCCTGTATGGCGACGACCCCCTGCTGGCGCGCCAACATCCGGGCGATTGGTTTGATTCGTCTGCCGAAGCGATTCTCGCGGCTTTGCGAGGGATCGGCGGCGAAGCAGGGGCCATCGTGGGCATCGGCGTGGACACCACGGGCTCGACCCCGGTGCCCGTCGATGATCACTGCCGACTGCTGGCCCTCGATCCGCGATTCGCCGACGACCTTGCGGCCATGGCATGGCTGTGGAAGGACCACACTTCTCATTCGGAAGCCGAAGAGATTACGGAGTTGGCCAAGCGGATGGGCCGGCCCTTCCTCGCCAAATGCGGAGGCACTTACTCCAGCGAGTGGTTCTGGAGCAAGATTCTCCACTGCGCGCGCACCGCGCCAGAGGTGTTCGCGGCGGCGGCCAGCTGGGTGGAATGTGCCGACCTGATTCCAGCCTGGCTGACCGGAGCAAGCGATCCGATGACGCTCTCCAGGGGTGTCTGCGCGGCTGGGCACAAGGCGATGTACCACCCCGCTTGGGGCGGATTGCCCGACAAGGAGTTTCTCACCGCCCTCGATCCGGGACTGGCTGCGTTGCGCGATCGCCTCTATTCGGTTGCCGAACCTTCTGATCGCATCGCGGGTCGTTTGCGGGCCGACCTTGCTGCTGTGCTGGGGCTGCCGCCCGATATTCCGGTTGCCGTCGGCGCATTCGACGCCCACATGGGAGCGGTCGGCAGCGGCATTCAACCCGGAACGCTCGTCAAGATCATGGGCACCAGCACGTGCGACCTCATGGTCGGCCCAGACGATGGCACGATCCCCGACATCAAGGGCGTGTGCGGCATCGTGCCTGGGTCCATCCTGCCGGACATGCTCGGCATCGAGGCGGGTCAGAGCGCCGTGGGCGACCTATTCGAA
>JBDHZD010000129.1:0-4922 GCA_039811705.1 Fimbriimonadaceae bacterium | reverse complement strand
CTCGCAGGTGGTCGGCGCCGGCAACATGCTCGTGGTGAACCCCGCGTCGCTCCCGGCGAAGGACTTCCCCGACTTCGAGCCAGTCGAGACGTTTCAACCCGTTCGCATTGCACCTCAACCGAAAGGCGGGTGGGCCTACACCTTTCCGCAGAACTGCTCCGCGATGCTGAGGTTCGTCGTCGAGGGGCCGCGTGGGGCCACCGTTCGGTTCCAGATGTCCGAGGTGATCCAGTCCAATGGCGATGTCGAACAATTGAACCTGTGGAATGCGGACGCGTTGACGTCCTACACCCTGGCCGGTGGCGGTCCCGAGGCGTACGAGAATCTCTTCTTTTACCACGGAGGTCAATTCGTGGGTGTGCAGGGCGCTGTGCCCGCCGGCCAACCGAACCCGGATGGCCTGCCCGTCTTGCACCGTCTTGAACTCGTGCACGTCCGGACGCACAACCCCGTCGCAAGCCAAATCCTATCGTCGAAGCCGCTGTACAACCGTACGGTCAACTTGATCGACTGGGCCATGCGCTCGAACATGGGTTTCGTGCTCACCGACTGCCCGCACCGCGAGAAGCTGGGCTGGCTCGAGTGCGCTCACCTGCTCGCCGACTCGTTCGCCTACCGTTACGACTGCCGCGATTGGTTCCGGAAGATATGCCGCGATATGCGAGACGCCCAACTCGCCAGTGGACGGGTGCTCACGGTTGCCCCCCGGTACCTGATGCGTCCAGACGACGACATGTACGCTTGGACCGTCGAATGGGGGGCTGCAAGTGTCTTGTTGCCCTGGAGGGCCTATCGGTGGTATGGCGACACTCGGTTTCTCAGCGAAAACATCGTCATGATGGAGCGGTTTGTGGATCACGTCGCCGACCAATCCAAGGACGGCATTGCACCGGGTTCGCTCGGGGACTGGTACGACTACGGCCACGGTCAACCACCAGGTCCAAGCCGCTACACCGATACGCGTCTGACGGCGACCGCGATGCTGGCCATGTGCGCCGATGCGTTGGTCCGGGCCGAACGCGTCCTGGGAAGGAACAGCAAAACGAGACACTACGAGACCTTGCTCGTGACGACCAAGACCGCCTTCCTGCGCGAGTTCTACGACCCCGTGTCCAAGACCTTCAAGAACGGCGGAAGCGTGCAGACAGGTTCCGCGATGGCCCTTTGCGCCGGCCTGGTGCCCGAAGGCGACCGCAAAGCGGTACTGGACGGCATCGTCAAGGAGCTTGAATCGCGCGGCTATCAGCAGACCAGCGGCGACGTCGGACACCTTTTCCTCATCCGCGCCTTGGCCGAAGCGGGACGCTCCGATGTCCTCCACAAGGTCTACTCGCGCGAAGGGCTAGGAAGCTACGGCGGGATTTTGGCCAAGGGACTCACGGCGATGCCCGAGACGTGGGATGCGATCACCACAGGGAGCAACTCGCTCAACCACTGCATGCTCGGACACGCCATGGAGTGGTTCTACGGGTACGTGTTGGGGCTGCGCCAAGCGCCAGACTCCGTGGGTTGGCGCGACGTGATATTCGAGCCTGTGCCGGGCGACACAGATCATGCGAGCGGATGGCTTCAGACGCCCCGAGGCAAGGTGGTCGTCAGTTGGAAGCGCACCGAGGAAGGCCTACGGTTGGCCTTTGGAGTGCCCCAAGGCATGCGCCTACACGTCGCCGGCAAAGCCTACGGCGCGGGCACCCACGAACTGATCGTTCCTCAGCGGTTCTCGATCGGCGTGAACGCGACTTCCTTCGGACCATCGTAGATGCACTTGGGCCGAATCAGGCGGTTGTTGTCCAACTGCTCGATGGCGTGGGCGCTCCAACCCGCGACGCGAGCGGTGACGAAGATCGGCGTGTACAGTTAGTACGCATAGGCCGCCGGGAAGTCCACGTTCGGGTGGATGTTCTTCTCCGCGACCATCACGTTCTCGAGAATCTCGGCGATATCGCCAAAGTTCGTGTTGCCCATGTGCTGGCCGATCTCCTTGGCGAGCTTGGTCAGGTACATGGCGCGGCTGTCCTGCTTCTTGTACTCGCGATGGCCGAAGCCCATGATCTTCTTCTTGTTGGCCAGAGCGTCGCGAATCCAGGCCTCGGCCCTGTCGGCGGTGCCGATTTCGAGGATCATCTTCATGGCCTCCTCGTTCGCGCCGCCATGCAGTGGACCCTTGAGGGTGCCGATGCCCGTCACGATGCCGCTGTACAGGTCGCTGAGCGTCGCCACCGTCACGCGGCAGGCGAACGTCGAAGCGTTGAAGCCATGCTCGGCGTACAGCGTGAGCGAAGCGTCCATCACCTTGGTGGTGTAGGGATCGGGGTCCTCGCCGAGGAGACAGTACAGGAACGTTGCGGCGGTGCCGAGACCAGCTTTGGGCTGGACGGGGTCCTTGCCCTTCAGGATCCGGTAGCCGTTAGCGGTCAGAACGCCAGCCTTGGCCACCATGCGCACCGCCTTGCGAAGGTTGGCCTCACGGTCGTTGGCCGCATAGTCGGGATCGAACGGTGCAAGCGCCGCAAACCCAACCTTGAGCATGTCCATCGGGTGCGTGGACTTGGGAAGCTGGGCGATGGCCGTGTAAATCTCGTCCGGAACCGTGCGCTCGGCCGAGAGCGTGGCGTTGAACGCGTCGAGTTCGGCCCGGTTGGGCAACTTGCCGAACAGCAAGAGGTAGGTCGTCTCCTCGTAGGACCCGAATTCCGCCAATTGATGGACATCGATGCCGCGATAGGTCAAGCTGCTGCGGTCGCTGTCGATCTCGCTGATCGTGGTGATGCCGGCGATCACGCCTTCGAGTCCGGGGCTGTAGTTCGGATATTCGGTCGTTGCGCTCATGCTGTCCTCGGCGTCGCCTACACTGGGTCGGCAGACCTGTCCTCGATCCGTCGCGACCAGTTCCGGTCCAGCGCTTCGAAGGCCTTGTATTCGACCGTCTCGTAGAGTTGAGCCCGGGTGTGCATCCTCTCCAGCAGTTGCGCCTGCGTGCCCGACCGGATCAGCTCTTCGTACGCTTCGCTTATGGCCTTCAGCATGACCCGGAACGCGGTCATGGGAAAGATGACGAGATTGTACCCAAGCTCTTTGAACCTGTTTAGGCCCAAAATCGGCGTCTTGCCGAACTCGGTCATGTTGGCTAACAGCGGCACGCCGAGGGCTTTGCGGAACGCCTCGAACTCGGCCTCAGAGGTCAAGCCCTCGGGGAAAACGGCGTCCGCCCCGGCGTCCACGTAGGCTCTCGCGCGTTCGATCGCAGCATCCAAGCCTTCGACTCCGCGCGCATCGGTGCGGGCGATGATCAGGAATTCCGGGTCCACCTTCGAGTCAACTGCCGCGAACACCTTCTTGGCCATCTCGCTGGTCGGAATGACTTCTTTCCCGTCCAGATGGCCGCACCGCTTGGGGCTGACTTGGTCCTCCAGATGCAGCCCAGCCAACCCTACTCGCTCGAACTCGTGCACCGTCCGCCGCACGTTGAGCGCGTCGCCGTATCCCGTATCCGCGTCGGCGATGCAAGGCACGTTGGCGGCTTGGACGATGAGGCTCGCGAACTGCGCCATCTCGGTCATCGTGATCAGCGCGATGTCCGGGACGGCCAGGTTGGCGTTCGTCACGCCCGCCCCCGAAATGTACAGCGCCCTAGAACCTTGGTCGGCAGCGACCTTCGCCGAAAGGGCGTTGAACACCCCTGGGAGCAGCACAGTGTCCTCGGCCATCAGTTCGCGCAACACGCGTCCGGGCGAAGCGAGGGGCGGATTCAGCATGCTCCGATCGTACCAGCCTCCCCTCATGTCGCCCGGGTTGGTTCCTACCTTGGGTGTCAGGAACCATGGCACCCAGCAACCAACCTATCGGGTGCCACGAGTTCCCGGCCCTCGAGGTGTTTCGCCGGGCGGGGTGTTTTCGCGGGGCCGGAACTCGTGATAAGGTTCACTTTCGGTCGCTCCCACCCGGCATCCAACCTGTCGGGTGCCACGAGTTCCCAGCCACGCGGTGTTTCGCCGGACGGGGTGCTTTCGCGAGGCCGGAACTCGTGATAGGGCTGACTCTTCAGGAGTTCCCTTCTTAGGTTGCGCCGTCGCCGACGGGCCGGTAGAGGTGCTTGTAGTTGTCCAACAGGTCTTGGAGCGCATCTTTGAGCACGCGCAGGTTGGCGCGGACGGATACCGGGTCGGACTCCGTTGTGGGCCGCTTGCCCACTTCGAAGGCACGCACTCTGCGGATCGTGTCGCGTTCGGCTGGTGTACGGGCCAAGGCTTCGGCCTGATCGAAGAGAGCGTTCCGCTTCTCATTGGACCGCGTGGCCCACGCTTGTTGGACAAGGGGGTAGGCCCAGTCGGGCTTCAACTCCCTGACGCGGCGCCGTGCCTCTTCGCGCGTGACATCCCCCGGTAGGGCGTGGGGGCTTGAGGCAACCAGCGTTCGGGCCATGAGCAACGCCGCCTCAAAGTTCTGCGGGGTGAACTCCCAGACCTCACCCTCCGCGTCTTGGTCAAAAACTACCACGAAAGGAAACGGCTCGCCATAGCCGGTCAGGCTGCGCAACAGTGCGTAGTACACCACTTTCGCGTCTTGGTTACGCCCAACCTCGTGCAAGAGCATCGCATAGTCGAAAATGAACTCGTCCTGCAGAGGCCCTTTGACCGACACCCGTACATACGGCTCGCCAGCGTACTTCTGACGCTGAAAGGCCAGGCGATAAGCGTCCAACGCCTGCGTCCGGTTGCCTAACTTCTGATGGATCTTGGCCATCCTATAGTAGGTTGTACTGTTCACCTTGTCTGCACCCCACCACCGCACCTCAGTATCCAGGCATTCCTGCAGCACGGCCAAGGCATCCACGTGCTTGTCCTCTTGGACCAATTCGCTCGCCCGATCTCGCAACTGGCCGACCTTCGAGTGCATGGCGAGAAACGCGGGGTCGGGCGGGG
>JBDHZD010000128.1:0-5131 GCA_039811705.1 Fimbriimonadaceae bacterium | reverse complement strand
CGGCCTTGTACGCAGTTGGCACAATCGCCGCGCTTTGGACCCCGATGGTCCGTTTGCGCGCCTGGCACTCGTCATCTCCTACGCCACAGAGGCGCACCTGTTCATTCAGGACATCCACCAATCGCCGTTCAACGTCGGGCTCAGGATTCCGATCCGGGATTTCGGCTTGGCCGAGACCGCGGAACTCGCCTCCAGGTACGCGATCAACCTTGGGCCGGACGATCTGGGGCGCCTTCACGAACTCACGGGCGGTCAACCGTTCTTGTCTCGCCGCGCCCTGGAGTGCCTTGCTGACGGGCTCCACTCTCTGGACAGTCTCATTGCCAGCGCGCCCGACGAAGAAGGGCCATTTGGAGATCATCTGCGACGGCTGGGACACTTGATCGAACAGGATGCATCCACCCGCGAGGTTGTGCGAACGTTGATCGGGGGCGAACCGCGCCAGGATCGAAAGACGATGGTGCGGCTGATCGCTGCGGGCATCTTGTGCCGGTTTGGCGAACGCATCGAGTTTCGCGTGCCCGTGTACCGCGAGTACTTGCGGGCACTGCTCGGCTAGGTCCTCCAAAACCGCACCGAGCCGTCGCTGGACACACTTGCCACCGTCGATCCGTCTGGCGTGAACTCGGCGTCGAACACCTGGTCTTGGTGACCCGTCAGGCGCAGGAGCATCCTCCCCCTCTCTGTTTCGAACACTCTGGCGTTGCCATCGGCGCAACTCGTCGCGAGACGGGTTCCGTCAGGCGACCAGCGCGCTGTGGGCACCCAGCTGGGATGGCTCATAATGGCCCGCATCTCACCCGAAGCCACGTCCCATATCCGTGCCGTGCCATCAAAGGACGTCGTTGCCAAGCGTTTTGAATCTGGAGAGAACGCGGCAAACCAAACCCGAGACGCGTGGCCATCCAGCCTTCGAACGCTCAGCTCTGACAGATCCACCAAGAAGGTCGTACCTCCCGAATCGCCCACAGCCAGCCAACGACCGTCCGAAGAAAACACGCCGCAACGCACTACCGTGTTGCGGACGCTGTTGCTCCACACCTCTTGCAGACTCGTCGCATCAAGGAGACGGGCCGATCCGCTCATGTCGCCGACAATCACCCAACGCCCGTCGGCCGAACCGGCAACGACGAACGGGGTACCGAGTTCAGGCAATGCCTTCTCTCTGATGACGCTGCCATCGCTCTCGACGATCGCCACAGACTTGCCCGCCACCGTGACGAACTTGGACGTGCCCAGACTGGCCATCAGTCTTGCGGGACCGTTCCCGAGTTGCTCCACGACCGTTTCGCCATTCTTGGGATCGACGAGGGCGAACCCACCGTCGGAACGGACGAAGGTCAGGCGTCGACCGTCTCCAGAAAACGCGATATCGCTGGGTTGCGACTTCGGACCAAGACGCACCCGCCCCAACACCGAGCCGGTTGGAACGTCAAGGAGTGCCCCAGTTCCGTCTCGCGACCAAGTGGCGAGTCGCTGCCCATCCGGGGACATTCGGGCCAGCGAAATGGAACCAGCGTGGGCTGGGACCACATCGCGTCGTCCGGCATGATGGAATTGCAGTGCGCAAACGGAGCCTCTTAGTCCGTCCACGATCAGACCTCGCTCATCCTCGTCCACGGAAAACCGCTTGATGGGTTCGATCGCTCCACTGAGCATGTCGAGCAGCTTTCCTGACGACGCTTCCCATAGCCGTACCGTTCCATCGAGCCCAGCCGTCACGAAGCGAGCGCCGTCCCGGAGCCAAACGGCCCCATGCACCAGGCCTGGGTGCGCAACACTTGCCAGCGTGGTTTGGGTGGTCAGATCGTAGACTCGAAGGCGCTCATTGACGCTCTGGACCAGCAAACGGTCGTCCAGACTGATCGAGCCTCCCACCCCAACAAGCCACCGCTGCCTGCGTCGATCGTAAGTCGCAATCTCTTCGGTGACGCTAAGCCCTCCCACAACGACAAAACGGCCGCCTGGCGAGATGCTCACGGAGAAGCTTGGAACCGGAGTCGTGATCGTTTGCGATGCGCCGGTGGTCAGGTCCTTGATCTCGATCAAGCGCCCGTTGAGAACACCCGACACGAGCGTTCGTCCGTCCAGCGAGAGCGCCACGTTGCGGTCATCGGGTTGTGCCAAAACGATCTGAACTTGCTCCAAACGCTTCTCAAGCGAAGCGCGTCCCCGCGATTGGCACAGCCAGTAACAGACATAGTGGAGGCGCCGGGGGTCGCCGGCAACCCGGCCAATGGGCACGCCATCGCGACGAACCTCCCCATCCGAACACTCGATGAGCGCGCCTTGTTCCTTCCATGTGTAACGAACCAACGACTCGGTGGCTCCAGAGGAAGGGGGTCTGATCTGCTCTGCGCCGCGCAACAGCCGGTGCAGGTACAGCCACTCCCACCCCTTGCGAGGGTAGCTCCTGACGGATTCGATCGCCTCTCTGGCACGAATGATCGAACCGGATGCGACATATTCGGATGCCAACATCATCGTCCCCTCGTAGTTGGCGCGCTCGAGGTTCGCATTGAGGGACCGCGAGACGGCTAGTGCTTCGTCACGCTGCCGAGTCAGCCCGATCAAGTAGGTGGTCGCCCACCCGAGTGCCAGGATGACCCCGAGCGAAACGGAACCGAGTTTGAAAGCCGCGCGTCGGGCTGCGCTGCGCTGACGGCGCGCCTCCGCTCCCGGCAGATTCGCTTCGATCCAGCGCTGATCGAAGAGCCTTGCGTAGAGACGGTTGCGCAGGGCAAGTTTGCCGCCTTCTTCATTGGCGACGCCCGAGAGCAATAGGACGGACACCAACAACGCATCGTGTTGGCTCACCGTGCTGGGCCCCCGCTGGAGCAATCGCATCAATTCAAGCACCCGGCTCCGGGCCTCGTCGTCGGTCGCATCTGGCAAGCTGGCGGCCAACAATCTTCGCTCCACATCAACAAGATTCGGCTCTGACTGTCTGGCGGATTCGCTCAGCAAACGCGCCTCCACCAGACCTTGGACATCGCGCGCGGTCTTCACGTGAGGAATCTCGGCCACCCAGGCCCCGAGAAGCTGACTCAAGTAAGGATGACCACCAACCCAGTGGTAGATGGCGTCCAGCAAGGCGGTCCCATTTCGCCCCCGAGTCGCCAGGACCCGCTCGAAGGGCTTGAGTTCCTCACGACTGAAGTCCTTGAGTCGAATCGAAACTCCCACGTTGAACGGCGTCAAGTCCTCGTTCTGGATCAGTTGGCTGGGCGCCGCGACTCCGGCCAAACAAAACGTCAGGCGCTCGAACCGCTCGTCGACCGCTCGCCGGTTGTAGCACTCGCGGATTCCAGCGAAAAACTCATCCACCCCAAACGGCAGCGACTGAACAAAATCGATCTCGTCGACGAACAACACGATCGGTTCGGCAACGAGATTCAGCACCACTCGATCGAGGGCTTCGAACCAGCGCGCCATGGGCCCAAGAGCCTGAGTCTTGGACCACAGTTCGAACAGGGGCGCGGTGAGTCCGAGATCTTGGCCCAACGCGTGGAGCAAACCCGCATACCATTGTTCGGGAGTCAGGTTGGACCCGATGCGTTGAAGGTCGATTCGAACCGTACGCCGACCTTCCGCACGTAGGGACTCGGCGACCCGGACCAGCAGCGACGACTTCCCTTTCTGCCGAGCGTCGAGCACGAAGACAAACTCGCGACGAGACAACGCAGTGTGGATGTCCCGATCGGCTCGCCGATAGACGTAGCTCGGAGCTCCAGTCGGCAACGTGCCACCGGGTCGGAAGAACTGGTCGGTCACAGGATCATGTTATCCATCCGCGGGTGACGGAATTGTGAAGGGATTCCCGACCAAGCGCAACGCTTCGTCACACATGCGTCACACGAAGGGCATGGGCACGTCGGCCCAGAAGCGACCAACACGCCAGACCTATGCTGAGCTATGGCGATTTGGACAGCCTTGTTGCTGGCTCTCGCCGCCCAAAGCCTGCCGGGAGCCGACTCGCACCTCGGGCGTCATGCGCCCCAACCTCCCTTGGCGATCACCTCCGGAGCGCGCCAAATGCAATCCGGAGTGTTCGACGAGGCGAACGCCCTGAGCCCCGCCCAAAGACAACGTGCCGAGCGAGCCGCTGCGGCCATCGTGCGCCAAACCGGTGGACGGTTCTTCGTTGTATTCGCAAAAGCGGCGACGACCGATGAGGCCATCGCGGTCGCCGTACGAATCCGAGAGGAGCGACAGCGCGAGGACGCGACGACACCCATCGGGGTGGTCGCCTACGGGACGAACGTTCGTGCCTATAGCCGAACCACCACGTACGATGCCAAGCTCGGCATCGACAAGCTCCGCACCGCTTGGGACGGTATTCGCGAAGAAGACTTCGTCGAACACGCCATACGGCACCTCGAGTCCCTCGCGGGGTCGACGCCGCCCACATTGGTTGTCGAAGGCAAGACAGGCCCCGCGGGCGGCAAACTGGTCAGCCAGGACGGCGCCATTGAACTCGTCGTGCCTCCCTTGGCGGTTGCCGCCGAGATGTCCTTCAAGGTCGTAGAGGTGGGCTCGGGCAGTCACGGACGCATCGTCCAGGTTACGGGTCCAGAAGGGCTTCTGGCGCGCCCGGCCACGTTGAAGTTCCGCATTCCAGAGGGAACGGACATCTCAACGGTAATCGCCGCTGGCCAGGTGGATGGCGCCTTGTGGTTGGTTCACCCCTCCAAGATCGACGCGGCGCAACGCACTCTGACCTGCACGGTCGGCCACTTCTCGAATCAGGGTTGGTTCGGTCTGAACCGGAAGCAGCACCAGACGCTCGGCGCGACGCTGTACTCGCTCGCGGGCGGGACGCTTCTGGTTCTCGCCGAATACGCCGCCGTTGGGGCCGTTGGTTCCCTCTCGTGGCCGGTTGCGGCGGCTGTTGCCTTGTTTGGGGCCACCGGTTGGTTCGCAGGCGGCGCGGAGTACGACACGCTGATGAAGCAAGGCTTTGCGGGGCCCATCCCAGTCGAGGGTTACGACGTGTTTTGGAAGGCCGATCAAGTGGTCAATGGCTCATCGGTGGTCGCTTTGATCCACGCCAAAGAGCACCGAAGGGCTGAAAGCGTGCGGCGCGTGGCTGGGGCTTCATGCGTTGCACCGAGCGCGCTGCACGATGGCG
>JBDHZD010000127.1:0-5267 GCA_039811705.1 Fimbriimonadaceae bacterium | reverse complement strand
CTTGGACGACGCGCGGCGTCTCCTGAACGAGGCCATCGCACGCGATGCGACCGTTCCTGACGCCCACGTCGTCAGCGCATACCTCTCGATGAAGGCGGGTGATTACATGTCGGCATCCAAAGCGTTGCTGCACGCCAAGTCGCTGGGCGCGAATGGTGTGGCCGACCTGTTGCTCGGGTTTTCCTTGGCCGTGACGGGCGATGCCGCCGGTGCGCGCGAAGCGCTCGACGCCGTGAAGGGTGAGGCCCATCCCGTATGGCTCGCCCGCGTTTCCGCCTACTTCCCTCCCGCGTGTGCCGCCTTCTCGGACGACTGCCGGTCGTTGCTGCAGCGCATCCGGGTTCGCAGAGAAGCCCCCGCCACGTTGGAAGAACTGGACCGACTGTCGGCACTCGTCGGCGGCCTTGCTGTTTGGGCAACCGCCCCTTTCCACTCCCCTGAGACACGCCGCAGGTTCGAACCGCTGAACCTTGGACTGCAACAGGTTCGGCTGGTGATCGAGGACTTCCGCGCGTACGCCAAGACAGGCGACGAACAGGTGCTTGCCGATGCCGCCCTGCTTCTCTCGGATGGACTCCGCAACATCAAGGCGCCGTTCGACGCCCCCAAAGGAGGGTCTTGATGCAGGACCTGGCCGAACTGATCGGCTACTTCGCCATCCTCTTCGCCGCTGCAGCCGGCATGGGGTATTGGGTCTCTCAGAGAAGGCTCGGACGACCCATCAAGGCCTTGCCCGAAGGTTGCGTCGTCCGGGTCAAGAGCGGCAACCACCTGTACCGCTCGCGGTTCGTCGAGTCCAATCAGGAGGGCTGGGTCTTCAGCGCGCCCTTGTCGCGGGACCGCTTCATTCCGCTGACCATCGGCGAACGAATCGTCTTGGAAACCTCGCGTCCGGATGGACTCCTGGTCTTTGAGACCGTTGTGGTGTCGCGCGCCATGCATCCCCACACGCTCACCGTCCGTTCTCCGAAAGAACTCCGTCCGGTGAACCGACGACGCGAAGCGCGCATCCTCGGAGACGCTTGGCCCGAAGTGTGGCTCGGACCGACGCCGGGACGACTGCTCGACGTTTCCGGTTCCGGAGCGCGCGTGCTGGCAGGCCGACGCATCGAAGTCGGCACGCCTGTGACTGTTCGCCTGGAATGTGTGCCCGAACCGGTGGAAGCGACCGTCGTCGGGTGTGAGACGTTCTGCAAAGAGTCCACGTTGCGCGTTCGTTTTCTTCAACCGATCGCACTCCCCCGATAGCGGACCGAGTCGAGACCATTGTGCGCGGTATCCTTCCACCGCTCTCTCATGAAGCTCCACGAGTACCAGTCGAAAGACGTTCTTGCCCGTTTCGGCGTCCCCGTGCCCGGCGGACGCGTCGCCTCCGATGCGGAGACCGCTCATGCCATCGCCAGCGAGTTTGGTGGTCGGGTGGTCGTCAAGGCCCAAGTCCTAATGGGCGGGCGGGGCAAAGCCGGAGGCGTCAAGCTGTTCGAAGATGCCGACGCCGCAGCTGCATTCACCCAGGAACTCATCGGCAAGCGATTGGTCAGCATCCAGAACCCATCCGGCATGGTCGTGGAGCAAGTGCTGGTCGCCGAGCAAATCGATATCGCCGAGGAATACTACGTCAGTGTGTTGCTCGACCGGGCCGCGGCCAAGAACGTCGTGATGCTCAGCGCCAAGGGCGGCATGGACATCGAAGAGGTTGCGGCCACCGAGCCTGAAGCCATCGTCCGAGTCCACATCGACCCGGCATTCGGACTCTGCGACTACGAACTCCGCGAAGCCGTGCAAAAGGCCCAAATTCCCGCACCAGCGCAGCGCCAGATGGTCGAGATGATCAAGAAGCTGGCGAAAGCGTTCGTCGAGACCGACGCAGAACTCATTGAGATCAACCCGTGCGCGTGGACTCCCGAGGGCAAGTTGATCGCCGCCGACGCCAAAGTCTCGATCGACGACAACGCTCTCTTCCGACACAAAGCGTTTCAATCGACCGCCGACGACAGCGCCGAGGATCCCATCGAAGCCGAGGCCGCCCGCCGGGGCATCGCCTACGTCCGCTTGGGTGGCGACATCGGCATCATCGGCAACGGCGCGGGCTTGGTCATGTGCTCGCTGGACGAGGTCAATGCCGCCGGTGGCAAGCCTGCCAACTTTCTCGACGTGGGTGGCGGGGCTCAAGCCGAGCGCGTGCACCAGTGCGTCGAACTGATCCTCATGGACCCGAACGTCAAGGGCCTGTTGATCAACATCTTTGGCGGCATCACGCGCGCCGACGAGGTCGCCAAGGGCCTGTTGGCCGCCTTCGAGACTGTCGATCCGAGTCTGCCCGTCGTGGCTCGCATCGAAGGCACAGCCGCCGAGGAAGGCAAGGCGATGCTCGAGGGCTCGCGCATCGTGCCGGCGAGCAGCATGCGCGAAGGCGCGGCGAAAATCGTCGAACTCGCGTACGCCTGATTTCGCGGACCTCTCGCGCGGGTGCCTAAGGCAAGCCCGGCCCATCTGGGTCGTTCGTGGGGTCGTGGGGCGTCTTGGCGCGGGACCCTTGGTCTGTCGGGCCCTCGTGGGGACCGGGGTTCGCTTCGCGAACGTCGCCAAGCGGTCGGCCCGTGGGTGCCGATGGATCTACAGCCGGCACGAGCAGCAACCGATTGCGCTCCTGCTCGAACACGGTGAACCCGAGCCGTGCGCCCATGTCGCGCAACATCTCGACTCCCGTCAGCTGAGTATACGACACCCGAGCCAGATGCTTCTCCGGGAACCCCGGCGCCAGTTCGATCTGATAGCCTGTCTGGGCCGCGATCGCCTGGAGCGCCGTCCTCAAGTCCACGTCGGTGAGTTCCACGGACCTGAGATTGTCCGACGCCGGTTGCCGGCCGGGATCGTAGGGTGGCGTGCCCACCGGGTCCTGCGACCCCGAGTGCGTGGGCTGGGGCTGCACCACCGGCTCGAACCCTTGACCTCCCGAGCGAGGCGTCCGAACCTCTGCAACCGGCTTGGCGGGCGGCGCACCAACGTAAGTCCTCGCCAGTTCGTAGGACGCGTACCCAAGGGCGCACAGGCCGACGAAGGCCGCGGCCCATACCCAGCGGGGCGCAGGAGACGGCTCGACGGGACGCCGCCTGAACGGGGGCACGTGGGTTTGCCGGATATGCCCGGGACGCGAACCGCGCAGTCCCGAGACCATGGCGAACCGCTTGTTCATCTCCTCGGCAAACTCGGGGTGTTGGGCCGCGAACTCGGCCAGACCTTGGCGATCTTGGCTCTCCGCGATGACCCACATCAGGCTGGAAAGGTGCGCGGGCGGCGGGGTGCCTTTGCGGTTACTCATCGGCGCTGCCTCCCACGCTCTCGTATGCCTCGCGGAAGCGCTCTCTCGCCCGATAGAGACGGGTCTTGGCTGCGTTGACGCCGCATCCAAGGCTGTCGGCAATCTCGTTGAGGCTGAGCTCCTCCCAGTAGAACAGCGTGATCAGTGCGCGGTCGCCGGGCTTCAGCTTCTGGAGCGCTGCCTGAATCCGCTGATCTGGAATCTCGACGCGCTCTTCATGCGTCTCCGCGATAGCCTCGTGAAGTTCAACGTTCTTGCTGCGGTGCTTGAACTTTCGCGCGTACTGGATGCTCCGATTGACCGCGATGCGGAACAGCCACGTGCTGAATCGAGACCGCCGGTCGAACCGCCCCAGGTGCCGGAACACCAGCGTGAAGACCTCCTGCACCGCATCGCTGGCGTCGTCCACATCGAGCAACACGCCACGCGCAATGGAGAACACCTTGTCGTAGTACTTGGAGTACAGCGTGGCAAACGCGCCTTGGTCACCTGCCAAGAACTGTTCGACGAGAACGATGTCCTCGTCGAACGGGGTGCGAGCGACTCCCTCGGCGACAGCGGCCGTCATCGCATTGTCAGACGCCCCGTCGGGCCTTTCGGTCACGGGGGACATGGTGCCAGAACAAAGGCCTCAAGTTCAAGGCCGAAACGTTTCAGCCGCATGCAGTGGTTTATCGCCATTGCCCGATGGCCTGCCTCGTTCGGCTTTGGGGAGGCGAGATGTCGTAGGCTCGATTGACGAGACGCTGGGCATCGTTGGTTCGGCCCGCGAGCCGTAGCTCTCGCGCAGCCTGCATCAGGGCAAGGCCCGCTGCGTCCTCGTAGTCGCGACGCGAGCCGCCGTCGAGTTTCGCCGCGTCGAGCCACGCGTCGCTCGCTTGCTCGTACCGGCCCACACGGGAGGCGAGGTCGGCCTCGCGTTGCGCCAGCAGTTCGTAAAGGCTGGCCAAATCCGTGGCGTAAGCGGGGTGGGTCGGGTCGAGATCCCTTGCCGTCGAAAACGCGACAAACGCCTCGTTGAGCAACCCCTTGGCCACCAGCTCCTTTCCCCGCTCCTCATACAGAACCGCCAGATCGCCACGCGCCTGTTCCCGGTAGTACGCCGACGTCATTCGGCCAATCTTCAGCTCGTACTCCGCGATCTTCTCATTGACCGCCAACCCCGAGGCTCCCCGCAAGTCGCTCAGCATGCGCTGGTCGCTCTGGATGGCGTTGTGCTGACCCACCGAATCGGCGAGGCGGGTGAGGCCAACGAACAAAAGGACGAACAACGCGACCACAGCCAAAACCACCGAACCCGCCTTTCGTGCGAAGTAGGCCTGATCGGGAGTAAGCAGCGGCTTGCGGACTGCGGCCGGAGGGATGAAGGGCGAGGGCTGGGGACCCGCCCGCCCGCCGAAATTGAACGGACTGCTTCCCGGCGGCGGATTGAAGCCCTGCTGATAGAGTCCGGCATGCGGCGCCTGCGGCGGTTGCCCATGCAACACGGGCGGAACCGATGGTCCTGCGACCACGAACGACGCAGCAGGCTGAAAGGCCGGCGGCATCGGCTCCTGTGCGACGGCCGCCGCCTTCAAGGCGTCCGCCATCTGCTTGGCCGAATCGTAACGCTGGGCGGGCGATTTCTCCAGGGCACGACGCACGACCTGCCAGACGCCGTGCGGCACCTGGGGAAGAGGATCCGGGTCCTTGTGGGTGATGGCATACGAGATGGCCACGACGTTGTCGCCCTTGAACGGCTTCTGCCCGCTCAGCATTTCGTAGAGAATCGTCCCCAGACTGAACACGTCGCTGCGAACGTCGATCTCCTTGCCGACCACCTGCTCGGGCGACATGTAGCTCGGTGTGCCGAACACCTGGCCGTCCATCGTGATGTTGGGCTCGAAGACCAATCGAGCGATGCCGAAATCCGTGAGTTTGACGCGCCCATCGGCGAGCAACTGGA
>JBDHZD010000126.1:0-5465 GCA_039811705.1 Fimbriimonadaceae bacterium | reverse complement strand
CATGATCGACTTGTCTCTTGGTGAGGATGAGCGGCGGCACGAACCTCAGCGTGTGGTCGTCCGTCGCGTTGAGAATGACCTTCTTGTCGAAGCAGGCGCGCACCACTTCCCGGGCGTTCTGCGACTTTAGCGTGCAACCCACCATCAGGCCGGCCCCGCGGACGTCTTCGACTTCGGAACCGAGCTCGCTGAGACGTTGGCGCAGGTAAGCGCCCACTTCTTGAGCGTTCTCTGCCAGCCGATGGTTCTCGATGGTGTCGAGCACAGCCAGAGCGACGGCGCAGGCGAGAGGATTGCCGCCGAACGTCGAGCCGTGGTCGCCTGGCTGAAGGATGTCTGTCGCCTTGCCGCGCGCCATGACGGCCCCGATGGGAAAGCCTCCGCCAAGGCCCTTGGCCAAGCAGACCAAGTCCGGCAACACGTCGTGCTGTTGGTAGTTGAACCACGTGCCCGTTCGACCGACTCCGGTCTGGACCTCGTCGAAAATGAGGAGGGCGTCGTTCTGCGTGGCGAGTTCTCTGGCGGCCTGTAGGTATGTCGTGGTGCAAGGATGGATCCCGAACTCGCCTTGGATCGGCTCGATGACGATCGCCGCGGTCTTGTGGCCGACAGCGGCGCGCAGCGCCTCAAGGTCGTTGATGGGCACGTGGCGAAAGCCGGGAACCAGCGGGTCGAACGGGCGTTGGTACTTGCGCTGGCCACCTGCGCTCAACGCGCCCATCGTCCGCCCGTGGAAGCTGCCGAGCAGGGAGACGATCTCGTAGTCCCCATCGGGCCGTTTGCCGTGTCCGTGCTTCTTGGCGATCTTCAGGGCCGTCTCGTTGGCCGTCGCGCCGCACACGGTGAAGAACACCTTGTCCATCGAGCCGATCTCGCACAGCCTGCGGGCGAGTTGCGCCTGCGGCGCGGTGAGCAGCAGATTCGACGTGTGCATCAACTGCTGCGCTTGGCGCGTGATGGCCGAAACGATGGCGGGGTGGCAGTGCCCGAGCACGTTCACGGCAATGCCCGCGAGCAGGTCAAGGTATTCGTTGCCCCGATTGTCCCAGAGGGAACATCCCGCACCCTGCACAAAGAGAGCGGGTTGGCGGTTGTAGGTCTTGAGAACGTAGTCGTCGTCGAGCGACTTGATGGTGTCGAACTTGAGCATGATGGAAGGCCAAGAAACGCGGTTGAAGAATCAAAGATGACGAGGGACGGGTGCAAGCGCCCAAACGGAAATTGCCGCCCTTCAGGCGGCCCTCATCGTCGCCGAGAGACTCGGCGGACCGGCGGAGATGCCGGGGCATTCGGGGTCAGGTTCGACCTCACGCACGAAGTATAGCGCACGAATCAGGCCTCGATGTCGATGACCTGGCCTTTCCCCTGCAATTGGTTGGCCACCATCTGCGCCTGAAGCCGCTGAGCGTCCAGCGCCTGCTTCAACATCTTGAGCTGCAACGATCCCTGACCGCCCGATGGGCTAGCGGCTCGTGGGGTGGCGACGTTCTCGGTGGACGGTGTCTCGACGCGCATGATCCATCACCATCATCGGAGGACCAACGGACAACTGGAGAGGCTTGGGGGACGTTCCCTACGGGAGCTTGCGAGCGACCACAGCCCGACGCGAGGATCTAGCCGCCCCCGGCAAGGCGTGATGGTTCAGCGATGGGACGGGTAGACAGGCGAAAGTCCATCAGCACCTCGAAGGCACGGGGCCAGGGCAGGTCGATATGGACGTCGTCCAGGCCGACAACCTCGATTTCGCGCGTGCCCGTGACGAGTCGCTTGCCCGCCAAGTGCTCGACATAGGCTTCCTTCAACCGCCGACCGAGGTCGCGTTGGACGATCGTGCGGATCACCTCCCACCCTTGCCGGTCGACTTGCTCGCGCGTCTGCCCGTCTTCAAAGTCGGAGAAGGCGTAAGCAACCCGGCGTGTGTAGTTGTGGTACAGGAAGTCGTTGACGTAGCGGTGGAGCAGGAACTCGGCACGGGCCACCTCGCGGGATTCCGGCGCCATGTCCTTGAGCCGTGCCAACAGAACGACGTTGGCGGTTGGAATGGTCGTGCCCATGGTGTTGCCGGCCGTATTCCAGCCGGCATAGGCGAGCAGGCGCACGAGTCGGTTTCCCTCCCTCAGGGCCTGGATCACCTCCATGCGGCCCGAACCGTTGTAGCGCAGGTCGGCGTCGGCCAGAGCGACGTCTTTGCCGCCGTCCAGATCGTCCTTCATCGCCTTGAGAAACGCTTGGAACTGCTCGGGCCGGGACCCGGGAACCGTGACGTACAACGTGTAGCTGTGGGAGTCGCCTTCCTTGGCAATCCGAGCGCCGCTCGCGAGAATCTGGTCGCGCAAACTGAGTTCGATAGCCTTGCTCTCAAAGGGAGCGATCCGCTTCTTCGCCGCCTCGTCGGAGTAGACCACCTTGACGTAGGGCATGAACCCTTCGCGCCGAACCAACACGCGGCTGACCAGCACGTTGGACATCTGGTCGATGCCTTCGAAGAAGTAGACCTTGGCATCGGCTCCAAGGCGCTGAGTCAGGGCTTGGAGGTTGCGCGTCTCAGCGACGTGCGGGCCGTGGGCGCGCGCGTCGTCTTGGCCCATGATCACATAGTCGAACGCGCCTTCGGAGGCCAATTGGATGGTCCGTTTCTGGACGTCGTGGTTGCGGTTGCGCGCCTCCCAGTAATCGTCGCGCGCCTTCTTGGGCACGTAACGCTCGAGTTGGGCGATCCGCTGGTCCCATTGCTTGCTCCCGCTCAGCTTCTTGCGACCTACCAACTCCGAGAGGGTGGCCAAGTCGTCGCGCCACTGGCGGTTCTCGGCGACGGCGGTCGGGGCGATGCGCATCGTCGCGCCGAACACGAACAATCCGACCTTGGGGCGCTTGCGCTTGAGAGAAGCCAGCCGTTCCAGCCGCGCCATCGCCTTCTCACGAGGAACAGCATGGGTTCGCGAGGCGACCAAGCCCCCGTACGCAATCATATCGACGCTCGCGATGATGGTCGAGACCTCGTTGTAGTCGAGCTTGTCGAGCCAGTCGAGAATGCGGTCGGGTTGTCCGGGCGTGGTGAAGTGGCCGAGGACCGACGCCGGAGGAACAATGAGTTCGATGCCGGCCAACCCAGCGATCTTTTGAGCGAACTGGGTACACGCGGGACGGTCGTCAAGCGGGACCAAAGCGATGCGTTCGGCACACGCCCAACCTGCCGCCAGCAGGCAGCCTATGGTCGGCAGCATTCGAGCGATCTGTCGAAGCATGGGCATGCGGTCCTTGCAGGAAGGCATAGTGTACACGACCGAATCTCCCGCTCGGACGGAGACGTGCGGGTTGGTAAGCTGGAACACACGTCCATGCTCGAAGCCCGAGGCATCTCCAAGTCGTTTGGACCCACCGTCGCCCTGTCCGACGTCGATTTCCGTGTCAGTGCGGGCGAAGTGCTGGCCTTGGTAGGAGAGAACGGCTCGGGCAAGACCACCTTGATGCGCATCCTCGCCGGTGAAACACCCCCGGATTCGGGCTCGATGACGCTCGCGGGCCACGCTTACCACCCCCCAGAGCCCAAAGACGCCCACCGATCCGGAGTTGCGTTGATCCACCAGGAACTCGCCGTCTGCTCCCACCTCGACGTCGCAGAGAACCTGGTGCTCGGCAACGAACCCCGCCAAGGCTGGTGCGTGGATCGCAAACGCGTGGAAGCCATGGCCAGAGACGTGCTGAACTTGCTCGGCCACCCCGATCTGGATCCCTCGACGCCTATGGGGCTCCTGTCGCCCGCCGTCAGACAAGTGGTTGAGATCGGGCGAGCGCTCGTGGGCGATGCCAAGGTCGTGATCTTCGACGAGCCGACAAGCAGTCTAACCCAAGCCGATGCCGAGCACTTGTTCGGCGTGATCGAGCAACTCAAGGCCCAAGGCAAGGCCATCGTCTACATCTCGCACTTCTTGGACGAAGTCGAACGAGTGGCCGACCGCGTCACCGTGCTTCGCGATGGGCGGGTGGTTCGGGACTCCCCCGCCTCCCAGATCACGCGCGACCAGATCATCCGCGACATGGTCGGCCGCGAAGTGGGCGGTCTTTATCCCCGATCGGACCGAATCGCTGGAGAGGCGCTGCTTGAACTCGAAGATTTCGCCGGCGCGTCTCTGACCGTGCATCGCGGAGAAGTCGTGGGGATTGCTGGCCTCACCGGTGCGGGGCGTACCGAGCTTCTGCGCGCCGTGTTCGGGCTGGACCGGGTGAAATCCGGCATGGTTCGCGTGGCCCAGAGCCAGGGCTGGAGACCACCCGACGCGCGTTGGCGGCTGGGCATGGGCATGGTGAGCGAGGACCGCAAGGAAGAGGGTCTGGCGTTGCGCATGAGCATCGCCGAGAACATGGCATTGCCGCGCTATTCACGAGGGCGACTCGTTCACCCGAAGCGCGAGGCAGCGCGAACCGCCACGTGGGCAAAGGACCTCCGCATTCGCTGCCGCGACGTGCAACAACCCGTCTCCGCGCTCAGTGGCGGCAACCAGCAGAAGGTGGCCATCGCCCGCTTGCTCGATGCGGAAGCCGACCTGTTGTTGTTGGACGAACCCACGCGAGGCATCGACGTCGGGAGCAAAGCCGAGATCTATGCGCTGATCGACGGCCTGGCCGCCCAGGGCAAGAGCGTGTTGATGGTGAGCAGCTACTTGCCCGAATTGTTCGGCGTATGCGACCGCATCGCCGTCATGAACCGAGGCGTGTTGGGCGAAGCCCGACCCGTGGCCGAAACCGACGCCCATCGCGTGATGGCGGAGGCCACGCGTTGAAGAAGCACGCCAACCTGATCGGCCTAGTGGTCGCGTGGGTCGTGGTGTTCGCGATCTTCTCCTACTTCGCTCCGAACAGCTTCCCCACGGTCCGCAATCTGGAGACCATCGCCAGACAGACAGCCATCGTGGGCTTCGCCGCCGTGGGCATGACCTATGTCATCGTGGCCGGCGGGATCGACCTTTCGGTAGGTTCGATGGTGGCTCTGGTCGCCGTCGTCGTCGCTTGGTGCTTGCGGGCGGGCTACCCGCCCGAGGTCGCGGCGGCGGCAGGAGTCGCGGCCGGAGGGTTCTGTGGCTTCGCCAACGGCTGGCTGACCGGCAAGCTCAAGATCACGCCGTTCATCGTGACGCTGGGAAGCATGACGTTGTTGCGCGGCATGTCCAAGGGCATCGCCGAGGAGAAGAAAATCGATGCGCCCTTGACGTGGCTCAACCATCTGTTGGCGGCGCTCGGCCCCCACCAGCGGTGGATGCTTGTGCCGGTGGGTGTATGGATGCTGGTCGTCGTGTCGGTTCTGGCTGCGTGGGCGTTGCGCGCCACAACGTTTGGCCGTCACACGGTGGCCATTGGCTCAAACCTCCAGACGGCACGGCTTTGCGGGGTGCGCGTCGATCGTGTGCGGACCGCCGTGTTCATGGTGGGTGGGCTTTGCGCCGGCTTGGCGGGACTCATGCAGTTCG
>JBDHZD010000125.1:0-5571 GCA_039811705.1 Fimbriimonadaceae bacterium | reverse complement strand
CGTCGGAGGAATTTACGCGATCGGAAGACCGACCTTCGTCGCCATCACCGGCGGGATGGTCGCGCGCGTAGACCAGGTGGTCTCAACGGCGTTGATGCGCCAAGACGCCACCCAAATCGCCGAAACGGCTCGCAAGAGCATCATCCCCCTCGACGAACTGTTGCTCGGGTGCTTCTTCATCTTGGTGTTCGTCTATGCGCTCAAGCTCGTCGAGTTCTGCATCTTCAAACTCAAAATCTGATCTATGCCATCGCCACCACCCCCGATCGAGTTGGACGGCAGCTATGGCGAAGGTGGTGGCGTCTTGTTGCGGACGGCCATCGCGGTCTCTGCGATGACCGGCATCCCGGTGCGGCTGCGCTCGATCCGCGAAGCGACCAAATTCCCCGGCCTGAACCCCGAGGACATCACGCTGGTCCGAACGCTCGCGTCGTTGACCCAGGCGCATACGGAGCATGCCGAGTTGGGTAGCTCTCGATTGCTCTTCGTTCCGGCCAAGCGTCCCCGCCCACTGAATGAACGCATCGGCGTGGCGGAAGGCGAGGACGGGCCCGGCTTTGCGAACGCCCCGCTCGTTGCATTGACCTTGATGCCGTTGCTCGCGCGTTCCGGCAGCTACAGTTCCTTTACAACCGTGGGCGAGACCTACGCGCACAACAACCTCAGCTACGACTACTTCGAGGGGGTCACTTTGGCTGCCCTCCGCCGATTCGGACTCTACGCTTCAGCCCGCCAAACGCTTGCGGGTTTCGGTTGGGGAGCCAGGGGGCAAGTGGACATCGAAGTCGAACCCAGCGGCATGGAAGGCGTTCATTGGGAGCAGCGAGGGAGGCTCCTGTCGTTGCGGGGCGTGATCTCGACGGGCGAACTTATCCGCACGATCGGCCAGCGGGGAGCTGAACATCTTGCTGCGCTTGCCGACAGCGCAAAGCTGCCCATCGAGATCGAGACCGTCGAGGTCCCATCCAAGGGGCCTGGCGCGTTCGTCACTCTGTGTGCGGAATTCGAGGGCGGTGTGGGCGGCTCGGTGGCGATGGGCCAAAAGGGCGTACGCATGGAAGCCGTGGTGCAGCGCGCGTTCCAAGGGTTTATGGAGTGGTACGTGTCGTCGGCAACATGCGACAGCCATGTGATCGATCAGCTTATTCTTCCCGCCGTCTTCGCTGCGGGATCGACCCACTTGACCACGCACCGGATTACGCCTCGCCTCCTCACCACGGTTTGGGTCGTCAAGCAGTTCCTTCCCTTGCACTTGACCGTGCGGGGGCGCGAGAACGAGGCGGGCACAGTGACATTGCTGCGCTAAGCCCTGGGCTCGGCGTGGACCATTGGGTAGAGTCCCACCGGCAAAACGATGAAGAAGCGTACCGCTCCAATGATCCGCGGCATGAAGGGGAACGAGAAGATCGTGTGCATCACCGCCTACGATCTAGCCTCTGCGCGCCTCTGCGAAGAGGCGGAAGCCGACCTGGTGCTGGTGGGTGATTCGCTGGGCAACGTCGTGCTCGGCCACGATTCGACGTTGCCGGTGACGATGGACGACATGATCCACCACGTTCGCGCGGTGCGTCGCGCGATCAAGCTACCACTCTTGGTGGCCGATATGCCGTTCGGATCCTACGAAGCCTCAGAGACGGATGCGGTGCATCACGCCGTCGCGCTGATGAAAGCAGGCGCCGAGGCGGTCAAACTCGAAGGGATGCACGTTGGTGCGGTCGAGGCTATCCTGCGAGCCGGCATTCCCGTGATGGGCCATCTGGGATTCACGCCGCAGCACCTGCACGAGTTCGGGGGCCACAAGGTTCAAGCCAAGGGCGACGCGGCCGACCTCCTCGCAGGCAACGCGAAGACTCTGGCCGATGCCGGGGTGTTTGCCATCGTGCTCGAGTTGGTACCCAAGGAGTCGGCGCGCAAAGCCACGGAGATGTGCCCTGTCCCCACAATCGGCATCGGCGCAGGGCCTGACTGCGACGGGCAAATCCAAGTGTTCCACGACATCGTCGGACTAACCGACAAAGAGTATCGCCATGCCCGCAGATATGTAGACGGATATGGACTATTCAGGGACGGCATCGGCCAATACCGAGACGATGTGAAGACGGGCCGTTTTCCCGAGGAGCGCCACAGCTTTTGAAGATCGTTCGGGACCCCGCCGGCTTAGTCTTCCCCGACCGCCCCGTTGGGTTCGTGCCGACGATGGGCGCGTTTCACGAGGGACACCTGGAGTTGATGCGGACTTCGGTGCGTGAAAACGCTTGTACGGTAGTTTCGCTATTCGTCAACCCAACCCAGTTCGCGCCCCACGAAGACCTCGACAAGTACCCCAGGGACGAGTCGCGAGACGCAGAACTGGCCCATTCCGTCGGTGTCGACGTCCTCTTCGCACCTTCCGTGACGACGGTCTACCCGCGCAAGACCACCGAAGTCCGGGTTTCGGGCGTTTCGGAGCGGTTCGAAGGCGCTTTGCGCCCCACACACTTTGCTGGAGTGGCCACGGTGGTGCTCAAACTCTTCAACATGGTCCGTCCCGAACGGGCTTACTTTGGGCTCAAGGACCTCCAGCAGTGTGCTGTCGTGAGGCGCATGGTCGAAGACTTGGACGTTCCCGTAGAACTGCGTTTCTTGGAGACCGTGCGCGAGCCCGATGGGCTGGCGATGTCCAGCCGCAACGTTTATCTTTCGCCCAACGAACGGGCCCAAGCCCCGAAACTCTACGAACACTTGTCCGGTCTCGCGAGAGTGCTGAGAGCCAACCCGGATGCATCGGTCGCTAAACTCGCTGAGGGAGCCGCCGCTCAGCTATCCGAACTCGGCTTTGACGTTCAATACTTGCAGTTAGTCGATCCACAAACCATGGAACCTAGCGCAATTTTTCATCCTGGATGTCGTTGGATTGTCGCTGCAAGATTGGGTAACATTCGTTTGATAGACAACGTACCTGTCTAAACAGGGCCTTCGGCGATCTGGGGAACAATGGATTGCAGTCGGTCGATGGGTCGGGTCTATGCGTGAACGAGGAAACAACGCAGCCATGCTGAAAAACGTCAAGACAGTCAAGAACTCCCTGAAGTTCAAGGCCACCCCCAAGGAAGGGGCGATCACCGTCCGCGTCGGAGTCAAGAAGTTTGTGGTGCCGCTCGAGGCCCGCATGCTCCACGAAGACGGTTATCTCTTCCTATCCTTCTCCGCGCTGTCCGAGCTCTTCCGGGTGGACGACCGTGGACTTCATGCCATGAAGCCCGATGAGGATGCCACCGACGCCTACGCGAAGCTCAATCCGGGCCGACGCAGCCGCAAGAAGAAAGGCGGCGCCGAGGTCGAATTGCCTGCGGAACTGGCGAAGGCCCTCTCGGGAATCCCGGCCGGCTATCGTCTCGGCTTCGATGCCAACGGCAATCCGCGGCTTGTCAAGCAACGACAGCGCCGCAAGAAGAAGGCCTGAGCGCTCGCCCAACAATCGCGCGTCTAGACTTGTCGCACCATTGCGGCAAGTCTAGAGCGGTCTCTGTGCCACCCGTGAGGGCGGCATAATCGTGGCGTTGTCCGCCACAATCGTTCTGGACGCCCGACTGATCACCCGACAAAGCACGGGCGACAGCACCTATTGGATCGGGCTTGTGACAGGCCTCGGGCGAATTCGGCCCAAGGCCCGAATCGTTCTCGCTTCGGACCATCCCGCGCCTGCCGATTTCGTCGAGACCGACTCCATCCGCTGGCACCATGCCGCCGCATCGAACTCGCGTTGGTGGAGTTTGGTCACGCTGCCGCACCTGGCACGAAACGTCGGCGCCGATCTCGTCCACGTCCAGTACTCGGCGAGTCCGTTGCTCCGCCGTGCCTTCGTGACGACGGTCCACGACGTCTCGTTCTTTGTCGGCCCGGAGTGGTTCAAGGCCCGCGACCGGCTCCTCCTTCGCACCACGGTCCCCAGGGCAGCCCGACGCGCCAAGGCGGTCCTGACGGTGAGCGAGGCCTCCAAACGCGACATCGTCAAGCATCTGGGGGTCGTAGCGGACAAAGTGGTCGCCACCCATCTGGCGCCGCATCCCGATCTCCAACTACCCAGAAACGTCGATGCTCTCCACCGACTGAAGGCACTCGGAGTAAACAGCCCATACGCGCTCTCCGTTTCGACGCGTTGGCCCCGCAAGAACATGAACTTGGCCGTGAAAGCGATGGACCGGCTCACACCGTCCCTCCCCCATCGCCTCGTCCTGACGGGCAAGGTCGGCTGGGGTGCGGCGGAGCTCGGCCACCGAACGCAAGCCCTGGGCTACGTCGATATGGGCAACCTCGCGGCACTCTATGCGGGGGCAGACCTCTATCTATGCCCGAGCCTTTACGAGGGGTTCGGACTGCCCGTCGTGGAGGCGTTCGCCATGGGTTGCCCCGTCGTTGTTGGACCGGGGGGTTCGCTGCCCGAAGTCGCTGGAGAGGCCGGCCAGGTCCTTCGGGATTACGACGTTGGTACCTGGCATACCGCCATCGAATCGCTCCTGAACGATCCAAGCAGGCGTGCGGCCATGGTCGAAGCGGGCCGCCAACGCGCCAAGGAGTTCTCCTGGACCAAGATGGCCCAAGGCGTGTGGGCGGCCTACGAGCGCTCGTTGGACCGCTAGCCCATGATCATCTGCAAAACAGCCTTTGCCGTATGCAAGCGGTTGCCCGCCTGTTGGACCACACGGCTCTGGTGGCTGTCGATCACGTCGTCCGTCACCTCGAACCCGCGACGGGCGGGCAGGCAGTGCATGAAAATTGCATCCGGGCTGGCCATCGCCATCACGTCGCGATTGACTTGATAGTCGTCGAAGATTTTCAGGCGGTGCTCCTGCTCGTGCTCGTCACCCATGCTGATCCACACGTCCGTGTACACGACGTGTGCATCTTTGAGCCCTTCTTCCAGCACGCTGGTTTGTTCGACACCCGCCATCTCCTCAAGCCGGAAGTTGTCTGGGCCGCAAATTGTGAACGGGTAGCCGAGCCGAGTGGCGACTTTGGCCAAGCTGCGCGCCACGTTGTTCCCGTCGCCGACGTAGGCGATCTTGACCTTGTCTCCGCTGAAGCACTCGCGGATCGTCAGCATATCCGCCAGCGCCTGGAAAGGATGCTCCAACTCGGTCAAGGCATTGACCACGGGGACCTCGGCGTGGCGAGCCAGATCCTCCAGGTCGCGTTGCCAGAAAAGCCGGGCCACGATGAGCGAACACCATTCGGCCAAGTTGGAGGCGATGTCTTTGACTGCTTCGCGCTGGCCCAAACCCACGTCGCTCTTGCCAAGGAACACAGGGAATCCGCCCAGTTCGGTGACCGCTGTCTCGAACGTCAGGCGGGTGCGAAGAGACGGCTTCTCGAACAGCAACGCCACAGTTCGACCTTCGACCGGGACGATCGGGCCAGGCGTCTGAGCCCGGCGCTGCTTCAGGAACGCGGCCAGAGCGAGAGCTTCTTCGAGCTGTGCATCCGAAAAGTCGTCCACGGCCAGAACGTCGTGCAAGGGCTCCGGTCGTGCACCGACCACCGCTGGCGTCTTCGGCACCTGCACACCCAAAACGTCGGCCAGAGTGGCGACGG
>JBDHZD010000124.1:0-5587 GCA_039811705.1 Fimbriimonadaceae bacterium | reverse complement strand
CAATCTCCCAGCCACAAGGGCATCCGTCCGTCACGCCACGCTCACAACACCAAGCCCATCGGTGGATCCGGGCTTAGGAAGCGCGCGACGAACGAGGCCGAGGGCGTTCGCCTCCAACTCCGTCAAGCTGCCGCCCTCTGCGAGCGGTGTGTCGACGCCCTTCCCCATCGTGACCAATGTGCCCAGCGTGAACCAAGCATCAGCGGGGGGATTCACGATCTGGTCGTAGAGGTCCCGCGTCGGCTCTGGCCTGATAACACAACCGAGCCACATCGTCGAGGCAAGAAGGTGCTCCTTCACTCCCTCGGCGTTGTCGATGACGTTAACTGGGACGGCGATCACGAACGGCTGATCGGGGTGACCGTGAGCCAGAGCGAACTCGAGTTCCAGGTCGAAAGTGGTCACGAAGGCGCTTGCGGGTGGCGGTGGCTTGGTGACCCTTGAACGCGGCGCCACCTGAGACCGTTGGCGAGAACTGCCCGTATCGAAAGCGGGGCGTCTACGAGGCAGGGTCTTCGCCCTGAACCGTGCCATCCGATACAGCAGGTCCGCGAACTTCGCATACGCATCGACTCGGGCGGCCTCGCGTGCAGGCTGGCCCTTAAGGTAGTTGTCGGCCGACTCCCTAGTCTCCTGTTTCAGAGCCCCCTCGATCAGATGGGTCGCGTCCAGTGCGGACCTCAGCGCGGGGCGAGGCGGACCTTGCCGGATCAATCGGGACCTCTCGTTGTCGAGACTGAGGCGCACCAAGAACTCGGGCCATTCAGGGTAGTCGGAGAAGATCGTGAAGTGTCGGGTGATGATCTGCCAGGCGATCTCCGTGAGAGCCTCGAGGCTCGCGAGGGAGATCTCCCCCGCGCCCCGAGCCAGCCCCGCGGACAGGTCGCCCACGATCTGGCTTGCCCGCAGCTGCTCCTTCTTGGACTGATCGAGAGTGTTTGCGAGTCGGACCAGTGAGTCGTGCGCAAGACGCTTCTGGACTGAGTCCTCCTTCGCGTTCAGCCGGAGAACGTCTGTCGACCAGCGGCTCACCGAGTGCAGGTTCTGCGCCTTCACCGTGAAGTAGCTTTCGGTGACGGATGCCGCGGCCTCAACCAGGTTGAGTTCCCATTCCTCGAACTCCGTCGATGCATGCTGGGCCGCACGCAACGCACTTCGCTCCTGCTCGTCAGACAACCCGTCTGCGTCCGCCGCCGGGGCTTCATCGAACAGCGCGGCAACATCTCCGGGCTGACGGCCATCACCAGGCGTCGTCGCGAGTGCTCGCGGCGCGACTGCCAGCCCCATTCGGTCGGCGATGAGTTGCTCAACGAACTGGAGCGTTCTGGTCTGGTCTGGCCTGAGATTCTGCGCCAGAACTCTAGGCAGGAGTTCGATCGCACGTTGCGTCGCCGGCGTGAGCAGCCGGAGACACTCACTCCCCAGCACGAGGGTCGGCCACGCGAGTGGCAGATCCGACCGCCTGTTAGTGGCCTCCGCCAGGATGTCGCACAACCACGGGGCGCCGTCGGTGTGGTGGCCGTGGTGGATTGCCTGCGCCTGCCCGAACTCCGTCCAGGAGCTAAAGCTCGGATCATCGGTCGTGGTTGCGCCATCTCTCGAAGAACGCACCGCCGCCCTGTAGCGATGTGGCACGGTGTCACCGCCTCCCCTGCCGCTGGAACTCGGAGGTGTTCCAGTCGTTGATGTGAGACTCCCACTCCGAGTCCAGGTCATATCCCGTGGACGTCAGACGCCTCCGCGTGACGAACCGCCCCAGGATGCCGTCCGGATCTACGCTCACGTCAGCGGGGGCAAGGACCTCGGCACGAGTTGCCGTATCCACGGTCTTCAGTGTCGCAGCCAACTCCGCGGCCTGCAGCTTCGCAGGATGATTGCCCTTCCAGTGCACAACGACTTGAGCCAGCGGACGAGCCTCGCCCACCTGGTGCCGCAGGGCTGGCCTTGAAGGCGCGGGAAGATCGAGGAAGGCCGCCACGTGCTCGAGCAGAAGGCAGGGCAAGCCAGCCTCGACTGAAAGCCACGACGAGGCGGCAGTCGACCCCTGGAACCTGGCATTCACTTCAGTGAAGAGCGGCGAACCATCCTTCACGAGGAAGTCAACTCCAAAGCTGCCCCGATAGCCGTGTCGACCCAACCACCTACCGATGGTCTGTGTCCGGCTCTCCAGCAGATCCAGGGTCGCATCAGGGAACTCGGCCGCAGCACCAAAGTCATTGCCACAGTACCCAAAGGGTCGATGACCGCAACTGGCAAGTCCGATGAGTTGAACCGACGCGTGATGAACCGTGACCCCATCCGCCCATACGGTCCCACCGATGTTCACTGGCGTGGCATCTGGAATGAACTGGGACAGGCTGGCGAACGACTCCGAGTCGCGTGGCCACTCGCGGCTCATTGCTTCGGCGTCGCTCACTTTTACCATGCCTTCCCCGCCTGAGGTCCTGCTTCGGCGCAGAACCACAGGCCCGGAGCGAAGGAAGTCCCGCGCCGCCAACTGCTCCTCATCTGCGACGTAGACCCAGTCCAAGCCGGGCACACCCTCGCGCCGTAGGGATGACTCGACCCATGGCTTGTGCTCGAAGGCGCTCTGATGAGCACCAAACAACCCTAAGTTGAGGCAACGATCCTGGCGCGCGAACCACAGCGCCGACAGAAAGCGGGACGGCCTGTATGGGATCAGAGCGCACGGGGCCGCCATCACCCGGAGCATCCCACGACGGAACTCCAGGGACGCGGGCTCGCCAAGGTGGTCGTCGATGTCCCACCGCTCCATATCGGCGCGGCGTCCCGACGAGTGTTCGTACGCCGCGGAATGCTCGATCGGGCGGCGCTCGTACCGATCGAGCATGGTGAAACTGGCAGCGAACTGATCCAGGTCACTCAATGACTCAGCATCAGAGCCGCGGATCCCCGACCAGATCAGTAGGCGCGAGCCGAGCGCAGCCGAAACCCTGGACAGCAGGCTCTGTCTGGTCATTCAGCCCGCCATTCATCATTCTCCAAGCTATAGCCAACGGACTTTTCGCCGAGCACAACGGCTACGCGCACCGAATCGGTCGAGCGTGCCAGAGAGACGCGATCCGCACGAGAGTCCAGGCGAAGGGTGGACAAGAGCCTCCAGTTGTCCGGGGTGCCTCGAGCGCCCCGCAACTCGTAGTTCCCATCGACAGCGCAGCCCGCAACCACCAGAAACTCGCCGCCGAACATCGCTGAGTCAAGATCAGAGACTCGACAGCCGACAAGCCATTCGACCGGCTTGGTTTGCTGGGGCTGCTCGAGTCGCACCAGGAGCGCCGCGCCCTCCGCGTCAACGAGGATCCCGCGGTCAGGCAGCAGCACGCCTCGTGCGCTGGGAGTCCTGACGAGAGCGCGATCCCGGCTCGCATCCGACTCATGAACGAGTGCGGTGCCACGGGCCACGGACACCAGCGCTCGGCTGGCGCCGACAGCCCCGTCGACGGCAAGCACAGAGAAGCCCTCGGTTGTAATCGGGATGAGGCCTGGGGTCGCAGCTGACGAGTCGCGAAACTCGATGCCGCCTGGCACCACGCGCGCGGCGAGCATCCCATCAGCGGACAAGACCCCGCCGGAGAGCCCTGCATCCACGGAGGCGTTCCGTTCCGCGGGATCTGGGTTCGCCCGCACCTTGGATTCCGAGCGTCCCGACTCAACAACGCTTTCTTGTACGTTCGATCCTGGTCTCGCGGTCCCGGGACGCTCGGTTCGAGCAGGCATGTCGTCGGGCGTCGCTGGGATGACCCGCCCTTCGGAATCGACTGGTGCGATCGTGACCTTGCCGTCGGTGTAGGCCACCACCGGACCGAGTTCGTCGACCTGGACAACGTTCGCGTCCCAACCCGCCACCAACGCCTGGAAGTACCAAGCGGCAAGTCCTGGGTCTGCATCCGCTGGCGAAGGCATATCAGCTCCGACGCTGCAGCGACCCCCGTCGATCTGGAGGCGTAGGGCACCGACGCCAGCCCTCGGCCACATGACGGTCTCGCTCGGTCCTTGCGGCTTCAGGTGCGCCGACCCGCTGGCAGCCTCTCGAACACTGAGAACGAACCAGGACGGAGCCCCTGCCATGGCGAGCAAGTCGAGTGCTGGCTCGACGCGTTTGAGTAGATCTCGTCCCGGTCGAGTCTCATCGAAGGCCCTCATGAGGTGGAAGTCGAGGGCCGTGGCGCTGGCGTCGATGAGGGTGGGCGACAAATCGCGCAGTAGGACCCTGTGCTGCTCGACCCACGGCATGGTGCCCGCAAGGCTGGCCGCCGGGAACTTCGTGATCGACTTCACGAGCCGCGCCACCGCCTTCGGGGCCCAATACGCTGGCGCTGACGCCGGTATCGCGATGGGGCGCAGCGTGATCTTCGACTCATTGACCAGCGCCGCATCCCAGTCGCGGAGGTATCGCTGAGTGACACCGAGATCGTCTAGGACGCCGCCCGGGTCGACCACAACCTTCTTCACCGGGTCGTACAGCAGCCCGTTGATTGTCATGTCCCGCCACCGGAAGTCCGCTTCCGCGTCCCAGCCGAACAGAAACCCATCGTTGCCCTCGGAGATGAGTGCTTCCTTGAATGGCGCGTACTCGAGGAAGTGGTGGACCGTGACCTGGTTGTCTTTGCTGGTCGCTGCGCCGGGTATCAGTCGGTAGGCGTGGACGACGGAAGACGATGAGATGTTGACTCGCGGTAGCCAGGCACGCCGAAGACGGCTGCGATCAGTCGGCAACAACTGGATCCCGCTGAAGTAGACAAGGTCGCGCAGTAGCCCGGACGGCACATCCCCAGTCATGTCGAGATCGTTGACATCCGTTCTGCCCAGCACCAAGTCACGTACAGCGCCGCCGACAACGAAGAGCGAGTACTCCCGCTCCCGCGCGTCACGCACGAGTTGGGCGGCCAATCCTCCCGCCATCGACGACATCACGGACTCGAAAGCAGCCTCCAGCTTCTGACTGACTCGATAGGAGTTGATCACCGGAACAGGCGCTTGCTTGACCAGCGGCATCCTCGACACCCACTCGTGCGGCGCTTCACCCGCGTTCTGCAGCATCGTGCGGTCCTCAAGGAAGGACTCACGATCCTGCGTGCGGCGGCCGAGGGTGGTTCCCATCACAACATCGGTCCTGTTGTCGGGCACACGGACCTCGTCGCCCGGGTGCCTGGCATCCGGCCAATCACCGCCCATGGCAGACCAATCCCTCCATCGGAACCGCCTCACGGCGAGTGAGCCAGGACATTGCTCCCGTTCGCTGACAGTGGGATGTGCTAGCCGGGCAGCGCAGCCAGAACGTGGGATCGGCGTAAATGCGGTTCAATCCAGACACCGCCGACGCGTACCCTCTACACGCCAAGTACCTGCGATTGAGGCTCTTGGAGCGTAGCTACGCCGCGCGACAGCCTGTGCACAAGAACCACTCGTCGGTGCGGTCATGCCCCTCCTTTGCCACGCAGGCTGTGGTTGCAGCGATCATAGAGCAATGATCAGAACCTGTGGATGGCCTTCGGCGGGGTGACGTGAAGGAGCGCACCTCCCCGAGGATGATCTGAAGTCCGAGTAGCTCTGATCAGGACCGGCG
>JBDHZD010000123.1:0-6166 GCA_039811705.1 Fimbriimonadaceae bacterium | reverse complement strand
CGACTGAAGTGCGGTCGGCGGTCATCCCCGATCAGGAAATCCAGATCACTGAGGCCCCTGGTGCCGACCCTGCCGACCGTGCTGCGCTGCGCGAGTTGAGGGCGCAAGGCTGGCTCGACATGGAGAAGCTGGGTGATCCTGAGAAGCTGTCCGACGACGAACTTCTAGCGGCACTCACCGTCCTTACCGGAGACTATGAGGACTGGATTTCGGAGAACAGCGCTGCTATCGGGGTAGCAGTCGAGGGCTATAACCCCCAAGCCCAAGAGGCTATGGAGCGCTGCGAGCTCATCCTCGAACGGCTCAAGGAAGGCATCTCGACGCTGCGTCTGAACACCGATGCCATGTCGGCGTTCCGCTTCGCCAACCGCGCCATGGCGCAACAGCGTGTTCGCGGTATCTACGCCCGCAAACGCCGCCAGGGCGAGGCGGTTACGGTGGACGAACTGAACCTCGCTGCGAACCGCACCTGGCATCCGTTCCAGCTGGCCTTCCTGCTCCTATCGGTCCCAGCGTTGGCAAACCCTGAGCACGCGGACCGGACAGAACCACTGGCCGCATACGCCGACTTGCTCTGGTTCCCAACCGGTGGCGGAAAGACCGAGGCATACCTTGGTGTCGCGGCCTTCGCCATGTCAATCCGGCGCCTCCAAGGAATGCTTGGAGGCTTCGATGCCACGCGCGGGCTTGCCGTCATCATGCGCTACACGCTGCGCCTGCTCACCCTGCAGCAGTTCCAACGAGCATCCACCCTCATATGCGCGATGGAGGTGCTCCGCAAACAAGACCCCGATACCTGGGGATCGGAGCCCTTCACTCTGGGCCTCTGGGTTGGCGGGAAGGTGACACCGAACCGAACAGAAGACAGCCACGAGGCGATCGAGAAGGAGCGCGACAACCGCCGTGACACAGGCTCAACGCCCGCGCAGTTGACGAGTTGCCCCTGGTGCGGTTCTGCGATTAACCCTGGTCGAGATATCACTGTCGAGAAGTATCCTGGCGCTGACCAGACCTTCATCTATTGCAGCGACAAGTACGGTCGGTGCGAGTTCTCTAAGGCCCAATGCCCCGAGCTTGGACTCCCAGTCGTTGTGGTGGACGAGGAGATTTATCGTCGTCCGCCGTCCATGCTGATCGCCACCGTCGACAAGTTCGCGATGATGGCGTGGCGCGGACAGACTCGGACTTTGTTCGGTGCGGCTACTTCGGAGTGCCCGCGTCATGGCCTGTTGTGGCCCGGGAGTCCTTGCCAAGGCAACCACAAAGCTGAGCGAGGCAAGCCCGCGACCCGGGTGAAGGCGATCTCACCGCTTCGGCCACCCGACCTCATCATTCAGGACGAGTTCCACCTCATCAGCGGACCACTCGGAACGATGGTAGGCGTCTACGAGACGGCCGTCGATGAACTTTCCACCTGGAACCTGGGCGACAAGAAGGTCCGGCCGAAGGTCATCGCCTCGACCGCCACCGTCCGAAAGGCCGAGGAGCAAGTCAATAACGTGTTCCTGCGCCAAGTGGCGATCTTCCCGCCACACGGGTTGGACGTTGAGGACAACTTCTTCTCGGTGCAGCGATCCACAGAAGACCGGCCCGGCAGGCTCTACCTTGGCATCTGCTCACCGGGGAGCTCCCGGCCCGCGGTGCTCATCCGTGTGTACGTCGCACTGCTCACTGCCGCGAAGACGCTTTTCCATGACTTCGGTGCTGCGGCGGACCCCTACATGACCCTTGTCGGCTACTTCAACTCGCTACGTGAGCTCGGTGGTATGAGACGCCTGGCCGAGGATGATGTGCAAACTCGAGCATATCGGGTCGAGATGAGTGACGTGAGCCGTCCTGGCCTGACACAACGCTCGGTGAACCAGGTGGACGAGCTGACGAGCAAGGAGATTCCGCAAAAGCTCGACCGGTTGGAGTTGCCGTTCAAGGAGAAGTGGAAATCGGGAGAGGCCCGCGCCTACGACATCGTCCTTGCCACCAACATGTTGTCGGTAGGTGTTGATGTGAATCGTCTCGGCCTCATGGTGGTGAATGGACAGCCGAAGAACACCGCTGAGTACATCCAGGCTACGAGCCGCGTCGGACGCTCGTTCCCCGGCCTCGTTGTCACGGTCCTCACTTGGAGCAGGCCGCGCGATCTGTCGCACTACGAGACGTTCGAGCACTATCACTCGACGTTCTACAAGCACGTCGAAGCTCAGTCAGTCACGCCGTTCTCCCCTCGGGCACTCGATCGCGCTCTGACGGGCACCATGGTCAGCCTGATGCGGCTGCGTAACGACTCACTGAACCCGAATCTCGGCGCCCAGTTGATGGACAAGACCTCCGGGCCAGAAGCGACACACGCGATCGACGTTGTCTCGGAACGGGCATGGAAGGCCAAAGACAAGACCGCGCGCGACCTCGTTCTCGAGATGGCCCGCGACCGGACCGACCGTTGGGCAAAGGAAGCCGCAATGGGTGGGCGCCGCCTCGGCTATGAGACTGAGCAAGGGCAGGGGGACGTAGTCGGGCTGTTGAGGAAGCCCGGTGCCCAAGCATGGGATGAGTTCACTGTCCCGATGTCCATGAGAGAGGTAGAACCCGGCGTCCAACTCGTTATGGACGCGTCAAGACGTTCGGCTGATGCTCCTCCGTGGAAACCACGTTCTCAACCCAGCGGCGGAGGTGCCGCATGAACACGAACAACCATGTCGTGGGACAGGTCCGTCCTAGTCAGCTCCTTTGGGCCTACGGGCCCGGTTCAATCGTTGACCTGCCGAACCTGTCGGTGGTCACGATGGGACTGAACAAGTGGGACCCCAACAGGTGTCCTCCCATCGAAGAAGCGCGGCTGCTCGCCGAGGTCAAACGTGTCCTCGGCCCGCAGGTGCAGCGGCTCCGGATTGCCCCCTATCTGAAAGAAGATAATCCGAAGCCTTCGTCTCCGGAATGGTGGGTTGGAGTACCTGTTACCCCTTTCCCTCGATGGTTGCGATGCGTCAAGTGTGGGCTCCTCGCGGCCTTTGACACGGGTCTCTTCGAAGTCAGGGCCGACTTCCGTCGCCCGGAGCGAACGCATTTTCTTCACTCGAACTGCGAGAAGGGCTCGCATGCTGATGCGGTTCCAGCACGTTTCCTGCTGGCGTGTCGTAACGGTCATCTCGACGACTTTCCATGGCACTGGTTCATCCATCGCGGATCTGACTGCAAGGGGACGCTCCGGTTCTTCGAGCGAGGCGCGTCGTTGCAGACCGAGAACCTTTGGGTCAAGTGCGATACCTGTGACAACGCTCGCTCCCTCGTCCACGCCTTCGGAAAGGACGCTGCGGACAATCTCCCTGCGTGTCGGGGGCGGCATCCTCACCTTGACTCCTACGAAGAGTGCACCCAAGAACCACGCACGATCCTGCTCGGTGCGACCAATAGTTGGTTCCCCGTCACCCTCTCCGCGCTCGCCATCCCCCTGGAGAAGAACCAACTCAGCCAACTGGTCCTTGATGGCTGGGAGCACTTCGCAGACGCGGGGGACGAATCCGAGCTCAGGGGCATTGTCAAGACTCTGATCCGCACCAGCGCATTGCCAGGCATAGACAAGTGGGATGTCCCAAGCATTTGGCAGGCGATCGAGCATCGCAAAGCCGGAAAAGGAATCGAGGTCGTCTCAGAAGGCGACATTAAAGGCCCCGAGTGGGAGGTATTGACCGCAAGCAGTCCACCGAGCGACTGGCCCCACTTCATGAGTACAATCGCCGACCCGCCAGTTGGATATGGCGCTCAGGTAGAGCGCGTGCTTTTGCTCGAACGACTCAGGGAAGTCAACGCACTCATTGGATATACCCGTGTGGAAGCACCCGAGGAATCGAACGATCCTGACGAACGCCCGCCTATGGCCGCACTCACACGAGGTACAACGGAGTGGGTGCTTGCCAATGAAGTGCACGGCGAAGGAATCTTCATTGAGTTCAACGAATCCGTCATCAAGTCGTGGGAGCAGAACACTCACGTAACTGACCGTGACAAGACCCTGTTCGTGGGTCACCAAGGCTGGCGGAACGCTCGCCATCTGAAGCCCGACGTTGGCTTCCCTCCGAGCCGGTACACAATGCTACACACTCTCGCGCATCTCCTCGTTCGCGAACTCGCGCTTGAGTGTGGATACAACGCCGCAAGCATCCGAGAGCGCGTCTACGCGAGTTCAGACCCCAAGACGCCCATGGCTGGCATCCTCCTCTACACCGCCGCTCCCGATTCGGATGGTACGCTCGGGGGTTTGGTCGAACTAGGCAAACCGGACTCTCTGGGTCGGCTACTCGACCAAGCGCTCGAACGAGCCTCCATCTGCTCGTCCGATCCTTTGTGCTCCGAGCACGACCCAAGCAAAGATCGCTCACTCCACGCAGCTGCTTGCCATTCGTGCACGTTCGTCTCAGAGACCTCGTGTGAGCGGGGCAATCGCTACCTCGACCGGGCCCTCGTGATCCCCACGCTGAGGGACGATCGGGCCTGCCTGTTCCATGAGGGCAGTGTCTGACGTGGACGAGCTTCTTGCTGTTGTGGCGGAACTGGGGCTGGAGCTCCATCCCGATCGAGTTCGTGTAGTTGCCTCAAAGATCGAAGGACTCGCATCAGTGGAGGAGTTCACGCTGGCTCACCGGGCCTTCGGGCCAAACACCGACAAGACGCTCATCGCCAAGCTTGCTCATGCCTGGAACGGTGCAGTCTCTATGACTCCACAAGACGTGGCGGCCGCACTGCGAGGAGCATCGGCCGCGGCTGTCGAACAGCAGCGCCGTGGCTCTGTCGAACTCACTTGGACAGGGCCGGCTTCGGGGCAGGTGCCAGTCAGGCACACCGAGCAGGTGCTTATGGAAGTCATCAACGCAGCACAGCGGCGTCTCTTCATCGTCAGTTTCGTCGCGTACCAAGTGGAGTCGATTGGCAAGGCGTTGACCGAGGCAGTCCAACGCGGGGTCCAGATCGACGTTCTACTTGAGTCCTCGATCGAGCATGGCGGGAAAGTCGATCACGACTCGGCGGCGGTAATGCGGAAGGTGGTGCCGTCGGCACGGTTGTTCGCATGGTCGGTCCGCGAAAAGGGTGTGGCAGGCCAATATCCCGGCGTGGTCCATGCGAAATGCGCTGTCGCCGACGGTCGGGTCGCTTTCATCACGAGCGCGAACCTGACGTCCGCGGCGATGGAACGGAACATGGAACTCGGAGTCCTCGTCACAGGTGGGAACCTTCCTGAAGAGTTGCACAATCATCTTGAGGCTCTGATCACGTCAAAGGTGCTGGAGCCGGTGCAGCCCTCAACGTAACGGGGAGTAAGGCGCCGATCCTTGGAGATCACGGTCCGGCGATGGTGGTGAGTCTGCTGATGAAGCTAGATGTGTCCAAGAAGTAATTCGGGTACCCCAGGTCCTGCTCGGCCACACACAGCCCGACTTCCTCCTGACCGCCGACGGGCTGCCCGAGATCGCCATCTACACCGACGGCTGGGAGTTCCACGCCTCGCCCACCGCCAACAGGATCGCCGACGACGCCGCCAAGCGCGAGGCCCTCAGGCTGAAGGGTTACCACGTACTGGCCGTCACCTCCCACGACCTCGACGCCTTCGAGCTGGGGCAGAAGATCCCTGCGCCGGGATGGTTCGCCGAGGGGCTGGCTCAGCGGCTCAACCAGCAGGCTGCCCTGCAGCACAACGCCGCGGCCCGTGACGCCCTGGTCGGCGGCCCCATGGCGTTCATCGCCTACTGGCTGCAGCAGGGCGACGTGGACAACCTCACCCGCTTCGGGCGGGCCGCCGCCACGCTGGCCTACTTACGCGGGGAGTCGCCCACAGACGACCTCGCACAGCGGGCCGTGGCACCCCTCGGCACGCCCGCCCAACCGCGCGTGTGGCGCGAGGGCACCTTGGCCGTCGCCGTGGCCGAGGGCGAGCCGGGCGCGATGCCAGCCGTCGCGCTGCTCGACGACACGGCGGACCTGACCTCGCCCGAAGCCCGCAAGGGGTGGGCGGCGTGGCTCGCCTTTGCGAACGCCACGATGTTCCTCTCGCCCACGATGGCCAGGGTCGCGGCCCTGTCCGAACCGCCCGCGACGCCCGTGGTCGTGGACGTGGCGCACGCCACGGGACTCGACATCGCCTGGCAGCCGCTGGCGGACGAGCTCGGCGACGAGGCGC
>JBDHZD010000122.1:0-6390 GCA_039811705.1 Fimbriimonadaceae bacterium | reverse complement strand
GAAGCCGGCGTCGATAAGCTCGCCAACGCGGTCAAGGTCACCCTTGGGCCGCGCGGCCGCAACGTCGTGCTGGAAAAGAAGTTCGGCGCACCGACCGTCATCAACGACGGTGTGACCATCGCCAAAGAGATCGAGCTCGAGGACCGCTTCGAGAACATGGGCGCGCAGCTCATCCGCGAAGTGAGCAGCAAGACCAACGATACGGCCGGCGACGGAACCACCACCGCCACCGTGCTCGCCCAAGCCATCTTCAAAGAAGGCATCCGCAACGTCGCTGCCGGCTCGAACGCCACGCAGATCAAGCGGGGCATCGAAAAGGCAACCGACGCCGTGGTCGCCGAACTCAAGGCGATGAGCAAGGAGATCTCCGGCCACAAGGCCATCAAGGAGGTCGGCACCATCTCCGCCAAAAGCGAAGAGATCGGCGAACTTGTGGCCAACGTCATCGACAAGGTCGGCAAGGATGGCGTCGTGACGGTTGAAGAGTCGAAGATCGCGGATACGACCTTCGAGATCGTCGATGGCCTCCAGTTCGACAAGGGCTACATCAGCCCCTACTTCGTCACCGATGCCTCGCGCATGGAAACCGTGTTCGAAGAGCCGATGATCCTCTTCCACGAGAAGAAGATCGCCAATGTGCAAGACCTCGTTCCCGTGCTCGAGAAGGTGATGCGCGCCGGTCGCCCGCTGGTGATCATCGCGGAAGATGTGGAGAACGAGTGTCTCGCCACCTTGGTGCTCAACCGGCTCCGCGCGAACCTGCCGCTCGCCGCAGTCAAGGCCCCTGGCTTTGGCGAACGACGCAAGGCGATGATGGAAGACATGGCCATCCTCACGGGCGGTCAGTTCGTCAGCGAGGATCTCGGCATGAAGCTCGAGAACGTCGACTTGTCCATGCTCGGATCGTGCGCCAAGATGGTCATCACCAAGGAGAACACCACCATCGTTGGCGGCAAGGGCGATCGAGCCAAGATCGACGGCCGCATGAAGCAGATCCAGCAGCAGGCCGAAACGACCGACAGCAACTACGACAAGGAGAAGCTGCAGGAGCGCTACGCAAAGCTTTCCGGCGGTGTGGCGGTCATCAAGGTCGGTGCGCCGACTGAACCGGCGCTCAAGGATAAGAAGGCCCGGATCGAAGACGCGCTCGCCGCGACTCGCGCCGCGCTTGAGGAGGGCATCGTGCCCGGAGGCGGCGTCGCGCTGCTCAAGGCCGGTGCGGCTCTGGCCGACCTGCAAGGCGAAGGCGACGAGAACATCGGCATCGCCATCGTTCGACGCGCCATCGAATCGCCCATGCGCACGATCGCGGAGAATGCGGGCGTCGAGGGTTCGGTCATCGTGGAGCGTGTCCGTGTGGCGAACGAGGCCAACTACGGCTTCAACGCGTCGAACCTTGAGTACGGCGACCTGCTGGCCGCCGGTGTCGTGGATCCGACCAAGGTCGTTCGTGCCGCGCTGCAAAACGCGGCTTCGATCAGCGGCCTGCTGCTGATCACCGAAGCCGCGGTCGCCGAGTTGCCTGAGAAGGAAGACGAGGGCGCCGCCGGCCACCACCACCACTAGGCGCTCTTAGCGTCCACGAATGTATGGGCCCCGTCGAGTTCTCTCGGGGCCCATATGAGTTTCAAGCTCGTGGCCCAGAACTGGTCGGAGTCTGGGGCGGTCCGAATTCTCCCGCACTAGATCGCTATGAAGGTGCCGCCGCAAAGTGCATGGAAGGAAACGCTCCCAATTGAGCGAACTCAGACGACGATGTTTCTCGTGCCTCTCCTTGGCTTTGCTACCCTTGCTCAGTCCGTTGCGGTCACGCCCGTCCCCCAAGACGCCGACTGGTGGCGTCAGCGGCACGAACAGAAGATGGAGGTCACACGCAAAGGTGGGTACGACGTGGCGTTCCTTGGCGACAGTATCACGCAGGGCTGGGAAGGAGGCGGCAAAGCCGCTTGGGACGAGTTCTTCGGGCCGATGAAATCCGCCAACTTCGGCTACTCCGGCGACAGGACGGAGCACGTCCTATGGAGGCTTCAGAAGGGCGAGATGCTGCCCGCCAAGCCTAAGGTGGTCGTCATCATGATCGGCACCAACAACGTCGGCCACGGCTCGTCGAATCCGGCGCAGACCGTCGAAGGCATCCGCGTGATCCTCGCCGCGATCCGCAAGGGCTCGCCCAAGACGCAGGTGCTCCTGCTCGCAGTGTTCCCCCGAGGAGCGACCGCCGACGACCGATTGCGGGTGCAAGTGGGCGAGATCAACGCGGGTCTGCGCGGGGTCTCCTATCCGGGCGTGCGGTTTCTCGACATCGGGCACCACTTTGTGAGGTCCGACGGAACGTTGAAGGACTCGCTGATGCCGGACCTGTTGCACCTGAATTCGGACGGCTACGGCATCTGGGCCAGGGCCATCGCGAGCGAAGTGCGCGCCATGTTGCGAACGTGATCCGGGAGTTGCGTGTATAATGCACGAGCCTCAGCGGAGAGATGGCTGAGTGGTCGAAAGCGCCCGCCTGCTAAGTGGGTAGGGGAAGAAATTCCTCTCTCGGGTTCGAATCCCGATCTCTCCGCCAGACATCGCCGTGCCGGAATCGGTCGAAACATGAAGCGAACGCGAAACGCGACGGGCATCTGCGGCCGTATGGCGGTCTGGCTGTTCCTTGCCTGTCTTGCGATAGCGAACGAATCGCAGGCACAGCCCACTCTCGATCGGTATCTGGCCGAACGATCCAAACACGGCATCGTGGCTCCCGTCGGCCTTGAGACGGCGCTCACGACGGTCGGGACGCGAACGTACGAGGTGCGGGCTTCCGTGCGTGGCAGTTTGGTGCGCGATGGCAAAAGGACTCTCTTGCTTGAACTCCAGGACGGGGATCACGTGGTGGCTGCGATCGGTGCTGAGCATCAGTGGCTCGCCGGTCGGACCGGTTCCGTCCGGATGATCCTGAAGACGATTCGAACGAACGAGGATGCCGACGCCATGACCAGCGTCCATCTCGCTATCGACGAAGGGCTGATGGCGAACCACGAGGTGGCTCTAGCTCAAGAGCGCGCGCTGCAGATTGCACGCACACGGCAATCGGGTTCGCCGACTTCGCGTGGCTCGATCCAACGGCCGGCCCGCGAACAGGTTGAACTCCCGAAGGACTGGAGTCTGGGAGCCCACGAGGCGACGCCTTACTATGCCGGATACGTCAAGAAGCGCAACACCAGCCTTTCCGACGCCGAGGCCTACCGCATCGCGGAAGGCATTGTGGGCTTCTCGCTGCGCTTCGGGGTTGATGCCCGATTGATCTTGGCGATGGTCCAAGTGGAAAGTGGTTTCGACCCTTCTGCCACTAGCCGCAGCGGTGCCCAAGGCCTAGGGCAGCTGATGCCGGGAACGGCTCGAGGGCTTGGCGTCAGCAACGCTTACGACACCAACGAGAACCTGTACGGCACCGTCAAGCTCATTCGCGGCCATATCGCAAACTACATGAAGCAAACCGGCGACGCTTACGAGTCGTTGGTTCTGGCTCTTGCAGCCTATAACGCGGGGAGCGGCGCTGTGCGGCGTCACGGCGGCGTTCCGCCCTACCGCGAGACGCAGAACTACATCCCCAAGGTCATCAACCTGTACCGCAAACTCTGCGAAGGCTAAGTCTGCGGAAGGAGTTCTGAGCCGAGCGGCGAATCAACGCCCACATGTCCGCTCGCAAGATGCCTCTCCACACGCGCATCCTCATTGGCTTGGTTCTGGGTGCCGTGGCGGGTTTGGCCTGTCAGCAAGTGCTGGGAACGGATCACGCAGACCTGCGTTGGTGGGTGGACAACGTGGCCAAGCCGGTCGGCCAGGTCTTTCTGCGGATGATCTTTATGATCGTCGTGCCGCTGCTGGTCTCTGCGCTCATTTTGGGCGTGGCGGACATCGGCGACGCCAAGAAGGTGGGCCGCGTGGGTGTGCGCGCGTTGGCCATGACCGTGCTTCTCTCGGGCATCGCGGTCGCCATCGGCCTGACTGCTGTGAACTTGGTGAAACCCGGCATTGGGCTGGATCAGACGCAGAAAGATCGACTTTTCGAGCTCTACGCGGACAAGGCCGACGCTGAGAAGAAGGTGGCGCAGGCCAATCAGGCCAAGTCGGTTGGCGAGACCCTGCTCGAACTGATTCCTGCCAACCCCGTTCAAGAGGCCGCTCGCGCACTCGAGGGCGGCCTGTTGCCCCTGATGGTCTTCAGCTTGATTTTCGGCATCGCCCTCTCAGGCATCGCCGCCGAAAAAGCCTTGCCTGTCCGCGCATTCATGGAGGGCTTGTTCGAGGTCAGTCAAAAGGTCATCGGGTACGCCATGTCCATCGCACCCTATGGTGTGTTCGCCCTGGTGTTCTCGACCACGGCGTTGCTCGGCCTGGATGCACTGAGCGCCCTGGGGCGATATGCCGTGCTTGTCCTCGTGGCTCTCGCGTTCCATCAGATCGTCACCTATTCGGTGGTGCTGAAGGTGATCGCGCGGATGAACCCCTTGGAGTTCTTTCGGCGCATTCGGACCGTCATGTTGACGGCCTTCGCGACGTCTTCGAGCAACGCTACGTTGCCAGAGGCGTTGCGCTCCGCAAGAGAGGATCTGGGGTTGCCCCGCGACATCAGTTCGTTCGTGCTGACCGTGGGTGCGACGGCCAACCAGAACGGCACAGCTCTCTTCGAGGGGATTACGGTGTTGTTCCTGGCCCAGTTCTTCGGCATCACGCTCGACCTGGGTCAGCAGATCACGGTGATCCTATTGTGCGTTTTGGCGGGCGTTGGCACAGCCGGGGTACCGGGCGGCTCGTGGCCGATGATCGCGATCGTCCTGACGAAGGTCGGTGTGCCCCCCGAATCCATCGGACTGGTCCTGGGCATCGACCGCATTCTCGACATGAGCCGCACGGTACTCAACGTGACCGGCGACTTGACGATCGCTACCTGCGTGTCCAAGATGGAAGAACGGTCCGGCCTGGAGTTTCGCGACGCGGCAGGTTAGAAGGCCATGCAGTCGTAGTCTCGGATCAGGCCAACGATGCGACCGATCACCTTGGCGTCTTCACGGTCGATGGGAATGGGATCGTAGGCGGGGTTGCTCGGCATGAGACGAGTTCCCTTGCGGTCGAAGTGGATGCGCTTGACGGTGGCTTCATCGCCGATCATGACGGCGACCAAGTCACCGTGGTTCGCCGTGGGCTGTGGACGCACGACCACTAGATCGCGCGGCATGATGCCCTCCCCCGTCATGGAATCACCTTTGACCCGCAATAGGAAGGCATGCTCGATGTTTCTCACCATCTCTGAAGGGACGGGTATGAGGTCCTCGACGTTTTCCTGCGCCGAGATGGGAGTTCCTGCCGCGATCGTTCCGATGAGCGGGAGCATCGCGACCCGCTTGTTGGCCTGATACGCGGGGTGAGTGAGTTTGATCGAACGCGGCATGTTCGACCGCGAGATGAAACCCTTGCGCTCAAGGGCATCCAAATGGACGGTCACTCCCCGAAGCGAGCCGATGTCGAACTGCTTGCCGATCTCTCGGATAGAGGGGGGATACCCTTCTCGCTGAACGTAATCGAGCACGAATTGGAGGATTTCCTTCTGTCGGATCGTGAGACCTTTCGCCATGATGGAGCCTTGTGACCGCGTGGCAGTCTACAAGAAGAGACGCTCATGTGTCTACCAAAGTCGCAGGTTTTCCACACATTCTTCCCCGTGTCGGCGGGTTGGGTCGCCTGGGGTACTCTCCGGGCGGGTCGCGCCATGTCGCCGATCCGAGTTGTTTCACCATGTCGGTTCTTGTCGGTAGTTCAACGCGCGTCCTCGTCTGTGGAATGACGGGTCGAGAAGGCGGTTTTCACACGCAACAGATGATCGAGTACGGCACCCAAGTCGTGGGTGGAGTCACCCCGGGCAAGGGAGGAACCGAGTATCTCGGTCGACCCGTGTTCGATTCGGTGAAAGATGCGGTCGCCGCAACAGGCGCCAACGCGGCGGTCATCTTTGTTCCGCCTCCTTTCGCGGCCGACTCGGTCCTTGAGTGCGAAGCCGCTGGAATCCCGTTTGTTTCGCTGATTACAGAGGGTGTGCCGGTGCAGGACATGGTGCGGGTCCACGCCAGGCTCAAAGCCAACGGCACGACCACGTTGCTGGGCGGCAATTGCCCGGGGATCATCACTCCGGGAGCATGCAAGATGGGCATCATGCCGGGCCATATCTTCACGCCAGGGCCGGTGGGCATGGTGAGTCGTTCAGGGACTCTGACCTATGAGATCGTGTGGGAGTTGACCAGCGCGGGCATCGGTCAAACCACGTGTATCGGCATTGGCGGCGACCCGCTACCGGGCATGCGCTTTGTCGACGCCCTTCGCCTGTTCAACGCAGACCCTGAAACCAAGGCC
>JBDHZD010000121.1:0-6517 GCA_039811705.1 Fimbriimonadaceae bacterium | reverse complement strand
ACTCTGGTCGCCGTCTATCCGCTTGTGCCCTGTCTTGGCGCTCGCCCTGTTCGCATCTCCTGCGTGGGCCCAAGTCAAGCCCAATTTCCAGGACGGGCAGGCGCAAATCGTCGAGGCCTTCGCCAAACAGGACGAGTGGATCCGCGAACGCCTGTGGGTGCAAACCGAGTTCGACTCCGACAAGAACGGCGTCCTCGACCGCGTCCACGTGGCCGTCACCCGCCAGCGGCAGACCGAGACAGAAGGCCTCAAGGTGCCTGCGATCTATGAATCGTCGCCCTACTTCGCGGGAACAGGCAACGGCAGACAGATTCTCTGGGATGTGCGCCACGAGATCGGCGCCGAGCCTCCGCCCAGGACGGTCAAACCCGAAATCCCGTTCAACCCCAACCGCACCACGATCTCGGACTCGCTGATCCGTCAGTGGGTGCCGCGCGGGTTCGCGGTGGTCCACTCGGAAGCTCCCGGAACCGGCCTCTCGACGGGCAGCCCGACGGTCGGCGGCGACCCTGAACGCCTGGCACCGAAGGCGGTCATCGACTGGCTCAACGGGCGCGCGAAGGGCTACAAGACCATTGACGGCAACGAAGAAGTCCTCGCCACGTGGTGCACGGGCAAAGTCGGCATGGTCGGCACGTCCTACAACGGCACGATCCCGTTGGCTGCAGCGACCACGGGCGTCCAGGGCCTGGAAGCCGTCATCCCCGTCGCGCCCAACACGTCGTACTACCACTACTACCGCTCGAACGGACTGGTCCGGCATCCCGGCGGCTGGTTGGGCGAAGACATCGACTCCCTGTACGACTTCATCAACAGCGGCGACCCAGCGATCCGACCCGCCAGCGACAGGCTCTACCGCGACGGCGAGTTCGCCAAATGGCGCGACCGCATCACCGGCGACTACAACCCGTTCTGGGCGGATCGCGACCTGCTCAAACACGCGGGCAACATCAAATGCGCCGTGCTGATGGCCCACGCGTTCAACGATTGGAACGTGGTCCCCGAGCACAGCGTCCGCATCAGCGAGGCGCTCAAAGGCCGCGTGCCCCTGGTGCAATACTTCCACCAAGGCGGCCACGGCGGCGACCCGCCCTTCGAGCTCATGAACAAGTGGTTCACGCGCTTCCTCTACGGCGTCGAGAACGGCGTAGAGAAGGGGCCAAAGTCGTTCATCGTGCGCGAAGCCGCACCAGGTGGCCCGCGCGGCGCAAGGTCCGCCCCCGTCGAATATCCCGACTACCCGCATCCCGACGCCAAGATGGTGACGTTCCACCTCGGGGCGGGCGGAAACGGAGTCGGAACGCTGTCAACCTCACGCCCCGCGAAGCAAGGCGAAGAGACGCTCACAGACGATGTGTCGTTCGACGCCCCGACGCTGGCCAAGGCCGCCGAATCACCCAACCGCCTGATCTACGCCCTGCCCGAGCTGACCGAACCGATGCACATTTCGGGCACACCCCGCGTGACCCTGCGCCTGGCTTCCAGCACCCCTGTGGCGAACCTGTCCGTGTATCTCGTCCAACTTCCGTGGGCCGATGGCCCGATCGGCACCTCGAACCTGATCACGCGCGGCTGGGCCGACCCGCAGAACTGGAAATCGCTGACAAAGGGCGGCAACTTCGACTCGATGGAGCCGGGTACGCCGCTCAAGCCGGGCGAGTTCGTCACGCTCACGTTCGACCTGCAGCCGGACGACCAGATCGTCCCCGCGGGGAAACGCGTCGCCCTGATGATCCTCTCCAGCGACCGCGACTTCACGCTGTGGCCGAAGCCAGGCACCCGTTTGACGGTCGATCTGGCGGGAACGACGATCACCATCCCCGTGGTCGGCGGGTACCGGGGGTAGCCGCACCAAGCCCTTCCAAACCGTCACGCCTCCGTAGCCCCGCTGTCCCGGCGGTGACGAGCCGGGCCAGTTGCTCACCCAGCCTTCCAAGCCGTCACGCTGAGGCGGCGGTTCGGGTAGAGGCCCGTCGGTCCCCTGAAGCCGATCGCCCCGAGCCGCCGGACTCGAAGCGGACAACAAGAGGAGGCGTCCTTTCTAGACCGCAGACCCCTCCGTAGCCCCGAATTCAGAAGGTTCTCCTTCACGTGGACCCGTGCCAGTCGGGATCCAAAAACCGCTGGACCTCGATCCGATAGCCGTTGGGATCGCGGGCGTAGAAGTGCTGGATGCCGTACTTCGGGTTGATGCGAGGCGGGCCATCCGTTGCGATGCCTATCTCCTCAAGCCGCCGATGCCACGCTTCGACGTCGTCGCTGCACAGGGTCAACACGACTTGTTCCGGAGCGACGGGAGCGGCCCGCAAACAGAAACCCCAAAAGCTCTGGCCGACCACACGGTAAATCCGGCACGTTCCTTGATCCAGCGCCAACTCCAAGCCCAAGACCTCCGCGTAGAAGGCGTGGGTCGCTTGGAGGTCGGCGGTCGGCAAGAACGTGATTCCTTCGGTGACGAGTGCCATAGGCCGATTGTGTAACCTGAGGCCCATGTTCGAACACCACGAACGCGCCATCCAAAGACTCAAGACGGCCTATGCCTCCGACCCCGAGACGCTGGCGATCATCGTCGGCGGATCGGTGGCTAAAGGCTGGGCGACCCCCGGTTCGGACGTGGACTTCATGGCCGTGATGGAAGAGGACGCCTTGGCCCGGTGTGTCGCGGAAGAGCGGCTGATGGTTCATCGCACCGACCTGACCGACTACGAGGGAGGTTACGCCGAGGGCAAGATGGTCGATCTAGCGTTCCTGCGTCTGGTCGCGGAGCGCGGGAGCGAGCCCGCACGTGCGGCGTTTCTCGGCGCGATCGTTCTGTTCGATCGGACAGGAGAAGTCCAACCGCTGGTCGACCGTATCCTCGTCTACCCGGAGACAGGCGTCGAGGAACGCATCCGCCGCTTCCACAGCCAACTCATGATCTGGCACTGGTACATCCGCGAAGCGGCCAGGCGAGACGACCCCACCCTGATGTCACGCGCGGTCGCCGAGTTCTCGCTTTTCGCCATGCGTCTGATCCTGGCTCACAACCGAAGGCTGTACCCTTATCACAAGTGGGCGCTTCGCGCCGTCGAAGAGTGCCCCGACAAGCCGGCAGGCGTCACAGAGGCACTCGTCAGGCTCAACCGCCAGCCATCGCCGCACGAGGCCAGCGCCGTTTCAGACCAACTCCACGCTTGGATGCCCCTCGAGGTGGACTACCGCGAACATTGCCGACACTTCTTGGAGGACAGCGAGTGGAACTGGATCAGTCACCCCGCACCGATTGGAGATCTCTAAGGGAACCCAAGCGTCGTCGCCAGAATGCCCAGAATTGCCGACGAGAGAACCTCAAGCCTCGTCTAATACGTCGTACCATGCTCTCTCCTCTCTTCGCTCTGGCGATCTCGCTCGCCGTTCCGCAGTCTGTGACGGGCAACGTCTTCATCCGCGAACGCATCGCGTTGCCAACGTCGGCCGAAGTCCGCGTCGCTCTCGACCGCTTCGACGCTCAAGGCCAGACCAATCTTTCCGAAGTCTCGCTGAAGCTCAATGGAAGGCAGTCACCCATCCCGTACATCCTTCCCTATCTCTCGGCACCCAACGCGCGGGGAACTGAATATGCCGTGCGCGCCGAAATCTGGGTGGATGGCAAGCGGAGCTTCCAATCTGGCTCATCCGTCAAGGTCATCGCCAACAACCGATTCAAAGCCGACCTGACCCTGACCGCCGTGCCGCAGGAACCCCTGTTCAAGCTGAACGACGTTTCCTGGCAACTCTGGAGTCTGGAGGGGCGCTCCATCGAGGCCCAACAGCGACCCACGCTCGTCTTCCAGGCGGATGGCTCCATTGCTGGCTATGGTGGAGTCAACCGATTTGGTGGCACCTACAAGCAGGGCCATGGCATCCAAATCGATCCGGGCGCGATGACTCTGATGGCGGGTCCCGAGCCACAGATGCGCCTCGAGGCCGATCTGGTCAGGCTGTTGCCCCTGGTCAACCGGTTCACCATCGAGGAAGGACAGTTGCACCTCTGGCGCGGCGAACGCGAGATCGCCATGTTCAGAAAGGCCCGCTAGTCCCCGACCTCACTACCTGAACGGTCGCCCATGTTGCCAAAGGCCACGCGTCGCCTTGGTCCATACTGACTCTATGCCACGCATGATTTCAGACCGTCTGGCCGCAATGCTCGTCAAGCAGATCGCGAGCGAGCTTAGCGCTCACATGAACTACTATGGCATTGCGATCTGGTTCCGGAGGAACAGTCTGGACCGATGGGCCAAGCTCTTCATGAACCAGTCGGTCGAAGAGGCGCAGCACGCCGCCAAGATCATGCGGTTCCTCGACGACAACGGCGTCCACTACGACCTGCCCGCCATCGGTCCGGCCACCACCTCCTACGCCGACGCGGCGGCATGCGTCGCGGCGGCCGCGGCCAGCGAGGCCAAAGTCAGCGGCGAGTTCCGGACCATGGCGCGAGCTGCTACGGAAGAGGGCGATGCCACGGGCCTGCAGTTCCTCCAGTGGTTCATCGAAGAGCAGGTCGAAGAAGAGACCAAGATGGAGAAACTGGCCGACCTCGTGGCAAGCGGCATCAACCTCTTCCTGGCCGAACCGCTGTTGGACGCCTTCGAAGAAGAGTGAGCGAGTCAGGCAGTCCGGTCGTGATGCGCCTGCTGGCTTCGTCCGACGATCCACTGTTCTGGCCCGCTTTGGAACTCTACGTCGAGACGTTCCCACGCGACGAACGGGAGCCCCTGGAGCGTGTGGCGCGCGTGGGCTCGGGCGACCTCGGCCTGTGCCGCGACACCGAGCACCGGGTCCATCTGGCAGTAGCCGAGTCGGGCGGTTCGTTCGCGGGGCTGGCCTATTTCACGGTGCATGCGGTCGCTCGGACGGGATTCCTCATCTATCTCGCCACCGACCCGCGCCACCGAAAGTCGGGCGTCGGCACCCGCTTGATCGAGTTTGTGCGGGAGACCTGCCGCCGCGAAGCCGCCGAAATGGGGTCCTCGCTGACGGCGGTGTTCTTGGAATGCGAGCGCCCCGAACTCGCCGCCTCGCCCGAGGAAGAGACCTACCGCCATGCGCGGGTGGAGTTCTTTCTTCGGCGCGGTGCTCGGATCGTGACCAAGAGCTACCACCAGCCCGCCCTTGCCCCCGACCGCGACCGTGTGCCGCTCTGGCTGCTGGCCCTCGCCGAACCGCAACCTGTGGAATGGTCACGACTCGTCACCGACTTTCATCGCCTGGTGCTGGGCTACGCGCCGGGCTCTGAGGAAGAGACCGAGGCGCTGGCAGGGATGCTTGAAACCGACAATCGGCCCCTGGCGTAATCTCTTCGCCATGAAGTGTCTTCTGACGTTGTTGGTTGCCGTCTTGGTCGCATCCATTTTCGCCCAAGAACACGCCTTCGAATCCAACGGGGTCACCATCCGCTACGCCTCGGCGGGGAGCGGGGAGGCGGTCGTGCTCGTCCACGGCTGGATGGGCGATTCCACCATGTGGGGGCGGGACGCCGCCGGCAACACCAAGCTCGAACCCGCCGAGGGCTTCCGCGCCATCGCTCTGGATTGCCGGGGCCACGGCAAAAGCGGCAAGCCCCACGACCCCACCAAGTACGGCGCGGAAATGGCCGAGGACGTCGTGCGCCTGCTCGACCACCTGGACATCCGGCGCGCGCACCTGGTCGGCTACTCGATGGGCGCGTTCATCGTGGGGCACGTGGTGGCCAACCACCCCGAACGCGCTCTCAGCGCGATCTACGGGGGCCAAGCGCCGCTGCTCGCGGGCGAGGCGGGCTCCCGCGAAGTGGATGCGCTGGCCAAAGCGGTCGAGGAGGGCAACGGCCTCGGCCCGTACCTGATGGAGGTCCGGCCCGCCCTCACGCGCCCCCAAGCCGACGCCCTGGCCAAAGCGCTCTACAGCGGCAAAGACGCCAAAGCGTGGGCGCTGGCCGGCCAAGGCTTCAAGGGGCTGGAGGTGAAGAAGGACGACCTGCTGCGGGCCGGTGTCCCGTCGCTGTTCATCTACGGCTCGAAAGAGCCGGAAACCACGCGGCGCCGCGTGGCCGCGTTGCGAAAGGACCTGAAAGAAGCTGAAGAGAAGGTCTTGGATGGCGCGGACCACGTGACGGCGCTCCGTCACCCCGAGTTCGGAGCCACCATCGTGTCGTTCCTGCAACGGCACCGTGGCCGCCTCGGGAGCTAGCAGCCTGATGAAAACGAACTTCATCCTCTACGTTTCAGACCAGGCTGCAAGCGCGCGCTTCTACGCAGCGGTTCTCGGCCTTTCGCCCACCCTGGATGTGCCGGGGATGACCGAGTTCCGGTTGGGCGAAGGCGCGACGCTGGGCCTGATGCCGGTCGCAGGCATCCAGCGTCTGCTCGGCCCCTCGCTCCCCGACCCCGGCTTGGCGGCGGGCGTGCCGCGCGCCGAGTTGTATCTGACCGTCCCCGACCCCGCTGCCTACCACCAGCGGGCGCTGGAGCACGGGGCGAAAGAACTCAGCCGGTTGGAACCGCGCGCCTGGGGCGACCTC
>JBDHZD010000120.1:0-7134 GCA_039811705.1 Fimbriimonadaceae bacterium | reverse complement strand
GGAAGCCTCGATCGGCGCCGTGCTGTTCGGCGACGACACGCTGATCAAGGAAGGCGACCCCGTCCGCGAAACAGGCCGCATCCTCGAACTGCCCGTGGGACGGGCCATGTTGGGCCGCGTCGTGAACGCTTTGGGGCAACCTATCGATGGCAAGGGCGCGATCGTCGGCGAAAAGACTGCCCGTTTGGAAACCAACGCGCCCGGCGTTGTGGACCGGCAACCCGTCAAAGAGCCGCTGCAGACCGGCATCAAGGCCGTGGACGCCATGATTCCGATCGGTCGCGGCCAGCGCGAGCTCGTCATCGGCGACCGCCAAACGGGCAAGACGGCCATCTGCGTCGATACCATCATCAACCAGAAGTCCACTCACGAGCCCGGTGGCAGTCCTGTTTACTGCATCTACGTCGCCATCGGACAGAAGATGGCCAACGTGGCCCGCGTCACGGAGACGTTGCGCCAGCACGGCGCCCTCGAATACACGACCATCGTCGTGGCCTCCGCATCGGACTCGAACGCCATGCAGTACATCGCGCCGTTCGCGGGTGCCACGATCGGCGAGTACTTCCGTGACAACGGCATGCACGCGCTGGTCATCTACGACGACCTTTCCAAGCACGCGCAAGCCTATCGCGCGGTGTCGCTGCTCCTGCGCAGGCCGCCCGGACGAGAAGCCTATCCCGGCGACGTTTTCTACCTCCACTCCCGCCTCCTTGAACGCGCAGCCAAGTTGAGCCCTGAGAAGGGCGGTGGCTCGATGACCGCTCTGCCGATCATCGAAACGCAATCGGGCGACGTGTCGGCATACATCCCGACCAACGTCATCTCGATCACCGACGGCCAGATCTATCTGGAGCCCGACCTGTTCTTCGCCGGTGTTCGACCCGCGATCAACGTCGGCATCTCGGTCAGCCGTGTCGGCGGCAACGCGCAGATCAAGGCGATGAAACAAGTCGCGGGCAAGCTGAAGCTGGAAATGGCCAACTACCGCGACGTGGCGGCGTTCGCCCAGTTCGCCAGCGATCTCGACCGCGCCACCCAGATGCAGCTCATTCGCGGTCAGCGACTGACCGAGCTGCTCAAGCAGGGCCTCGCCACACCGGTCTCCGTTGTCGACCAGATCATCGCGATCTACGCCGGCACCAACGGCTTCTTGGACAATCTCGCCAACGACCGCGTCAAGGCGTTCGAAGAAGGGCTGGTCAAGTACGTTCACGACAAGTATCCCGACGTCGTGGAAGGCATCTCGAGCGCCAAGGAGATCAGCAAGGACGCCGAAGCCGCGCTTAAGAAGGCCTGCGAAGAGTTCAGTGCCACGTTCAAGTAAGCCATGGCCTCACTGAAGCAGATCCGCGCGCGCATTCGAAGCGCCAAGAACATCCAGCAGATCACGAAAGCGATGAAGCTGGTCGCGGCCGCGCGTCTGAAGAAGGCGACCGACCGCGTCTTGGAAGCCCGGCCCTACAGCGAGAAACTGTACGACCTCATGTCGTCGCTCTCGCGGGCTGGAGAACTGCCGAGCGATCCGCTGATGGAAGTCCGCCCCGTCCACAAGTACGCGCTCGTCGTGCTCACCTCGGATCGCGGCTTGGCTGGCTCGTACAACACGAACATCATTCGCAAGGCGTGGGACTACCTCCGATCGAAGAGTGAACAACCCACGCTGATCACCGTTGGCAAAAAGGGCAACCAGTTCCTGTCCAAACGGGGCTATGCGGTTTCGCTGAACGTCACGGTGCCTTCCGCCGGTGCTCGTCTTGAAGACGCGGTCGCTGTCGCTGAACACTGCAAGCAGTTGTTCGTGTCGGGCGAGGTGGACGCGGTGTACGTCGCCTACTCCAAGTTCTACTCGGCGATTCGCCAAGTGCCGCAGGTGGTGCAGCTCTTGCCCATCACGCCGCCCCCCAGCGAGGATGCGTCGGCAGGTTCCGCCGAGTATGTCTTCGAGCCGGAAGCGGCTTCGATTCTTGGCGCGCTTCTACCGCGCTATCTTCTTACGGTGGTGTGGCAGGCGATGTTGGAAGCCACGGCTTCGGAGCACGGCTCGCGCATGACGGCCATGACCAGCGCAACGGACAACGCGGGCAAGATGATCCATGCACTGACGCTTCGCGCCAACCGTGAGCGACAAGCTTCGATCACCAAGGAAATCCTGGAAGTGGTTGGCGGCGCCGAAGCCCTCAAGGGCTGACGCCCGCCCACAGCGTGCGTACCGGGTAGCTCCTTATCATCTTGTCGGATGTCACAAGGGTGCATCCATGCTCAATGGCTTGGCAGATCAACATCCGATCGAATGGGTCGCGATGCAGTAGAGGTAGCGTAGCGGAGCGGAATGCAGACTCCAAGTCCAAGTCGAGCGCGTGCATGTCCCAAGCTGATCGGACCCGACCGACGACCTCGCGCACGGGTTGGTCCACTAGCAGCTTTCCTAATTGAACCTTGAGTTCCAATTCCCAGACCGAGACCGCACTGATGTACAACAGGTTGGTCCGGTCGGCCAGCGACCGAGTCACGGCATCAGGCATCGGGCTTCCAATTGCGAGCCGAACGAGGCACGACGTGTCCAACAAAAACCGGTCGCTCATGGCTTCTCCTCCCAGCATCCCAAGTCTTCGTCGCTCCACGGCTCGTCAAGCGTCTCGAGTCCGGACACAATCCACCCTTTGGCGACTCCGAACTGGCGCGGCTCCGTCGGCGATGAGTGCGCTGTCGCTCGAAGCTCAGCGATGGGAACGTTGCGGCGGCAAATGACCACCCGCTCCCCGCGTTCCACCATTTCAAGGTATTTGGAGAGCTTTGCCTTGGCTTCGGCTACGTTGATTGTGACCATCTACATGACTATACCATCGCCCAAGATGACCACTTGAGAGTGCACCGTGAACGTGCTCAGCCCGCGAGATTGCCGCGGTCGCCACTTCAAACCTGACCGACCCTGCCCGCGAGTTCATCTCCTCTGCACGTCCCAAGCAACCCAACATGGCGCACGCGATTTGGCAAAGCGCCAGAAGTGCTCGTTTCTTCAAGAAGGTGTGCCAGCCACCAACAGTCTGGCTAGACTACGCCGTGCCTTCTTGCCAGGAGTTGAGGTAGCGCTCCTGTTCCGGCGTCAGGACGTCGATCTCGATGCCCATCGCCCGCAGCTTGAGCGCGGCCACGTTGCGGTCGATGTCCAGCGGGACAGCGTAGACGTCCTTGCTGAGAGTCGCCGCGTGCTTCACCATGTACTCGCTGCACAGCGCCTGGTTGGCGAAGCTCATGTCCATGACCGAAGCGGGGTGGCCTTCGGCAGAGGAGAGGTTGATCAGCCGCCCTTCGGCCAGCAGGTGGACGCGGTTGCCGCCGACCAGATACTCCTCGACGAACGGGCGAACCTCGCGGTGCGAAGACGCCAAGTCCGTAAGGCCGGGGATGTCGATCTCGGCGTTGAAGTGGCCGCTGTTGCAGAGGATCGCACCGTCCTTCAGCTTGGAGAAGTGGCGCGTATCGATGACGTTCTTGTTGCCCGTGACCGTGATGAACACGTCGCCGATCGGGGCAGCCTGCTCCATGGTCATCACGCGGTAGCCGTCCATGGCGGCTTCGATGCCCTTGGTTGGGTCGATTTCGGTGACGATGACGTTCGCTCCGAGCCCGCGGGCCCGGTTGGCGACGCCCTTGCCGCACCAACCGTAGCCCGCCACCACGACCGTTCGGCCGCTGAGCAACACGTTGGTGGCGCGAAGGATGCCGTCCAGCGTGCTTTGGCCCGTCCCGTAGCGATTGTCAAACAAGTGCTTGGTGTCGGCGTCGTTCACGGCGATGATCGGATAGGCGAGCACGCCATCTTTGGCCATCGCACGCAGCCGGATGACGCCCGTCGTGGTCTCTTCCGTGCCGCCCACGATGCCGGGGATGAGTTCGCGGCGCTCGTTGAGGATGACTCCGACGGTGTCCGCACCGTCGTCCATCGTCAGCGTCGGCTTGATGTCGAGCGCTTGGTGGATGTGGCGGTAGTAGGTTTCGTTGTCTTCCCCTTTGATGCAGAAGGTCGCCACGTCGAAGTCGCGCACGAGCGAGGCGGCCACGTCGTCTTGCGTGCTGAGCGGGTTCGAGGCGCATGCCGCGACCTCGGCGCCGCCCGCTTTGAGCGTGCGGAGCAGGTTGGCCGTTTCGGACGTGATGTGCAGGCATGCGACGACGCGCTGACCGGCAAGGGGCTTCTCGGCCTCGAAGCGCTCGCGGATGAGCCGGAGGACCGGCATGTCGCGCTCGGCCCATTCGATGCGCTGGCGGCCAAGGTCGGCCAAGTCGAGGTTCGCGACGTCGTGCAATCTGACTTCCACGAGCAGGATGGTACCCTTGACGCCCGATGCGGATCTCCGACCTGCTTGATCGCGGGACCCCCACTTTCTCGTTCGAGTTCTTTCCGCCCAAGTCCCCCGAGGGGTGGGACGCGTTGCGGTCGAATCTGGTCGGCTTGCGCAGGATGCAACCCGACTTCGTTTCCATCACGTACGGGGCGGGTGGCAGCACGCGCAACCTCACGCTGCAATTGGTCGACGAGATGCATGCGATGGGCCTGTTGCCCATGGCGCATCTCACGTGTGTCGGCCATACGGCGGACGAACTGGGTGCGATTCTCGACCATCTGGAAGCGACGGGTACGCGGAACGTGCTGACGCTTCGAGGCGATCCTCCCAAGGGCGAGACGCGGTTCGTGACCGTGGAAGGGGGCTTCGCCCACGCATCGGAACTGGTGGCCTTCGCAAGATCCCGCCACGCGTTCTGTCTGGGTGGCGCGTGCTACCCCGAAAAGCATCCGGAGTCGCCTTCCGAGGAAGACGATTTGGCTCGGCTGGTCGAAAAGGTCGATGCCGGCGTGGAGTTTCTCATCACGCAACTGTTCTTCGACGCCGATGTCTATTTTCGATTCGTGGAGCGTTGCCGCCGTGCGGGAATCGGCGTGCCGATCGTCCCGGGCATCATGCCCGTGACCAGCCTCAAGTCTCTGGACCGGTTCACTTCGCTCATCGGCGCGTCGATTCCCGATGCGCTGCGAGCGAGACTCGATCAGGTGGGGCCAGAGGACGGGGACGTGGCTCGCGTGGGCATCGAATGGGCCGTCGATCAGTGCCGCGCCCTGATGGCGGGCGGCGCTCCGGGCATTCACTTCTACACGCTGAATCGATCGCACGCGACCGAGATTATTCTCAGTGCGATTCGCTGAAACGAAACCGCAGATTTCAGGTCTGGGCCGTTGGAATTGCCTAGATCAACGCCATAATATTGATCTCTAGACCGCAATTCTTGCGGTCCCCCCGTTCGCTATGGGCTCCTACGATTTGTATTCGATCTGTCATCCGCTGTACGACATCCAGGCGGAAGTGGGAGACGACCTGCTCGGATCTCTTGGCTTCACCAAGGGCGGGGCGCACATGGTGGACCATGAAGTCCAGCGGACGTTGGTGCCCAGAATCTACGAGCACATCGTGAACGCCGAGTCCGGAGGTTCGGGGGCGAACACGGCCATCGGAGTCGTCCAATTGGGAGGCAAGGCGGCTTTCGCGGGCAGAGTGGGCGAAGACGAGCATGGTCGGCTTTATGCCGAAGGCTTGAAGATGCGCCGCGTTGCAGCGAACTTGCCGACGAGCCCAACGGAGACGGGCATCTGCATCGTGCTCGTCACACCGGATGCGCAACGCACCATGGTCACCTACCTCGGCGCAAGCACCCGGTTGACCGAACACGATCTCGATCTGGACCAGTTGGCGGCCAGTCGGTTCCTCTACCTTACGTCGTATCTCTTCGACCAAGATGGGCCGAATGCGGCGACCCGTGCTGCGGTGCGGCATGCCGAAGCCCACGGAGTGCGTATCGCGCTGGGTCTTTGCGACGCGGGAGTGGTCGAACGTCTTCGCGAGCCGTTGGCCGAGTTTTGCGCCCTGCATGCGCACGTGCTGATCGCCAACGAGACCGAGTCCTGTCTGCTCACGGAGGCTTCGAGTGCCGATGAAGCGGCGTCTCTGCTTTCCGAAGGCGGGCGGATCGCCGCCGTCACGCTAGGATCGCATGGGGCCCTCGTCGGGGCGGAGGGATCGGTTGCCGCCATCCCGTCTGTGGCGGCTCGCGCCGTCGATCGGACGGGTGCGGGGGACATGTTCTCGGCGGGTCTGCTGTTCGGGCTGGCCCGCGGCTGGCACCCCGATCAGGCGGCGAGGTTGGCTGTGGCCAGCGCGTCGCGCGTGGTCGGGCATCTTGGTGCGCGGCTTCCCGTGAGCGCAGACTTGAGCGGTCTGGCGGCCGAGCACGCTCCCCGCATCCAAGAGCGGGTACATTAGGCCATACGCCTTCCATTGGGAAGGCTTCTTCGTTTCGACAGGACCGACATCGTGAGAATTCGCAACAAAGAACTGAGAACGCGCCGACACCGCAAAGAGCAGGCCATCAAGGCACTCAAGCGCGCCGCCATCGCCGCCAGCGCCGAATCCAAGGCCTCCAAGCCGAAATCGGCTCCCAAGAAGGCCGAGACGGCCAAGAAGGCCCCCGCCAAGAAGAAGACCGCGAAGACCGAATCGGCGGAGTAACGCCTGAAGGCCGGGGCTTCGCCACGCCCCGCCAAGGGCCCGCAACCATTGCACGGGCCTAAACCTCCACTGACCTGCGGCTCAGGCTGTCAAAGCACAGCCTGAATCATGTTGTCGAGAACGCCCTGCTCAACGGCCCAGCGTCCCCACCACTCGTCGAACACGAGTACTTCCGGCACGGCGGCATCCTGCAGTACGTGTTGCGTCAGTTGCTCGCGTAGCCCTGGAGGGCCCGCTCCGTCGGGCTAGCCTGCCGAACATCCGATGGGTCTTTAGACCCCCCCCTTGACATTGGGCTCAGTGTGTCGCAACATGGCCTCATGAGCAGTTTGGTCAAGGCAGGAAGGTGCGCAGCCCGGTGTTCGGCTTGCTTGGGTTCTCTGCTTGTCGCCTCGATCGCTGCTTCGCAGTGGGTGGTCAACCAGTACACCGGAGGAACGGCGACCATCGGCGGGATTCCATGGAGCTACACCGGTTATCAATGGGGCTATGGTGGCGCGAGCCCGAACGGCAACTGCGGGGGCACGATTGATGCGGAGTTCTTGTGGGTCGGAGATCCGGATGCTGTGCCCAC
>JBDHZD010000119.1:0-7198 GCA_039811705.1 Fimbriimonadaceae bacterium | reverse complement strand
GCTTCCTCTGCTGTTTTTGGATCAGACATTCTTTGGCCATAGGCAATCGGTCCCGCCGTTTCCGAATCGGTTCGCGGGTTTCCTTCGTCTGAATCCTCGAAGGTCCGCGCTTCGTCCGTGGCTAGGTTGTGGTTCGCGCGATTCAGAGCCGCACGAATCGGGAAGCATACCGCACGCCAGGACGCGGCGTCAATGCCAGTGCGCCCTCCGCACACCTGAAGTCGGTGGACGAGCCCTATTGCCCGCGCGGCTTGCGCCAGTCAGGCGGAGGCACACGCGACTCCAGCCTCAGGCTCATCGTGGCATGTCCATCGAAGAAGACCCGAGCCGCATACGCGCCGTGAGCCGTCTCCAACACAAGCTTGCCACTCCGGGGCACTTGAAAAAGCAGGTCGGTCACATAGGCTGCGCGACGCGGATCTTCGATTTGGCTCAGCGACAGCTTCACATTGCCCTGCTCGTCAACGGCCTGCCAGCCCTGCGTCTTGCTCCCGGTCAAGGAGCCCAGAACGGACAAGAACAGGGTCTTGTACCCGGACACGGAGGCGTCCTCGCCCTCGAAGCTCTTTGCGCCCAGCTTTGAGGTGTCCAATGCTGGACACAGGAAGACGCTCGGATCAAGTGAATCGGCTGACGACAACATTGCCTTCCACTCGGTGGGGCGAGATGGCACACTTCGATCGTGCTGGGGCCACTCGATGCCGCTGGTGACTGCCGGCGGAATCCGGTCGTCGTTCTGCGCAGCATACAACAGCGTTGCCTGGCCAATCTTGCGCAACCTGTCAAGGCAGGTGATGGATGGGTCTGCTCCCATGCTTGAGGACACCTGCAAGCAACTCCATCCCGCCAGAGCCAACGAAGCCAGCATGACGAGGTTCAATCGGTAAACTCGGGGTGATGCGCAATCAACCATCTTTCGTCTCCTTCCAGATGCTAAACGCCGGGATTGCACGAGCCGACGCTTTCTGCGCATCGTGGTTTTGTGTCCGGAGTCATTTGCTGGTGAGTGTAATTCAGACACTCTGAATCAGAATAGTACTTGAGCTTGGGGCATGTCACATTCGTGTGATAGCAAGACCCGTCTCCCGTCCAGAGCTTGAATCCGATCGGGTCGCGCTTAGCGTAAAGTTCTCCGGCCGAGATGGTCGTGCACTCCTGACAGCAAGCATCCACTTCGTAACAGCACTGAGACTGTTCACCTGACGCTACGTTAGCCACCGCGAGGCCAACAAAAACAAACACGGCAAGCAGGGCAACTGCTGTCCAATGCTTCATACAATCCATTATAGGGCACCCCCCCCCCTCAGGGGCGCACATCGTCGCCATTCATGAAAAATTCAGATCAACCATTGCTTGGCGTCGCTGACTGCGAACTCGGGCACAGAGTTCAGCAACCTGGCCGACGCCAGCCAGCTGTGCCTCGAAGGTCTGCCCTTTCGGTACATGAGGCGAGTTTTGTCTGGCATCAATGCACTCTGACCGCCCCCGCCCGGACGTGTCGTCAATGCGGTGCGCCTAGCTCCTCGGCACAAACGCCAGAACCGACGCCAAGGGGCGCGACGGAGCGTCCACGACCTTCCCGTCCACGTACAGACCGCTGGAGGCGCCCCCGTCCAGGTTCATCGCCTCGCAGCAATCGAGCGCGAGCGCTACGGCGGCCAGGTCCCTCACCGTCGCCAAGGTCGTCCCAACGACCACATCGCCCCGCGAATCCACGCCGACGAAGCTTCGCTTCCCACTGTTGCGCGTGATCTTGGCCTCGGTGAACCCCTCGGATTCCGCGCGCACGTCCTCTTTCCCTCCGCGAACCAGCACCGGCCCGCAACCGATGGCGGTCTGCGCGTTGCGCCAGAACGCGTCGTCCGCCGATCCGTAGGTCACCGTCTTGACCACGGGATCGCCGACGCGGAACCGATCGGCGAGATACGCCTCGCCTCCCCGGAACACCAACGCTTCTTGGCCCGGGCGCAACGTGCCCGAGAACCCCTTGCTGGTCACCTTGCCGTTCTCGACGAGGATGGCCGGGGCAAGTGGACGCTCGACCGGAGGGCCGAGGTGCGTGAGCAATCCCGCATAGTTGGACGTGCTGACCGAGTGGTTGACCCGGTAGGCGTAGAACTTCCGTGCGCTGCCTCGGGGTCCGACGTCGCCGCCGACCTTGATCGTGAGACGCTCGAGCCGGGCGTTGCCTTGCGCGTCCCACCCCATAACGCCGCCCACGTTGCCCAGGTGGACGAGTTCGCCACCCGAGATGATCGTGTGGTACGAATCTGCGGGCTTGGTCGCGTCGTAGGCTTGGAAGAACCCGCCGTTGACGGCCGCCGCCGCGCCCACGCGCCTCGCGATGGCGGCGAAGTCCTCCCGCTCGCCCATCCGCCCCTTCGCCAGCCCGATCACGGGGCGGTAGTGGCGGATCGGCACGCGGATCAACTGCACCGAGAACGTCTTGCCGACTGCCTTGACCGACACCGATTCGTGCCTGAGCGTTGGAGTCTGGGCAAGCGCAAGGACGGCGAGCAAGACCTGCAACATCATTAAAGACCCTCCGGTTCGAAAAGTAGCGACCGTATTGTACGGTATTCTTTTGAGAATATGGAAGCCGTACGGTCGCATGGTCTCATTACGACGCACAGGGCGGCACGAATCGTGGGTTGCACGGTTCAGCACGTCCGTCTGCTGGTCCGCGACGGCAAGATCAAAGGCGAGCGAATCGGTCGAGATTGGCTCGTGGATGAGCAGTCCGTCCACGATTTTGCCGAACGGCGTTACCCAAAGTCCGAGCCCGACGCAGGGTCCCTTGGTGAGCCGACGCAAGTCGCCACCCTCTTCCCGGAACCCGAACTTCAGCCCATCGTCAATGTAGCATCGGTTCCCCACCGAAGCCCCTTTCGGTATCCCGGCGGCAAAACATGGTTGGTGCCCATAGCCCGCCTGTGGCTGGATCATCTGAGGCACCGAGCCGACCGCTTGGTCGAGCCATTTGCCGGAGGTGGTGGGATCGGCCTCGCAGCTGTTTTCGAGGGCTACGTCAGGGAATCGCTCCTGGTCGAACTAGACCCAGATGTTGCGGCGGTGTGGCGCACCATCCTGAGCGATGACGGTCCCAGATTGGCGGGACGCATCCGCAAGTTCAAGCCAACCATCGAAACTGTGGCTGAATGCCTTGGGACGCCAGCCAGTGACGCTCTCGGCATGGCGTTTCAAACCATCCTCCGCAACCGAGTGAGCCGGGGCGGCATTCTTGCGCCAGGAGCAGGTCTGATCAAGACAGGGGAAGCCGGGCGGGGGTTGGCCTCTCGCTGGTACCCCGAGACCTTGGCTCGGAGAATCGAGGCGATCCACGAGCGACGCAAGGACATCCGGTTCGCCGAAGCCGACGGGCTGGATGTCCTGCGACAATGCCTCACCGACCCGAAGGCAGTGTTCTTTGTAGACCCGCCCTACCCGGTCGCCGGAAAGCGACTGTACCGAATGCACGACCTGAATCACAGGTTCCTGTTCGAGCTACTGGCCGAAGCTCGCGGGGAGTTTCTCGCGACTTATGACAACAACCCCGTGATCCAGGCATTGGCCGGGGAGTTCGGGTTTGAGACGCGACTCGTCCCCATGAAGAGCACTCACCACGAGAAGAAGTGGGAACTCCTGATCAGCCGGTCTCTTGACTGGCTCCCAACAAACCACTACCCGCGCCCCTCGGGATCCGTCGTCTGATCTCTTGCTCGAACTGACCTAACGTTACAGGAACGCCAGCCGTAAGCCCCTCGACGGCGCGCTCGAGGGTCGTTGCTCGGGTGAATCGGGGCACCAGCCTGGCCGTACGTCCCTGCTCTTCGAATCCGACCACAAACCACACGATGTCGGCATTCGACGTGTCTGCCACTGTATCCATGCTTCCGAGCGACTCAAAGAACGCCTCGTCTACGACGACGGCCATCTTCTTGCCCCAGCGACGCAAGGTGGGGACCTTGATCTGGAGTTGAGGCATCAACCTCTTAGGACCCGAACTTCGGTAATCGGGCCGTCGGATGGCCGTTGGAAACGGCGTCCCGTCATGGGTGAGGTCCTCCAGGAGCGAGAAGTCGCGACTCAAAGCAGGTCCACTGAAGTAGACAGCCTGCACTTCCACGGCACACCAAGCAAGGGCTGCTTGACCCGGGTGGACCAGCACACTATCTATCCTGCCAACGCTACCCCGATCGTCTTCATCCCCAAGGCGGCTCCTTTCGGGTTTGAGAAAAGGAACTTCGGGAACATGCAGCGGCTGATCGGTCCCCAAAAGCTCGGCCCCAATCCAGGCCCTGACCAAGTCACCTTCCTCGAATCGGTGAGGACAGACGGACCGCAAAGCACCTGAGGGGCCGCTCGCAGTGGACACAACGCCATCGGCACCGAGCTGGTACAAACGCAACGAGCAAACGCCACCCCTCTTGTTGCAGACGGCTCCACTTGGCCCAGACCGAAACGGGCATGGCACCGCGCCGACTTTTGCCTGAGCGAGCCTCACATGCTCGGCACGCTCGGAAGCAGACATTGCTCCGAGCAGATGGCCGAACCACTCGCCGATCCCGAACCTGGTCGCGTCTTTGGTCTGAGCACGATTTGCCATCGCAACCGACTATACAGCCCGATGACGCTGCAAAGCGACGGGTACCATGAGCTTCCCCACCTATGAGACTCCGCCTCGGACTGCCCAAAGGAAGCCTTCAAGACGCCACGTTCAGCCTCTTCGAGCGGGCCGGATTCCGGTTCAAGACCACCTCCCGCTCCTACGAACCCATCGTGGACGACGAGGAGATCGAGCCCGTCCTGCTCCGCCCGCAGGAGATCCCCGAGTACGTCGCCGACGGCGTCATCGACGCGGGGCTCACCGGGCACGACTGGGTCACCGATTGCGGCGCGGACGTGGAAGAACTCTGCGAACTGCGCTACTCCAAGCTCACCAACAACCCCATCCGCATCGTCCTGGCCGTCCACAACGACAGCCCGTTCCAGAGCCTGGAAGACCTGCGCGGCAAGCGGCTCGCCACCGAATACGTGCGCCTGACCAAGCGTCACTTCGCCGAGCGTGGCGTGGAAGCGGAGATCGAATTCAGTTGGGGCGCGTGCGAAGTCAAGGTGCCGAACCTGGTGGACGCCATCGTGGTGAACACCGAGACCGGCTCCTCGCTCCGCGCGCACAACCTCCGGATCGTCGAGACGCTGCTGACGTCCACCACGCGGTTCATCGCCAACAAGAAGGTGTGGGCCGAAGACGAGGCCAAGCGCCAAAAGCTCGAATCGCTCACCATGCTGCTTACGGCGGCGATGAACGCGGCCAAGCTGGTCGGATTGAAGATGAACGCGCCCCGCGCGGGGCTGAACGAAATCCTCTCGCTGCTGCCCGCGTTGCAGAATCCCACGATCTCGCAATTGGCCGACCCCGAATGGGTGGCCGTCGAGGTGATCCTGGGCGAACGCGAATCCCGCGACCTGCTGCCGCGTCTCAAGAGGGCGGGCGCCACGGGCCTCGTCGAGTACCCGCTGAGCAAGGTCATTTACTGACCGGAGAGCCAGTCGTCCAGCCCACGGATGGCCTCTCGGGCCGTCCAATCCAGCGAGATCGGCGTGACCGAGGCGTAGCCCTGACTCACGGCTTCGACGTCCGTGCCAGGCTGGGCGGCTGCGTGCATCACCACAGCGCCGCCTTGCCAGTAGTAGGTGCGTCCCCAGGGATCGCTGCGCGGCTCGACCCGGTCGGCGTAGACGCGGCGACCCATGGGCGTGATCTTCGTGCCCAGCAACTCCGGGGGTGCGATGGAGGGCACGTTCACATTGAGGAACGTGAGTTCAGGCAGGGGCGCTGTCGTGATGAAATCCCAGTGGTCGCGAAGCCAAGTCGCCCCGGTGTCGTAGTGGATCGGCGCTCCGTCGACGAACAGCGCCATCGAAATCGCCACCGAGCGGATCCCGTTGATCGCGCCCTCCATGGCCCCGGCGACCGTGCCGCTGTACGTGATGTCGAAGCCCAGATTCGGCCCGTTGTTGATGCCGCTGAGCACGAGATCGACGCCATCCGGGAAGCCGACCGCGCGCCCGAGGTTGACGCAATCGGTGGGCACGCCGTTGACCTCCCATGCCTCCAGGCCGTCCCAAGGGACGGGTTTCATGCGAAGCGGTTCGCGCATGGTGAGCGCGTGGCCGCAGGCGCTGCGTTCGTGGTCGGGCGCGACGATCTTCACTTCGCCGAACCGCCGAGCCACATCCACCAAGGCCACCAACCCCGGGGCGCGAATGCCGTCGTCGTTGGTCACCAAGATGCGCATTCCGACCATTTTATCCGCCGTGCGGGGGAGTGGGCGGGCATACTAACTCGCAACCCATGATTCGCAGCCTTGCCTCATTCGCCGTGCTTCTGGCCGTCGTCGCGCCTCAGGCGCAGGTCACCGAGGGCAAGCCGCCCATCGCATCCGACTGGGAAAGGGCGCGAACCCTTGCCGAGCGCTCGCGATCCAAAGCCTATCGGCTGTCGGTCGAACCGCAGTGGATCGGCGATTCGGGCGACTTCTGGGTCATGGACCGGGGACCAGAAGGCAAGACCTTCGTTCGCGTGAGTCCCGCGGCCAAGTCGCAGGCACCAGCGTTCGATCACGAGGCGCTTGCCGCCGCCCTGGCCAAGGAAGCCTCGCGCACGGTTCGCGCCCGCGACCTCCCGTTCAACTCCATCGCACCGGGGGACGGCGGCTCGTGGACGTTCACCGCGTTCGACCAGCGTTGGCGATGGCGCGATGCCGACAAATCGCTGACCAAAGCCGAAGCCGCACCTGTCGGCGGAAGGTCCGGCGGCGGACCCCAGAACGTCTCGCCAGACGGCAAATGGCGATTCGGCCGAAGCAACGACGATCTCACCGCGACCAACACGGCGACCGGTGAAACCAAACGCCTGACGGAAGACGGTTCGCCCACCGCGTCGTGGTCCAATGCACGGTGGTCGCCGAACTCGAAACATCTTCTTTCTGAACCGACTGGTTCAGTTTTATGCTGCGATAGCGTAAGTATCCCGCATCAGCGAAATCGCTTGCCAGGGACCTTACCAATGAACCAGATCGCCCGCATCACCGGCCGCACCTCCGAATATCCGATCGACTCGCTCTTCCTCGACCGCTGGTCGCCGCGCTCATTCGACGGCACGCCGCTCACCGAGGAGCAGATCCTCACCATC
>JBDHZD010000118.1:0-7295 GCA_039811705.1 Fimbriimonadaceae bacterium | reverse complement strand
CTTGGTCTCGGCTGACCTGCCGCAAGGCGATGAGCGGCTCGGCCAGTTGCAGCGATTTCGGGACGCGATGCTCCTCCAGCAATCGCAGCACAAGGTGCGTCGTCCCGACCTTGAGGGCATAAGCGTATTCGTTCTGGTTCGATTCGCCAAACAGCAGATGCAGTCGTTGCATGCCGTCGTGGCTGTAGAAGTGCTCCCACTTGGGGTTGATGAGGGCCCGGTTGAAGCGCACTCGCCCTGCAATGGTCTTGATGATGTGGTCGGCGCGTTGACTGAGTTGGAACGGCACGTCATGATCGGGGACCACTCCGTACACGTTGGACACCCAGATGTAGTCGATCGGGTTGTTGACCACCTCCTCGTAGGAGGGACGGGCGTAATTTGTGGTGAGTAAGTGCCCACCCACACGCCCAACGCCCGCGAAGATCTGCCGCGTGACCAGGAACGGATAGAGGAGCGGCGGAGCGAAGTTCAGGAACTCGTCGTTGGCCCGCACGAGGTAGTTTTCGTGGCAGCCGAACGTGTGACCACCGAAGTGGTCCACGGAGTTGTTGTAGAACGCGACGGCGTCTTCCAACCCCAGTTCTTTCAGGGCCTGGACGATCAGGCGTTGCCCCGCCCGATCGTTGGCGACCAGGTTTCGGAGGTCGCGGCACTCGGCGGTGGCGTACTCTAGGTGTGTGCCGACGGCGTCGATGTACATGCGCCCGCCGTTGACCAAGAACCCACCGTTGGCCGCTGGCTCGAACACCTCGTCCCGCGCATGCAGGTCGATCGCCCCGATGCGTAGGTCGAAGAACAAGCAGTCCTTGACCAATTCGACGGCGGCTTCCGGAGTGCCAAGTGTCTCGTCCGAAACAAGGCAACCGAATTCTGTTTCGACACCGAAGATCCGATCGCCTGGGGCGTGGGGCATGATCCTATTCTACGTTGCCGCGCCGCCAGCGTGGCCAAGTGCTACCATCATCCATGCCCTTCCTGCCCTTCGAGATCCACGAGGACATCGCCAAGGCGTGGACGCCGCCCGGATCGTTTTACACCGACGAGGCAGCCTATGAGGACGCCAAGGAGCGCGTGTTCGTGCCCAGTTGGCAGTTCTTGGGCGATAGGGACGCTGCCAGAGTGCCCGGGCAGGCGACGCCCTTCACGATCCTCGAAGGGTGTCTCGACGAGCCCGTGGTCCTGACCCGCGACGCCAACGACCAAGTCCATCTGGTCTCCAATGTCTGCACCCACCGAGGGATGCTGGTCGTCGAAGGGACATGCAACGAGCGGTTCCTCAGGTGCCGCTACCACGGGCGGCGGTTCGGCATGGACGGGCGGTTCCAGCACATGCCCGAGTTCGAAGGCGTCGAGGGATTCCCTTGCGAGAAGGACCACTTGCGACCGATTCCTCGGTTCGAATGGTCGAAGCTTCTGTTCGCTTCGATCCGCCCCAGCCATCCGGCGGAGGAGGTGCTGCAGCCGATGCTCGACCGCGTGGGCTGGATGCCTCTGGATCTCGCCGTCCACGAGCCGACCCAATCGCGCGATTACCTGGTCAATGCGAACTGGGCGCTGTACGTCGAAAACTACCTGGAAGGCTTCCACATCCCGTTCGTGCATGCATCCTTGAATTCGGTGATCGATTACGGTCGGTATGCGGTCGAACTGCATGAACATTGCAGCGTGCAGATCGCATATGCCGATCCGGGAGGCGACGTGTTCGAACTGCCCGCCACGTCGCCCGACTACGGCCAATCCATCGCGGCCTACTATTACTGGGTGTTCCCCAACCTGATGTTCAACTTCTACCCGTGGGGCCTCTCGATCAACGTCGTTCGTCCGCTCGGGCCGTGGCGGACGAAGGTCTCGTTCATCCGATACGTGTGGGACCATTCGCGGCTTGGGTCGGGCGCGGGAGGCGATGTGGATCGCGTGGAGCGCGAAGACGAGGCCATCGTCGAGGCGGTCCAGAGAGGCTTGAGATCTCGCGTCTACGATCGGGGTAGGTATTCGGTCGCGCGTGAGACGGGAACCCATCACTTCCACCGTCTGTTGACCAAAGCGTTGTTCGGTGGCTGAACTCTCGATTCTGATCGTCAACTGGAACACGCGCGATCTGTTGCGCGCGTGTCTGGCTTCCCTGCTCCAGCACCCATACCGCGACGACGATGAGATCATCGTGGTCGACAACGCATCGACAGACGGAAGCGCCGCCATGGTCGGGGCCGAGTTTCCCAACGTGCGCCTGATCGAGCCTGGGGCAAACACAGGCTATGCCAAGGGCAACAATCTAGCGTTTTCGACCGCCGATTCGCCCTTCCTGCTCACACTGAATCCTGACACCCAGGTGTTCGAAGGAACGCTGGAACGAGCCGTGTCGTCGCTGAAGGCTCGGCCCTCATGTGGCTACTTGGGGGCACGACTCATCTCGCCCGATGGATCGACGCAAGCAAGTGTCCGCGGATTCCCAACCTTTCTGGGTCTGCTCGGCGATTGGACCGGCCTCGGCGCGCGTGTAGCGGGGGCGCTCGACTCGTACCGGCTGACGCGATTCGACTACGACACGCCCCAACCTGCGCCACAGCCCATGGGCACGTTCCTGCTCTTCCGGCGCGAGGCGCTCGAAGCCGTCGGCTCCGAGAAGGCACCCTTTGACGAGTCGTTCCCCATCTTCTTCAACGAGGTGGACTTGCTGAAGCGGCTGGACGATGCGGGCTGGTCTGGGTGGTATGACCCCGAGGTGCGCGTGATGCACCACCATGGGGCGAGCACGCGGCAGGTCCGCAAGGCCATGATCTGGGAATCCCACTGCAGTTTGGTTCGTTACCTGATCAAACATGCGCGCCAACCCCTTGCAAGGGTGGGTTATCGAGGGCTCGCTCTGCTAATCTATCTGGCGGCCCTGGTGCGGGCCCGAGGGGTCCATGCCGGCTTTCGACCTTAGCGTCACGATCTGCTCCTGGAACACGCGCGACCACCTGCGCGCCTGTTTGGCGGCACTCGATGTCGAACGCGGCACGGCGAGCTTTGAAGTCATCGTTGTCGAGAACAATTCCGAGGACGACTCGGGCGACATGGTGGAGCGCGAGTTCCCTTGGGTTCGGCTCCTTCGCCAGCCGCGCAACCTGGGTTTTACGGGTGGACACAATCTGGCCATGCGCGAGCGGCAGGGTAGGCACGTGTTTCTGCTCAACAGCGACGCCTACGTCCACCCAGGTTGCCTAAAGACGTTGCTGGATTGCGCAGCGGCCCACCCGGAGTATGGGGTGATCGGACCGAAGCTGCTGAATCCAGACGGTTCGCTCCAGTACAGTTGTCGTCGCTTCCCAAACCCGGTCGCCGCCCTGTTCCGGAACACGCTGCTCGGGCGCTGGTTTCCGAACAACAAGTACCTTCGGGAATACCTGATGACCGACTTCGACCACTCGAAGGAGGCGACGGTGGACTGGGTCAGCGGCGCGGCCATGCTGGCCACCGACGAAATGATCGCCAAGGTCGGTCTGATGGACCCCGACTTCTTCATGTTCTGCGAAGACGTCGATTGGTGCTTCCGGGCTTGGCGCGAGGGGTTCCAGGTCGCCTACGAGCCGACCGCCGTGGTCACCCACCACATCGGTGGAAGCACGGACAAGGTGCCCAATCGGATGGTGTATCGTTTCCACAAGTCCATGTTCCGGTTCTTCCGCAAGAACATGGTGCCCGACATGCCGTTTGCGGCGCGACCTCTGGCGCTGGCTTTTGCCGGTGCGGCCCTTACAGCGCGTGCCAGTGTGTTCATCGCCAAGAACTACGTCCACCGATGGAGAAGTCGCCTCAAACGATGATCGTGCGCAGTGCGCTTCCCTTCTTCTTGCTGCTCCTTTCGGCAGCGCTCGCTCCAGTGCTGGGAGGCTATGTCTGGGTCGATGCGATGCCGTCCACTCCGGAGTTTCCCGGAGTGGCTGCCTTGCTGTCAGCGCCTGAAGGTGCTGCGATGGCGCATGCCCTGATCGCGTTGCCCGCGCTTTTGGGTCTTGTCTTGGCCTGGTCGCAACGGTCGGTCACACCGACGCTGCCCCTCCCTTTGGCTGCGGCGTGCGGGGTCCTGGTCATTGCGCTCGTCGCGTCGGTCGCAACGTCCAGCTTCAAGAGCTCCAGCGTACCGATCCTCGTCGAGTGGATTGCCTACGTCGGTGCCTTGGCGGCAGGCGCGGTGCTGTGCGGTCGTCGGCGCGGACCGATTCTCGTTATGGGTGCCATTGTGGCCGGAACGGCATGGGTCGCCGCGATGGGTGTCCAGGAGTACGTCGGCATGAAGACCCAAGACCCAACGTGGCGGATTTTTTCGTCCTGGATGAACCCGAACGCCTTGGCGGGTCTGCTTCTCATCGGCGGGTTTCTTTCGCTTGGTTTGACAGCAACTCTCGATCGCATCGGCGCGTGGGCCGCAGGTTCCGCAGCCGTGGTGATCTGGTTCGCGATGCTGCTCACGCAATCCAAGGGTGCTTATCTTGGTGCTTTCACTGGCCTCGTTGCCCTTGTCGTCGTCGGCGTGCTGTCAAGGCCTCAAGGCTTCTCGCTCAGGCGTGGGCTGATCGCTGTTGTCCCACTGATCGCTGTCATGGTTCTGGCTTTCGCGATGCGCGCTCAACCTGCCACCGCGGGAACGACGGCATCAAACGGCGTCTTTGGAAGGCTGGCCAACGCAGAAGCAACCTCCGAGCAATCGGGTGAGTTCCGGTCCAACCTTTGGAAGGGTGCCCTTGCCATGATCAAGCAGCGCCCAATGGGCTACGGCATCGGCACGTACCCTCAGGAGTCGGCACGTTCGGGCCTCACGACGAAGACGGTCATGGCCCACAACTCCTTCCTTCAACTGGGGGCCGAAGCGGGCGTTCTGGCTCCCGTAGCTGTGATCGTCATCGTGGCCGTGGGCCTCTGGCGCGTCTTGCGGCACTCGCGACGCGCATGGCCGGGCCATCACTGGGCAAGAGCGGCGTTGGTTGCGGCCATTTTGGCGAGCGGTGCGCACAATCTGGTCGACAGCGACCTCTACTACTTTGGCATTGGTTTTCTGATCTTTCTCTTGATAGGGGTCGGGCTGAACATGGCGGTCGATGGGCCAAGCCCGGAGTTTGCGCCAAAGGGGCAACGATTTGGGTTTGCCGCGATGGCCGCCATGGTGGCGTTGCTGATGGTCCACCTCGGCTCAGTCGAAATCCAGAAAGCGCGTTTGCGCTACGCGTTGGCCGGCGGCGACGCAGCGACGGCGCGTGCTCTGATCGCGTCTCTGGAGTCGATTGCAGGCTGGCACGGCGACTATTGGTACCTGCGGTCCGCCATCGCCGAGCCCTCGAAGGTGCTCGCTGATCTCGAGCGGGCGGTGGCGCTCGCGCCCACCGGGCGCCATCTGCGCGCCCTTGCCCGCGCGAGACTCGCGGCAGGTGACCGCGCTGGGGCCGAAGCTGCCATGAATCTGGCTCTGGTGCGCGACCCGAACGACTTGGCGACTATGGAGCAATTGCGCGATCTGTACGTCGCGCTGGAAGCTTACGACAAGGCAACCGAGATGGCGCGTCGGATGATCGCCGTCGAGAATACGCCTTACTTCCGCGTACGGTCCCTGCCCGAAGTCGTGCCGATGGAGACGTACCGCGCCCGCTATTGGCTAGCCCAGCGCTCGGAGGGCGAAGAAAAGCTCGGCGAGTTGAAAGCAGCGCTGCCTGGCTACCTGGCGTTTGCCCGTACGACGTGTCCGCTCGTTCTCAGGGCCATCAAGGCCGGAGAACAGCAGTTTGCCGGGATTGGTCGCGAAAAGGCCGAGGCCACCCTGACAGAAGGCATAGCCATCGCGACTCTTTTGGCCGACTACGACGAAGCCTCAGCCGACGATTGGCGCCGCAAAGCCTCGGATCTGGAAGCCGTCAGGGCCGAGTTGACCGGGACGGAAGCCGGCGGATCTGTTGGCAGCACAACTTCGGGAATGCCTTGAAGAAAAGCGCGCACGATATCTCGCGCGATGGGTGCCGCCACCTCGCCTCCGTGACCTGCGTCTTCCACCAGCACGGCAACCGCAATCTTGGGTTCGTTCAGTGGTGCGAACCCCACGAACCAGCTATGTGTCTTCCGGTCGCGTCGTGTTTCGGTTGAACCCGTCTTTCCGCCCCAAGAAAGGCCGGAGATTGAAGCGGAACGAGCCGTGCCTGACGCGATCACCTGACCCATCGCTTGGCGAATCGACGACCATACGATGGGCGAGACTGCGAGGTCGGCCAAGACCTGTGGCTCTACGACCTGCTCTTTGTGGGTGAGCGAATCGGTAAAGGCGTGGACGAAGTGTGGTTTGAAGCTACGGCCCCCGTTGGCGACCAATGCGGCGACGCAGGCCATTTGTAGCGGAGTCGTGGACACTTCGCCCTGTCCAATCGCCACGTTGGCCGTGTCCCCCGGATACCACTTGCCATCCGCTCGCCACTTCCTGACCCACTCGTCGGTCGGGAAAACACCGCCCGACTCACCCACGAGGTCGATTCCAGTGGGATGCCCCAGGCCGACCTCGAATGCGGTGTTGCGCAGGCTTTCGATGCCCGTCCGCATTGCAAGGTCGATAAAGTAGGTGTTGCACGAGCGCTCGAACGCACGGATGAAGCTGATGTTGCCATGGGTGCCCATGCAGCGCACGCGTCGGTTGCCGACCTGATAGTAGCCCGGGCAATAGGCGGGACGCGAAACATCGAACACGCCCGCGCGTGCGGCGGCCAACGTGGTCACGATTTTGAATGTCGAGCCCGGGCTGTACAGCCCCCGAATGGCACGGTTGACAAAGGGCTTGTCAGGGTCGTCGGAAAGGGCCTGATAGGCGGCCTGAGAGATGCCGCCTTCAAAGAGACCCGCATCGTAGGTCGGAGCGCTGACCATGGCCAACACCTCGCCATTGGCGGGATCCAGCGCGACGACCGCCCCCTTGCGCCCTCCGAGGGCAGCCATGGCGTAACGCTGAAGGGCAAGGTTCACACTCAGCCGCACCTGGGCTCCCGGCAACGCGCTGTCTCGCCCCACGAGACGCAAGGGGCGACCCTTCGCATCGACTTCGATCCGTTCCTGACCGTAAGTCCCCATGAGAAGCGTTTCGTGCGCGTGCTCGATGCCCAACTTCCCCACGAATTTGGGCGCCGTGACCCCGAGCTTCTTCAGACGGGCCACGTCGGATTCATTGGCCGACCAAACGTAACCCAGAATGTGGGACAGCGTGCTGGAGTCGGGATAGTAGCGCATCGGCGTGGCCGACACATCCACGCCGGGCAGGTCGGAACGCGACTCCACGATCCGGC
>JBDHZD010000117.1:0-7360 GCA_039811705.1 Fimbriimonadaceae bacterium | reverse complement strand
AAGACCTACCGCACCAAGACTGGGCCCGCCAACACAGGGCTGGCGGGGAGTTCCTTCGGAGGCATCGTGACGTTGCACCTCGGACTCACCCGCCCCGATGTGTTTGGCAAGCTGGGCGTGTTGTCGCCCTCGGTTTGGTGGGACGACCGTGTGATGGTCAAGCGAGTCGACGCTCTGCCCAAGAAACTGGCCAACCGCATATGGATGGACATGGGGACCGCCGAAGGGCCCCGTGCGGTCACCGACGCCCGTCTGTTGCGCGATGCGCTGAAGTCAAAGGGCTGGAAGGAGGGATCCGACCTTGTGTACTACGAAGATGGCTTCGCCGTGCACAACGAAGGCGCGTGGGCCAGCAGGATCGGCATGATCCTGCTGTACCTGTTCGGGCGCTGAGCTATCGGCAACCGCAGCCGCTGCCGCAACCGCCGCCGCTGGCCAGCCCATCCTCGGTCTGGAAGCTGGAACCGCAACCGCACGACTTCGTGGCCATGGGGTTCTCGATCTTGAAGCCGCCGCCCATGGGGTCGTCCACGTAATCGACGGTGGATCCAACCATGTAGCGCAGGCTCAGGTCGTCGATCAGGACCCGTACGCCGTCGTTCTCGAACGTCTGGTCGCCATCTTCGGGCTCGCCATCGTCGAGAGCCATGCCGTACTGCAGACCCGAGCATCCGCCGCCCGCCACCCACACGCGAAGGTAGGCGTTGGTCTTCTTCTCTTGGATCATGAGCTCCTTGAGCTCGCACGCGGCGCGGTCGGTGAGGGTGATCATCGTTCTATTGTACGTCTACGCGGGCAGAGCGTGTGGCGTTCGCTTCGCCCAATCTCGACAATGTTGTACCCAATGACGGTCTCCATAGCCGAGGCTCGTTGGGACTCCGCGAAATCTGCTCCGAATTGCGCGTCTGATAGAATGAACACATGGCAAAGCGCGGTCGCATCGGCGTTGGTCTCTTGCAGTGGCTGATCGTGCCCATGGCCCTTGGGGCGGTCGGCTATTTCGTGGTGGGTCCCCGACTCAGCGGCACCAGCGTTGCGCAAAGAGCGCGTGCGTTGGAATTGAAGCTGCCAGCGATCGGTGGGAACGACGAGACGGTCGAGACTGCTCCACAAGCGGGGGCGAAGGAACCGCCGATCGACCGGCTTCAGGTCGATTCCAAGCCGGAAGACAAACCCGGTTACAGGGCCCCGAAGCTGCAGGTGACCACTGAACCCAAGAAGGAGCGCTCGAAGCTCAAGACGTCCGAGGCCAACCCTGACGCCAAACCCAAGCCGCAACGCAAGCCCGTCCAAGACACGTTGCCGGATCTGGAGGGCGGAGAAGTTGCTCCACTGACCGAGAACCCCATCGGTCCAATGCCGCCAAAGCGTTCCGGAGGAACGACCACCGATCCTCAAGGCGATACGCTTTCAAGCATCGAGTCCGCGATCATCCAGCCGACCACGGCGCCGATATAGGCCACATTCCCACCCCAGACCAATACCTGAAACGCATCGACATGCGTCGAAATGCCAGCGGTCAAGGTAGCGAGAAACGTGATGCCTCCCACGCTGGCGACCACTCGCGACACGGCCACGCTCGATGAACCGTTGAGCAGACTGGTGGCAATGTACAGCGCCGCGGCCGCCCAATAATTCACGATTGCCATGATGCCCAAGTAGAAAGCAGGCGTCACGCCACCCATCGCTGATGTCGTGGTGGACATGAACCGTTCCAGCAACCCGCCAATCGAGAGAGCCGAACCCACGACTGCACCCGAAATGAACAGCATTACGACCAACCCTAGCGTCCACGTGTTCACCAATTCGAGCGAAGGCAACATCGGTTTCTCCCGACTTACGGCAACGTACGCCAAACAGCAAAGCACGATGCCCCACGCGAACGACTGCGCGGCCCATGGGTTGATCCGGCGACTCTCCTTCTGCGGGGTCAGGATGCGAAGCATCTCGTCGTAGCGTTGCTCGAAAAGCCGGTTGCCCGGCGAATACTGGACGGCGTAGGCATATTGTCTGGCGGCAACCTCGTGCTTGCCCTGGATCCGCGCGATGTCCCCAAGAACAGCATAAGGAGTCGCCAACGTGGGCAACCTTTGATTGAGAGACCTGGCCAGAACCTCGGCATCCGCCATTTTGCCCAACGAGAACAATGCCGCCAATCGCTCAAGGTCCCTCTCGATCTCTTGTTCGGAAATCGACGATCTGGGGTTAGGAGCCGATTCCGGTTCGTCGCCCCAACTGCGGTAGCTGGCGGTCTTGGGCTTAGGTGGCCTGTGCTTGGGCGGCTCGGGTGCTGGAGCCGTCTGGCTCAGGCGCAGGTCGTGTAGACGACGCGCCTCGGGTTGTGAAAGCACCTCGTAAGCTTCTCGGACACGCACGAACATCTCCGCCGATTTCGGGTTCTTCGAGCGGTCTGGATGGTGGACAAGCACCAACTTGCGGTACGCCGAGCGGATTTCGGCCTCCGTGGCCGTCGGCTCCACGCCCAATGTCTTGTAGTGGTTCGTCATGAAGCGAGCGCGTCACTATATCGCGCACTCATGCCTCCATAGAATGAAATCACGATGTATCCAATGTAAGCGGCAACAATGAGACCTACAGCGATGCCAGTCACCACTGCTAACTTGGTTTGTTGCGTTTCAACCTCGTCTTCGTAGTAGCGAGCCATGTCTTCCAAGCTCGACGACAGTCGCCCTGCGAACTCTCCCGTCCGCGCCATGTCCACAACAATTTGAGAGAATGCGCCTGTCTCTGCGATAGCTTCCGTAAAACCTTTGCCGGCTTTGAGCTGCGCCAACGCGGGCATGATCCGTTCTTGCACGTAGGTGTTGCCGCAAGCTTCGCAGGCTTGTTCGTAAGCTGTTGGCAGGGGAACTCCGCCTTCGAACAATGCGCCGAATGACCTTCCAAACCGCGCCATCGCCATCCGTTGGTTGATGCCGCCGATGTAAGGGGTGCGCACCTTGACGCCATCCCACCATATGCGGATCTTCTCCATATGGAGGCCGAAATGCCAGAACCAAAGCACAAACAGCAACAAAGGTCCAAACCAAAGCCACGTCGAGGGCGTGGTGAGTGGCGACCAAAGCATGAACGATCCGTCGGCCCCTGGAATACCTGCAATGATGGCGTTGGCAACCAAGATGATGCCGATCGATGCGATGATCTGCATCTTGGGAAGAAACGTCATGCGCTTGTACAGATTGCGCATGTTGACTTCCTTCTCAAGGTATTGGGAAAGGTTGCGACAGGTGGTATCCAAAAACCCACCCTTCTCACCCGCAACGACCATGGAGGTCATCAGGGGCGTGAATACCTCCGGGTATTGTCGAAACGTCTCGCTCATGGGGTGACCGGCTTGGGCACCTTTGGCGGCCTCGATCAAGATGCGCTCGAGTTTTGGGTTGCGCGCCTGGCCCGATAGTGTGGTGAGCGTCTGAACCATCGGAACTCCGGCGTGGACCATGCTCGCAAGCTGGCGGAAGAAGACCATGAGCTTCTCCAGCGGCACGCCGCCATAGCCGATTGCGGTCTGCATCCGCGCCATCTTCGTCTTGCCTGTGCCGGAAGCGCCTGGATCTGATGTCGGGGTCGCTGGACTCGGGCGAGGAGCCGACTGTGGTGCGATAGGGTCGTGGGAAACCCCGGCGGGTGCCAAGTGCTCGACGTTCAGTCCCCGAGTCTGAAGGGTCTGGGCAGCGTCCGCAAACGTCGAACCCACCATCGTTCCGGCTACGCGCCTGCCGTTGGCGTCCGTCGCTCTGTACTCGAAAATGGCCATCGCTGACTCCTAGACTTGATTATTGCCTACGGGTGCGAGCGTTGAAGTGTTCCGGTTCGACGAATGTCCCCGGTGCCAGAATGTCCGGTCATGGGTCGAACCTTCGTCATCGCCACGCACAACGTCAAGAAAGCAGGGGAAATGCTCGCTATCCTCGGGGGCGCGGTGCCGGGGCAAACGTGGCTCACCCTCGCCGACTTCCCTCAGGTGCCCGAGCCGGAGGAGACGGGCGCGACCTACGCCGAGAACGCAACGCTCAAGGCCGAGCACGCGTGCTCGCTGACCGGCGAGTGGTGTCTGGCGGACGACGCTGGACTCGAAATCGACGCCATGGGGGGCGAGCCGGGCCTCTACTCCAAGCGGTTCGCGGGCGAGGAAACGCCCTTCCCCGAAAAGATGCGCCGCATTCTGGATCGCCTCCGTGACATGCCCGAGACTGAGCGTACAGCCCGCTTTCGGTGTTGTGTCGCCCTCGCGCGTCCGGGCGAACCCACGGAGATCTTCGAGGCCACGTGCGAAGGGCGCATCGCGTACGAACCAAGCGGCACCGGGGGGTTTGGATACGACCCGATCTTTTGGCTGCCGGAGTTGAGGTGCACCATGGCCGACCTGAGTGCCGAAGAGAAGCACGCGATCAGCCATCGCGGAAAGGTCCTGCGCATCGTAGCCGCGCGGCTGCAGGACCTGCTCGGCGAAGTCTAAGGCAGGAACGCGAGGGCCGCGGTCGCCGAGTACAGGTCCACGGCTTCGACCATCGTCAGGTTTTCGCTTGGGTCGAAGCCCTCCGGACGCCGCGCGGCCGCTCGCACACCGACAAGCGGGTCGCCGGAGACGATCGGTCGGTCCGAACTCAGGCTCAGTTTCACGCCGGCGTCGAGCGCGCTGCGGTACCGCTTGAGTTTCGCTGTGCGCTCGTCGCCGAGTTGCCGGCGGTAGCTGGGGCCGAACGCCACCAAGAACTCGGGCTGCATGGTCACGAAGCACCCCATGCGGGCCAGGCGTTCGATCTGCGCGTCGCTGAGCATCGTGGCGTGTTCGATGCGGTGGCGAGAGGCGTCGCCCGCGGCTTCGTAGGCGTCCATCACTTCGTCCACGGCCCGATCGCCGATCGCGTGCGTGGCGATCTGGTATCCCGCGTCGTGGGCGGTCTTGACCATCGAATGCAGTCGCTCGCGCGAGTAGATCAGTTGTCCCGTGCCCCCGTTCGGATAGGGGTCGTACGTCGCCGCCGTTGCCGCGGAGATGGCTCCATCCGCGAAAATCTTGATCCCCGCCACGCGGCACCGAGCCGGGTCCATCTGCGCGACGTGCTCCTGCAACCGCTCGGCTGTCATGGCTCGCGGGCCAAACACCGTCGCCCACTGGAGGTAGAGGTGCAGTGAGACCTTGCACCCACGTTCGGAGGCTGTGCGGTACGCCCACAGCTCGTCTTCCAGGTCGTAGAAGCCCGTCATCATGTCGCAGGCCGCCGAGATCCCATAGCCGGCCATGCTCTCGCAAGCGGTCAGGATCATGTCCACCATCTGCTCGCGCGTGGGCCTCGGCTTGGCCTGGGTGACACGGTCATGGGCGTCTTCGAGCAACACGCCTGTCATCCAGCCCTGCTCGTCTCGCACGAACTCGCCTCCCCCGGGGTTCGGTTCGTCGTCTCCGACTCCTGCTGCACGGAGGGCGGCAGTGTTGGCGACGCTCGCGTGCCCGCTCTGGTGCCGCAGAAGGATGGGACGTTCGGTCGAGACAGCGTCGAGTTCGCGCCGAGTCAGGTGAATCCCGTCCGCGAAGCGATTCTGATCGTAGTGGACGGCGTGGAGCCATTGACCCGCGTCGAGTTCCGAGTGACGATCGGCCACCAGGGCGAGCACGTCTTCTCTGCTGGAAGTTTCCCCAAGATACAGGTCGTGCAGGTTCATGCCCGTGGGCAGGATGTGGCAGTGGTTCTCGACGTAGGACGACACACCGCCGAGTTTACTGGTCCGCGCTCGGAGCGGGTACCTTGAAGACCATGGATCTGTTCGGCGAGGACGCAAAGCGCCCAACGCGCGAAGAGGCGCTCGCCCTTGTCGCCGAAGAGCGTTTCGAAGAAGCCCTTTCGGTGGCCCGCGCTCTGGTGGCTGCCGAGCCTGCCGACCCATCCCTTCACGTTCTTCTGGGCATCTGTCTTTCGCAAACCGGGCACGCTCGCGATGCCGAACGCGCATTCTTCGAGGCCCTGCGGCTCGACCCGAACCACCAGCGGGCCTTCTACAATCTCGCCGTCCACTACGCCCAGAACGACGATTACGAGCGCGCCACGGAGTACGCGAAGCGGGCGCTCGCGCTCGACATGCATCATCAGGCGACACACGAGCTGATCGAATGGATTCGAGACGCATCGAATGGCGAGGAACCCGCCGACGAACCTGCTGAATCCGAGCCCGAGCCGCAACGTGCGCGAGTTCCCGAGGAACAAGAGCCATGGCCTCAGGACGGGTCGTCCGAGCGGCGGACACGCCCCAGAGCCGAAAGTCCCTTGACCGGTGGTTTGGTCGCTGAAGGAGTCCAGCCCCTTCGCCCTCGCCTTGGCCGAGGGTGGACCATCGCGGGATGGGCAATCGCCATCGCCGGACTGGCGTTGCAGATCCCCGTGATCGTCTACTCGTTTCAAGCGGCAGCAGCCATGCTGGCGGAGAACCCGAACATGGGATTCAGCGAAGTGATGGCGAACGCCGAACGCAGCCAGGCCTCGCAACCCGCTTGGTTCCCGCAGGTGTCGTTCCTCTTGATCGTCCTGAGTTTCGCCTCGCTGTTCTGGGTGACCGTGGATGTGCGGGACCGCGCCGCCAGACCGGGTTGGTCGCTGGTTCAGATGGCGGCAACGCTGTTTGCGTGCGCGGGCTGCGGCATCGCCGCCTGGCTGATGGTGCCGCTTTACATGTTGCTGGGTCGGCCCCGCTAGCCAGCGGCCATCGCCAATTGGATCAGCTCGCGGTGCGGCATGAAGTGCACGTCCTCGCGGATCGTTTCCAGCACGGTCACCGGAACATCGGCTCGGCCCTCGATCAAGGCGCCGATGACTTCCTCCACGAGCGCCTCAGGCGTGCTTGCGCCGGACGTGATGCCGATGACGGGGTAATCAGTCCGCCAGTTTGGCTGGACTTCGTCCGCTCCCATCAGCAGGTGGGATTCCACGCCCAAAGCTTCCGCCACTTCGCGCAAGCGGTTGCTGTTGGAGCTGGTCTTCGAGCCGACCACCAACACAAGATCGCACTGGTCCGCCAGGGCGCGTACGGCCATTTGGCGATTCGTCGTGGCATAGCAGATGTCTTCCTTCTTGGGAGTCTGCATGTGGGGGAAGCGGCGTCGCAGCACCTCGATGATGCGCCCAACCTCGTCCACGCTGAGGGTCGTCTGCGTCACCACGGCCAACTGGTCGTGCGGCGGCAGTTCGATCGTCTCCGCCTGTTCGGGCGTCTCGACGAGGGTCATGCGGTCGGGAGCCTCGCCCATGGTGCCTTCCGCTTCGACGTGGCCCGCATGGCCGATGTACACCATGTGGAATCCCTTGGCGGCGAACCGCTTGGCCTCGTTGTGCACCTTGGTCAC
>JBDHZD010000116.1:0-8094 GCA_039811705.1 Fimbriimonadaceae bacterium | reverse complement strand
GACGCCATGATGCACCGCAAACGGAGTATGCAATCAAGCCACAACCTCCGCGAGCGGTCCAAGGCGTACTCGTCGTTCGAGGAGGAGCGTGCCTTCGTCGCCTATCTGGTGAACCCGTCGGTCGCACAAGAACCCATGGCAACCGATGTGGACACGTCTGCCTTTGCTCTAGTTCCCAGAGAACAGTGGATGCGATGGCGGGTCGCCCCAGTCAGTGTCCAAGCGCATCGGGTGATCGTCGCCATGGAGAACCCGCGCGACGGGTTCCTGATCGCGGAAATGACACGCGCGCTGAATCGGCGGGTCACCCCGACGCACGCCGGACGCAGCGCCGACGAACTGGTCCAGATGGTAGCGCAGGCGTCCTAGCCCGAACGAATGGCGCAGTAGTGCACGCGGTCGCTGGTCTTCTTGGGCCGCTCGAGGCCGTAGCTGTCGAACGCTTCGATGGCCTCGAAGCCCGCAGATTCAAGCGCCGCGCGCACCTCGTCGTCCGAGTGCGCCCGCTGGACATGGGTCTCGTGGTGCTTGCGGTCGCCATGCCAAAAGTCCATCTCGACATGGATCAGCCGCGTCTCCGGGTCCCACTGCCCGCGCCAGTCGTACCGAACTCGGGCCTTGTTCGATAAGTTGGCCTGGTCGAACATGGACTGCTCGAACGCGTACGCGGTATTGAGGTCGAAGACGAACGAGCCTCCCGGGGGGAGGTGCTCGGCCACCCGATCAACGGCCTGCTGGAACCCTTCGAGCGTCGGGATGTAGTTCAGGCTGTCGAAGAACGAGAACGCCGCGTCGAACGTCTCGTCAAACGCGAACGTGCGGGCGTCCATGCACTCGTAGCGGATGTCCAGCTTCTTGCGAGCGGCCTTGCGGCGCGCGACGGCGATCATCTGGGGCGAGCCGTCGAAGCCCGTCATCTGCAGACCCTCCTTGGTCAACCGCTCGCACATGGTCCCCGTGCCGCAACACACGTCGAGCACGGCCTTGGGGTGGACGTCCTGCTTCGCCAGCAACAGCAGGTAATAGCCCGTCCACATGGCGTATGGCACGCCCTTCATCAGGTCGTCGTAAAAGCCCGCGATGGACGTAAAGCTTTCGGCGTCGCCCAAGGGTGTCTACTTCGGCGGCTCGATCACGGGCGTGCGGCCCTTGGCATCGAAGTACCGCCAGACGGCTTCCGCGTTGGGAATCGGTCGGCCAGCCAGCGAGGTGTCCAGACGCCCTGCCCGCTGAAGCGCCGCAAAGCTCTCTTGGTTGTTGCCGGCGGCGCTCAAGGCGGCGCTGAACGCGTACTGGGCCAAAGCCGACGTCGGGCCCGAACGGGCGCCGAGTTCCGCCAGCCGGAGCGCCTCCTCCTTGTTGCCCATCAGCAGTTCGATGGTGGCGCGCACGGCGAGGGCCCGGGCCGAATCCTCCTTGGCCGCGTGGGCGGCTTCGACGAAGACCTTGGCGATCCTGAACTGATCCATCTGCTTGGCTTGGTTTTCAGCCTTTTTGTCCGCTTCCGCGACATTGGTGGGATACGTCTTGAGTGCGAACAGAACGAGCTCGTTGGCCCGCTCGTGCAGAAGCTCCATGCTCACCGGCTCGGCGAGCAGGCCACGCTCGAGATATCGGCGGGCTTCGACGGGCTGGTTCAGGCGGTGGCTGAGCGCACAGAGGTAGTACTGGACCACCGCGCTGTGCTCCCTCTCGTTCGCAAGCCCTTGGACGATCTGAGCCAAAGCGGCGGTTTTGTTGTCCCGCAGGGCGAGGAACGCACGAGCCGTTTGAACGCCCGGAGAGTTGCCTGTCGCGGCGCGCATGGCTTCGTCCGACTTGGCCTGATCGCCGAGCAAGGCATAGAGGATGCCCTCAAGCGCGTGACCGTAAGCGTCGAGGTTGGCCGACCGCTTGTGCCGTGCCAGCACCGAGAACGCCTCCTCCCACTTCTCGTTCTGAATCAAGGCGTAGAGCAGCCGTTTGAACACGTCGCTCCGCCGATCATCCTGGTTGAACGCCGGTGTGAGAGCGATGACGGCCAGCGAGTAGCGACCGGCTTGAATCGCGCGGTCCGCCACTTCCAGGCGGTTGTCGTCGTTGGCCGGGCCGAGGTTCTGCAACTGGCTGGAAAGCGCCTGCAGGCGGGCCTTCACCGCTCCGGAGAGCGCATCGCGCATCGCGTCGAGGGTCTCTTGCTGACTGCCGTCTGCACGGGCAAATGTCGAAAAGGCGCGTCGGATACGAGCACCAGCGAGCAGATTCAGCGCCTCGGTCGAAGCCGGTTCCTCGGCAATGACCTCTTCCAGGTACCGCTCGGCGATGTCCAGCGTTCCCTTGCCGATATAGCCTCGCGCCAAGGCCACGCGAGCATCCGCGTCTCCAGGCTTCGCACGAAGGGCAACGCGAGCGTGGTGGATCGCGACGTCCCATTTGGATTCGGTCAGCGCCGCTCGAGCCAAGCCCAAGTGGTGTTCGGCACCCAACGCCACCCCGTTGTCCACCTTCACCGAAAGGTTCAGTTCACCCTTCTCATTCTCAGTCGTGAATGCCGCGAACCGAACTGTAACCGGACCATCCCCCCGAGTGAGCGTATCGAAGTCGAACTCGTAAGGCGTGCTGGTGTCGGTGCCGACCAGGTCGCCGTCGACATAGCATTCGACGACGCGCACGGGCTGCTCTGAGGCAACACCGACGCGAAAACGGTGGACGCCCTGAATCGTGGCGCCTGCCTCGGTACGCGACGTAATCTCGACCTTGGCCAGAGCGAAGGGGGCGCACAGCGCCAAGCCGACAACGGCCATCAGTTGGACTCTCATATGGCTACCCTGAACGCACCGGATGCCCGGCGCGTTTCCATTCTGTCAGATTGCCAAGTCTCCACGCTCCCCGGTGCGCACGCGCATCGCATCCAGGAGGGGTTCGACGAAGATCTTCCCATCGCCCGACTCGCCCGTTCGAGCGTTCTCGATGATCTGCTCGACGACTTGGTCCACCAGTTCATCGGGCACGGCCACCTCGATCTTCGCGCGAATGGGCAACGTGACCACCGGCCCGTCCGTGCCCATCCATTCGCTGGCTTCGGGCGAGTTGCCTCGCCCCCGGACGTCGGAGACCGTCAACCCCGTAACACCGATGGCCGCGATCGCGGACTTGACTTGCTCCAAACGGTGCGGCCGGATGTAGCAGGTGACCCTCTTCACGACGATCCATCCTTGGGCACCAACGTCCCGAGCGGATACTTGCGCCAATGCTGCAGCACGCGCCCCGAGTAGGTGATTCCGTTGAGCAGGTCCCGGTATAGGTCGCACACGGCGGCCCACACCTCGTCGGGTCGGCGTCGTTTGGTGATCATGGCGAGGTCGTAAGTGAGATAGAACAGCACTGCGACAGCAACGAGAAGCGCCAACGCCGCACTGGACACCGAGCAACCAACCTGAACGACCGTCCAACCCGCAAAGCCGATCGTCGCGATCAGAGCTACGCCGAACTGGCCGATGAAGCTGAAGTCGCGTCCGCACAACACGGCATAGCCGAACCAAGCCGCCAAACCGGCACCGACCACCTCCAGCATCACACCCGACTCCTCTCCCCATGCGAGCGTTCGCCCCAGACACACCAGAAACAGCGGCAAGATCAGCCAAGAGAGGAAGGCGTCGAGCTTCGAGCGCGTCAACGCGAGTTGGCGCACGACGCTTAGGGCGCCGAGACCCGCCAAGGCACCGACCAGACCTTGCGCCGGGTTGAGCGGGATCTTGGCGGACTCGAACACCAGAGCGACGAGCGCTCCCACGGTCGCAAAGTGAAGAGCCAACACGCGGCGGATGAAGCCGAGCCGAACCGCATAGCGGCTTTCCGAGGCGTTTCCGGGAATCTCGATGGGCTCCGGAAAGTAAGGAGGGATGTTCATGCTGTCAACCCTCCGGAACCGAGGTCTCGAACGCCAGATTCTCAGTCCCGCGCATGGCACGAAGCTTGGCTTCGAACGTTTCCAAGTCGCGACCTTCCAAGGGGCAGGGTCGACCATCCAGACGCGCGGCCAACGCCTCGCATTCCTTCTGCGAAAACTTCACCGCGTGCAAGGCATGCTGCTCGAACGCTTCATAGGCAATCGGGGCGACGGCCTTCGCGCACTGGGCCAGCGCCTCGCCATAGGCCCGGATCTCGAACTGGGCATGCGGATCCATGCGCAGCCGCAGAAAGTGAAACAGGTTGTGCAGGTCGCACTGCCAATACCACTCGGTGTAGGTGGAAAGCGGCAGGTTGGCCCGAGCCAATTCGCGGGCAACTCCGCGATCCAACATCCCTTCATAGTGGCGGTAGATGGTCGCTTGATCCTCGCGCCACTCGTCCAAGATGGCGGCCACCGAGTCCTCGGGCAACGTTTCCGACGAACGGCCCTGCTTGTTCGAAGCGCTCTGGTATCGCACCTGCTCGGGGTCCGGGACGTAGAACTCGTCCTTCATCACGCTGTAGCGACCGCTGATCTCGTTCAACCGAGCCGTCCGGTGCCGCACCCATTGGCGCGCCACAAAGATGGGAATCTTGGCGTGAAACGTGAGAACCACCTGCTCGAACGGCGACGTGTGCTCGTTGCGCAACAGATAATGGATCAGGCCACGATCCTGACGGTACGTCTTGGTCCCCTCGCCATAGCTGACGCGGGCGGCCTGGACGATCCGCGCATCGCCGCCCAAGTAGTCCACAAGCCGCACAAACCCCTGATCCAAGACCGGGATGGGTTGGTCCAGCAACGCTTCGGCTTCAGGGACGACGATCCTCGCCATGTGGGTTGATTCTGGCACGTCGGGACCCTTTCGGTCGGGGTACCTTGCCCACCATGAGCCAGCCATCGGTGTCCTACGAGGACGTGTGCGCCGCCGCCGAACGCCTTGACGGGATCGCCCATCGGACCCCGGTGTTCACGTCGCGAACGCTCGACGAACGCGTTGGCGGCCAGGTCTTCGTGAAGGCCGAGAACCTGCAACGCGTCGGTGCGTTCAAGTTTCGCGGGGCATACAACGCGCTGTCCAGGCTTGACCGGTCGAAAGGAGTACTGACGTTTTCGTCGGGCAATCATGCGCAAGCGGTCGCGCTGGCCGGGCGCCTGTTGGGCATTCCGGTGGTCGTCGTCATGCCCGACGACGCCCCGGCGGTGAAAGTCGAAGGCACGCGCGGCTACGGGGCGGAAGTCGTCCTCTACCATCGAGACGAAATCAGCCGCGAAGCACTCGGGGCAAGGCTCTCCGAGCAGCGTGGCCTCACCGTGGTCCACCCCTACGACCACGCCGACATCATCGCAGGCCAGGGCACCGCCGCGAAGGAACTCATCGAGGAAATCGGGCCTCTCGACCTGTTGTTGACACCCGTGGGAGGCGGAGGGCTTTTAGCTGGCAGCGCGTTGAGCGCCCACGCCCTGTGTCCCGGTGCGCGCGTGGTCGGTGTTGAGCCAGCCGGAGCCGACGACGCCGCCCGTTCGTTCGCCTTGGGCAGCATCCAACGGTGCGACGACCCGCGGACCATCGCCGACGGTGCGCGGACGCCCTTTGTGGGCAAGCTCAACTTCCAAGTGTTTCAGCAACACGTGGCCGACATCGTGACTCAGGACGACGACGCATTGATCCGCGCGATGCGGTTCGTTTGGGAGCGCATGAAGTTGCTCATCGAGCCCACCGCCGCCCTGCCGTTCGCCGCTTTGCTCAACGATCGCGTCCCGGCTCGCGGCCTTCGGGTCGGAGTGATCGCCTCGGGAGGCAACATGGACCCCGTGGCCGTGGGACGCCTGTTCGAGGGGTTGCGGTGAACGACGCCGAGTTCGTCGCCGCACTCGAAGGGCTGGGCATCCTGGTCGTTGAGGGTTTGTTGGCCGCGTTCGAAGCGTTCGAGGAAGACCTCTACGCGCAAAACCAGGTCATGAACCTGACGCGCGTTCCGCGCGAAGAGTGTCGCGTCCGCCATTTCCTCGATTCGCTGCTGATCGCGCCCCTGATCCCCAGCGGCTCGGAAGTGCTGGACATCGGCACGGGACCCGGCTTCCCGGCCTGGCCGCTGGCACTCGCCAGACCCGATGTGCGCGTGGCAGCGCTGGACTCCTCTGGCAAGATGTTGGGCTTCCTGCGGCGCCATCCTTTGCCAAACCTCGAAGTCGTGCAAGAGCGTGCCGAGGATTGGCCGGTCGAGGAGCGGTTCGACATCGTGACGGGGCGGGCGCTGGCACCTCTGGCGGTCCAGTTGGAGATCAGCGTGCGCCCCTGCAGGGTCGGGGGACGGGTGATTCCGCTGCGAACCCACGCCGACATGGAAGCGGCCACGCACCTCGCCACGGCGGTGATCGGTCTGCGGCGGGCCAAGATCCTGCGTGTGCCATTGCCGGGCGGCGATGCCGTTCGCGTCCTGCCGATTTACGAGAAGGTGCGTCGCACCCCAAAGGGCTATCCTCGCCCCTGGGCGCGGATCAAGTCGGAACCGATCGGTTCGGGGGGCTAGGCCTTGCCTCGCGCGAACAGCACGGAATCGCCCTCGACCTTGGCCTTCGCCTGATGCAGTCGCATCAGTTCGAGCAGGGCCAAGAACCACCATACGGCCTCCGTGCGCGTGAACGGCTGCACAATGAGTTCCTCCAAGCTCTTCCACTCGGGCGAGAGGGTGTGAAGGACGATCCGCATCTGTTCGCCCAAAGAGCGACGGGGTGCGACGGGCGATTCGAACTCGACGGGCTGGGCGCGGGCCAGCAGGCGCTCAAAGGCTCTGGCGAGATCGGCGACCGTGGGTGGCCGGCCCTCTTGGACGGGTTCATACGGGTCCTGGTCGGGATCCGGCGAGCGGAAGTGCAATCGGTCGCGAAAGTCCTTGCGTTCGCGCAACGAGGCGATGGCTTCCTCGAACAGGTGGGTGGTCGGCTCCGGCAGGTCGGCGGGCTCGTCGAACTCGGGCTCCTCGTCGAAGGTGGGCAACAGCGCCCAGGCCTTGCGTTCGACCAGGTAGGAGAGCGCTTCCAACGCCGCGCCCGCGCCGTCGAAATCCCAGCCGTCGGTGGTGGTGAGGTACTCGAAATACGCCTTGCAGACCGGAGCCAACGGCACGTCCCTCAGGTCGATGCGACGGTCGCGAACGCACTGGAAGAGCGTGGCCAGCGAACCCGCGAACCGTGGCCCATCGACGTGGATGGGCGGCGGCGCGACGACGCCCAAAGCCGAGACGGCCTTTTCTTCGGTCGCTTTGGGTTTGCGTGGTCGCGCCACCACTGGGCATTCAACCCCATCACGAGCGTCGGCTGGTATACTGACGCTCCGTCGGGATGTGGCTCAGCTTGGTAGAGCGCTGCGTTCGGGACGCAGAGGTCGCTGGTTCGAATCCAGTCATCCCGACCACTTCTGCCTTTGATTTCGGTTCCCTGTTGCATTGCGCGAAGGGCATCTCGATATGCGGTCGCCATCCGCATATGAGGACAATATGCCGACGAAGAAGGCATTTTATCGGCATATTGTGGCAATATGCCGTCGATGGCCGCATATGACGAGGTGACCACGCTCAGCGAGTCCGGGCCGCAAGAAGGCGACCCGCGGACCCTGCCGTACAATCGCCTACCTCTCCTCCCACCAGAAGTCGCCGTCGAGACGCTCAAGACGCTCAAGAAGGCGATCTCGGCCAACAAAGCGCTCGCCGAGCTGCGAACCGCTGGCGCACTCATTCGGGCGATCGTGCTTCAGGAAGCAAAGCTCTCGTCCGAGATCGAGAACATCGTCACCACCAACGACGAACTCTATCGTGCGTTCGGCCACGAACCAGAAAGGACCGACCCTGCGACGAAGGAAGTCCTTCGGTACCAAGAGGCCCTGTGGCACGGGTACGACCATCTCGAACAAGGCGGGCTCCTTACGACGCGCCTCTTCACCGAGATCGCCAGCATCATCAAAGAGCACGACACGGGCGTGCGCAAGATGCCGGGGACGCGGGTCGCGAACCGTCGCACAGGCGAGCCTATCTACGCCCCACCCGAAGGCGAGGAACTCCTCCGCCGACTGCTCGACAATCTTAGCGAGTACCTCTATTCGGAAGACGGCACCGACCCCCTCATCAAAATGGCGGTCGCCCACTACCAGTTCGAGGCCATTC
>JBDHZD010000115.1:0-8263 GCA_039811705.1 Fimbriimonadaceae bacterium | reverse complement strand
CTCTTGCGAAGCCGATGGCAGGCAACCGGGCGACAAGCGAGCCCCCGGCAGGTCTCACCCTCCAAACAGCTCTTCGGCCTTGTCCGCGGCGCGCTTGAGCGCGGCGGGGACGGCGTGCGAGTAAGTGTTCAGGGTGAGGCCGATCTGCGAGTGGCCCAGTTGGTCTTTGACAACGGCCAGCGATTCGCCCGAGGCGACCAGATGGGTGGCGAGCGTGTGCCTTAGCTTGTGGAAGGAGATCCGCTTGACCCCGGCCTTGGCGCAGAGCTTCTTGAGGTTCTCGTCCACGGTCTTTGGGTCGAGGGGCTTGCCCTGCTCGTTCGTGAAACACAGGTCCAACGGGTTGAACGGTGCGTCCGGATCCGCGTCCAAGCGCCAAAGGCGCTGGAGCTCGCGCTGGCGCGCCAGCGCCTGGCGACCGGCTTCGGAGAGCGACAGCGTCCTCCTGGACGATCTGCTCTTGAGGCTCTTTCTGACCAGCGTGCCTTCCACTCTCTGGAGTTGGCAACGCACGCGGATGCAGCCCTGTTCCATGTCCACGTCCTCCCATACGAGCCCGGTGGCTTCTCCCAGGCGCAGTCCTGTCAGGAGGGCGATCTGGATCAGGCCTCCCATGTAGTGGTCCCTAGAGGCTTGGACGAGCGCCTGTGCCTCGACGACCGTGAGGAAGTCGACTTCGTGCTGAGGACTCTTTGGCGGCGTCGTCCGCGCGGCGACGTTCTCTCGAACGAGGCCCCACTTCCAAGCCAGATTGAGCGCGGCGCGGAGCGCAGCGCGCGTCAGCCTCACCGATTGGGGAGAAAGCGGTCGGGCTCCGGGCGCCGTTCCTTCGGTCCCCAGTCTGTTGAGCATCGCTTGGACGTGTTGCGCCGTCAGGTGAGCGAGGCGGAACCGGCCGATGTGGGGCTTCAGGTACAGGCGGACGATCTGCTCGTACCCTCGGCGCGTCTTGGGCTCGAGGTGGGAGACGTGCTCCTTCATCCAGAAGTCCAGAAACTCCGCGACCGTTTGCCGGTCTTGCTGTGGGCTGACTCCCAAGCTGATCTGGGTCAGGATCGCCTTGAGCTTTTCGGAGGCTTCCGCCCGGGTGGCTCCGTAGACGCGGCGACGCACCGGATTGCCGTTTTCGTTGTAGCCGATGGTGACGGCGCCTTCCCAGCGGCCGTCTTTTCTGGGCGTGACGCTTCCGAACTCGGTCCTGCGGGTCTTCTTGCTCATGGCAGTTTTCAATGGTCCTCGTTTGACGGCAGAGTGACGGCAGATTGACGGCAGAGAAGATGAATCTTGCCGTCAAACGGCGTACGACTGCGGACATTGTAGCACAACTGTGAACCTGAAATGACACTTATCGGACGATTGCGGCACGAACATCCGCCAATTCGTAAACAGCAGGTCACCGGTTCGAATCCGGTCGCCGGCTCCAGATCCTGGGTCAACGGGCGATGGTCCTCTCAGGACTGCCGCGGCGAAATGGCGTAAGGCTGGGAGTCTGGATTCTGGACGCGCTCAGCGCTGACTGACTAGCCTCGCCGAGGCTGTCGCGGTCCGCATTCGCGAGGTCGTTTCGATCTTGGGACTCGCATCGCCTTCCAGTCGCCATAGGACGTCTGATGGCAACGCTTGGTTCAGAGCCTCAGGGTGAGTCCCTGTCCTTGACGAGGTGGGCTACAATGGCTGGGCGGTTCTCCAGGAATAGCCGGAACGCCTGCTCCGTCATGGACGGCGCCGTGGCCGGGCGGGCCGCCTCAACCAGGTCTTTCATTGTTTGCTCTGGATCAAGCCCATTTCGACGAGGTAAGGGGACGGCACGGCCGACTGGCCTAGAACCCGGCCGTTGACCATCATGACGACTCGTTTGCGGGCTCGGGTAAAGGCGACGTAGAACACGCGCCTCTCCTGCTCCAACTGCGCCTCTGTCTCGGCCAGTTTGCTGGGCCAAATGCCTTGGTTGCACTCCAAGATGAACACGTTGTCGAACTCCTTTCCCTTCGCGCGCAATGCGGTCATCAGGTGCACCGGAGCCAGCCTATCGGGATCAGAATCCTCGGATTCTTCGCTGTCCGGTGTTCGGGAAAGCATTGCGACGGCCGTATCCAAGTCGTCGATGAAGTCTGTATAGTCGGCTCCATAGGACACGGCAAAATCGACCAGATGGCTGAACGGAGGGTCGGTGTAGAAGATGTCTTCCAATGCCTTGCCGTAGTCTTTCTGGAGGCCATCGAACTTGCTCAGCTCAGAGAGCGTTTCGGAGACGCTCTCTGAGCGCGCAAACTCCAAGATGAGGTCGGCTATCTCGTTCGACATCTTCGAGTCCTCGTTCGTCCCCTTTAAAGGTCCTGTGTACCGCCTGAGGGAGTTCACGCACTCAAGGAACTTCTTCGGACGATCGGATTGCAGGTGTTTAAGCAGGTTGCCGCGGTCGGCCTTGTTCAGGGGGTATTTCTTCGCTTTGTCGACGAGCTTCAACAGGTCTTGAACCGGATCGAGGCCGGGAATACTACCAAGAGAGACTCTGGCGCGGATGGCCAGCAGTTCGCGAAGCTCGTTGAACGCCGCGCTGAGGAACAGCTGAAGGTCTTCTGCAGCATAGAACGGGATGTTGTTCTTCGCAAAGACGATTTGATAGGGGATGATCTGCCCCCGCTTTCGCCCGATCAGTGCCATATTGCGCGTTTTTGGGTCGGCCAAGAGCGTCTTCACTTGGGCGAGCACGTATTCGGTCGACTCGGCGATCCCGGCCATAGGCAAGACCTCAACCTTTGCTTTCGTAGCAGAGTGCGCACTGATCTGCTTCGCGACGCGGTGTTTGTTGTGGGCGATCAGCCTGCCGGAGAGTTCCACGATGTTGGCCGGCGACCGGTAGTTCGTGGTCAAAACGTGGGTGCGGTACTTGCCGCCCACGTAGACATTGGGCTCGAGGATGAACTTGGGGCTGGCGCCGCGCCACTCGTAGATGGCCTGATCGTCGTCCCCTACAATGGTTAGGTTCGTCTTGTTCGCTTTGGCGATCGCCTTCAGCAGGGCGAGGTCCAGACAGTTGATGTCCTGAAACTCGTCGACCATGATGTGGCTGAATCGGTGGATGCCCGTCGTGTACTTGCCGTCGCTGATCGCCTGTTCGACATCCACCAACGCCCAGTACTTCTGGTCCTCGAGCGTGATGGTGGCCATTTGCCACAGGGTTTCCGTGGCTTCGGTCCAGAATGGCATGAGGCCATGTTCGAGATCTTCTACAAAACCAACCAGCCCGAGGTCACCAAGTTCGTCGAGTACTGAGACCAGGTAGGGTTTGAGTCCGGCCTTCGCCAACCAGGTGGCTTGCACTCGAAACGAGGGCAGGTCGTATCTTAGGTTGTGTCGAAATCCCAGCGACTTCAGTCCATCGGAGACTTTGATCAAAGCGGCCGCCGCGCGCGCCTTGGTTCGGGATTGGGTCAGGACTTCTTTGAGCGGAGGATACTTGCTCCACACCGGCTGCAGGTTGTTGTGGACTATGTTGTAGATGGGTCCGCTGCCGGTCACGATGCGCAGATTATGGGAGCGCTGCTTCAGGCGCCGGAAGCCCCAGGCGTTCAGCGTGGTGATTTCGACCAGCGGCTGAATGGGTGCGAAGTTGGGATCGTTCTTCAATCGGTCGCGCAGTTCGTCCCGCGCCGCTCTGGTGAATGTGAACAAAAGGAAGCGCGGATTCGACTTGTCGGCAGCTCGGGCCTGGTGGAGGCAACGCCAAAGCAACGAGTGCGTCTTTCCGCTTCCGGCCGGAGCCAGCAACCTAAGCGCCGTTTCGGGGTCCTCGGCAAACTTGAGCTGCACCGGATCCAATCCCGGCCCTTTCGCGGCACTCTTGCTCATGTGAAGCTCACCTGGAGCGCCTCGCTCTCGGAAGGCTCGCTACCGTGACAGTGACGCGGATTGCAGGGCGGTCTCAAAGAGGAATCTTCCATGGGTTGTTGGTGGATGAGCCTTCCCCATTGAACGGGAGTTGTTGGCTTGGGGAAATCGGTTCTCTATGTTCGGCGACGACTCCTGCCGGGAAATATGCAGTCAAGCATCGCGAAATGTCCCATGGGAAGGGGAGCCATCAAGAGGGCCCAGCTGGCTCCGGCGCCCGACTGTGGACAGTTCGAACACTCCGGTATGGCCAGCGGGCCCTGAGCTTTCATCATAGTGCATCCGGATCCTCTACATCGGGCCGTAAGTCGCGTTGATCAGGCCCATTGTCCAAGGGGCCATCGGATGTTGTCCCAATTGACGTTCTGCCACAGCTGTCGCGGTGGCTCGACAGATTCCGACGCCTTGCGACGCTATTCGACACCGGTCGGGGCGTCGAATCGGTAGAGTCCGAGGTTGATGTCGAGATCGACCACCCCTCCCAGAGCGGTTTTGCGGGTGCCGGAGCCCGTCAGCGAGCCGCCCGCGTTCGAGAACCGACCGGTTCCTCCTGCCACCGAGCCGGAGAACTGAAAGGCCGTATCGCCGCTCGACTCCAACCGCGCGGTTCCTGTGAGGCGCAAGACCAGCGTCGAACCATCTGCCCACGTGAACTGTTGGAATCCCGACCACGTGCCCGAGCCGTTCACGTAGTCCACGGCGCCCAAGAACTCGCCGTCTACGGCTTCGCCCTCGATGGTGGTTGCGCCGGTGAACCGGTTCCATCCAACCGTCATGCCGCCGTCGCCTTGAATCAGGTTTCGCTCGACGGAGGTCCAACGGGTCGTCCACCGAAGCGTCTCGGCGAACGGGTTGCCGTCGGAACCGGAGCCGCCGCAACCGAGGACGGCGAGCAGGACGACGAGAGGGAGCATGAGTCGCATCAACTTCATCGGACCTAGATTGTGCGCTAAGCTTGAGCTCGCATGTTGCCCGTCATTCTTGCTTGCGTTCTCGCCCAGCAGGGCCCTATCGTTCGCGACGGATTCGGCGTACCCCATATTCAGGCGGCCACGTTGACTCAGGCCTTCGAGCATGCGGGTTACGCTGTGGCACAGGACCGGCTCTGGCAGATGGAGAACAGCCGACGACTCGCCCGAGGCCGCATGGCCGAAGTCTTCGGACCCAACTTTTTCGCTGCGGACCGTGAGGTGGCTCTGACCGGCTACACCGACGAGGAACTTCGTGCTCAACTCGACCTACTGCGTCCCGAACTGCGCGATGTTTACGCGGCCTATGCCAAGGGGGTGAACACGTGGATCGCGGAAGCCAAAGGGGCGGGGAAGTTGCCACCGGGCTATGCGGCGAATGGGTTTGAGCCCGAGCCCTGGTCCGAGGTCGACTCCGTCGCCATCGCCGTGCGCATGGCACAGCTCTTCGGCAGCGGAGGTGGTGGTGAACTGAGGAATCTGGCCGCGCTCCAATACTTCCGGACACGTCAACCGATCCGGGGCCGAGAACTGGACGCTCTAGACGACCTTCTCCCGAACAACGATCCGCGTGCGATCACGACGGTTTCGCCCGAAGACGACCCCTTGGCCGCTAACCCTCCCAAGATGTCCTCTTGGACCCGAGCCGATACCGAGAGACAACTCGCGGCTATGCCGATTCCCTCGCTGCTGGAACTCGTGCCCGCCGTGCGATTGCAGGCGTTTGAGGAGACTCAGTGGGCGGCCCAAGAGACGGCTACGCCCTACAAGTGGGGCAGCTACGCCATCGTGGTGGGCAAAGACCGCAGCGCTACGGGACGACCGTGGCTTTTGTCGGGTCCGCAAATGGGGCACACCGTGCCGTCCATCGTCCATGAACTGTCGATTGCGACGCCGGACGTGAAGCTTGCCGGGATGGACGTGCCCGGCGTTCCCGCAGTGATCATCGGGCATACGGACAAGATCGCCTGGGGCCTTACGACCGGAGTCGCCGACCTTCAGGACGTCTTCTACTTTCCCGACCTGGGTTCGGACCGCTACCGACTCGGAAACGCCGAGCGGGAGGTGGGGAAGATCGAGCGGAAGGTGATGGTCAAGGGCGAGGAACCGCGGACAGTTGTTCAGCAACGGACCGAATGGGGTCCCGTCTTGTTGCACAGCCGCGGTTCAAAGGTCTACTTCGCGCGCAAGACGAGCTATTGGAAGCGCGAGATGGAGAGTTGGGACGCGCACTTCGACCTGTACCGGTCATCGAGTGCGCAGGATGTCGATCGCTTCGGACGTCGGGTCTCGGTTGCTTTCAACTTCTTTTATGCCACCGTGGACGGTGAGACGGGATGGCGCTACCTTGGCAAGTTCCCCCAACGCCGGGACGGCTACGATGCACGTCTGCCGCTTCCCGCCGAGGCGGCTTGGCAGGGTGACTTGCCCTTCGAGCAAATGCCTTACGTGCGCAATCCAAAGTCCGGACTCATCGCCAATTGGAACAACAAGCCTGTGGCATGGTGGCCCAACATGGATACTCCGGCTTGGGGTCGGCTGTTCCGCAACGCGATTCTCGTCCGGGAACTGCAAGCACCAAAGCTGGGTCCGGCAGACTTGGAGCGAGCCATATGGACGGTGGCGCGCCGCAGCCAGGAGTGGGACGCCTTCGCGCCGGTCGTCCGCGAGGCGTTGTCCGAGCATCCGGGGGCGCAGGTGTTGCTGGGTTACGATGGCTGGAGGCTCGATGGATTGGTTGCGCCGAGGCTGTTCGAGTTGTTGGTGGTCGAACTCCGAAAGCAACTCTTCGAGCCGAGTCTAGGCAACTTCTTGAACCCCGAGTTCTTCAATCAGGCGTTGCAGCCCAGCCTGATGTTGGACGCCTTGGAGGGACGTTCGAAGGTGGATCACTTGAACGGTCGGTCGGCTTCGGAGGTGGTTCGGGCTGCCTTTAACGCGGCGATGGTGAGATGGACGTCCGATGGGTCGAGCGCTTACATTGGACCGACGTTTCGCGCACCCACCGGGTCGGTGCCGTATCCCGAGCGGGGCACCTACATCCAGATCGTGGAAGTTCAAGACCGGCCCGTGGGGCGCAATGTGCTTCCGCCAGGAGTCGCCGAATCGGGACCGCACTCGGACGACCAAAGCAACCTGGCACGAGCGTGGCTCTACAAGGCGATGGGATATCGGGGCAACTGATACAAGGAATCCCTCCCCGGCAAACCGGGGAGGGATCGAGAGGAGCCAACGAATGGGTTGCGCTTAGTTGGTGGCTGCGCGGTGGTCGATAGCGGCCGATGGCATCACGAACTGGAAGCCATGGCCCTTGACTCCGCGGAGCAGGTCTCGAAGCCGAGCCGGCTCGCGGAACCAGTGGAAGTACATTCCGGCCCATCCATCGCGAACCACCTTGTGGGCACCGGCTCGGAGCACGAGGTCGGCGACATCCGACGGCGGTTGCTGGGCGAACCCGGTGATGTCCACGTAGCCGATGGTCTCAGGCAGGCGCTTCATGCCGAACACGTCGATCACAGGATACGGGATCTTCTGCTGCAGGTAGCGGAGACCGCCATTCTGGTCCGTCGAGAAGTACAGGCCTCGGCACAGGCTGTAGCTGAACTGAGAGGAGAAGGCCTGGAAGTTCACCGGCGAGGCCAGATAGTGGGGCGTGACCCATCCGGTCGGTTGCCAGTTGCCCGCGTCTTTCAGGAGCTTCTTGCCTGTGTTGACCCGTCCGTTGGCCCAGGCCAACGAGTCCTCGGCGACGGGGCCGACCAACTGCTGCTCGCCGCGCTCGTTGAGGATGACACGGAAGAACTCGAAGTCGGGGCCGCTCGTGCCGTCGTAGGGGTTGAGAACGCTGCCGTACTGGTGGGTCCAGCCGTGTTGGATGATCTGGCCGCCCTTGCTCTCCATGTACTTCAGGGCATTGACGAACGCCGTGTTCTTCTTGATCGGTGTGGCGACCGGACGACCGTTGTTGTAGGTGCCCAGCGGGTCGCGATACTCGGGGATCACGCAGACCACGAACGGCACGTTTTCGGCCTTGAACACGTCGGCCAAAGCGCGAAGGTTCGCCGGCGGTACGTTCGGGTGGACGTCCTCGACGCGGATGAACGCCTGATACTTGGTGACGGCGCCCGAGTTCATCACGTCGTGGAACATGTCGTACACGGCCAGTGAGCGGTCCATGTTCGTGATCCAAGAGACGTAGGTGAAGGGGTTGTCCGCGACGTACCAAAGGTTTGCGCCCTTGGTGACGTAAGGAGCCGTCTGACCGAGCTGATGCTTCAGAGTCGCCTTGACCGAAGCGAGCACCGGGTTCTGAATCTGAGTGACGCCAACCACGGGATCGTAGGTCTCCTTGGCCAGATTGACACCCTTGTACTCGACCATCGTATGGGCGACCGAGCCGTCGA
>JBDHZD010000114.1:0-8446 GCA_039811705.1 Fimbriimonadaceae bacterium | reverse complement strand
CCGCCGTATCGAACGGAGCCGGACGTCCGTCCGATGGCATGGAATCCCGTGTGCCGGTATTGATGTTGGGCGACTGGACGCGCGATGCCCAAGCAGGCTCGACCACCGGGGTCGCCCGGCTGACGATGGATCTCCAAGCGGGCGCGTTCGCGGAAGCGTCTTCGCTCAAGATCACGCTGGCCCCATCATTGGCCTCGGACATGCTCACCACGCTGGACGCGCTGATCGACTACCCGTACGGGTGCGTCGAGCAAACGATGAGCCGGTTCATGCCGCTGGTGGTCGCTTCGCGCGCTGTGGATTCGCTCGGGTTGCCGCCTCTGGCGCGACGCGCCGAGATTCCAAAGATGGTCCGGGCGAGCTACGACCGGCTCCGCAACATGCGCTCCGGCCAAGCCTGGGGTTGGTGGCAGCACGGCGAACTCGACCCCTATATGACCGCCTATGTGTTGGAAGGCTTCTACCGGGCCGGTTTGGCGGGCTATCCTCCGCCCGCCGACCTTGTCGGCCCCGCTCTCGACGAGTCGACCAAGTGGCTGGCATCTCCTCCGCCCCAGCGCAAGGGCGATGACGAGTACGTCGTCCGCCAACGACGATCCGACATGGCCGATCGCGCGTATCTAGCGTTCGCGCTCGCGCTCCACGGCAGGGCCGAAGCCTCTGCTCGCGAACTGGCAAGCCAGCGCATGGACCCCCAGAACCCGGATGCCGTGGCGTTGCTCGGCTTGGCAGCGGTCGCTCTCGGCGATCAGGCCAAAGCGAATGCTGCCCTCGCGGCGCTAACCCAAACGGTCAAGACCACGGACCAACAGGCGCACTGGGAGGGATCGAGCTACTTTGGTGTGGAAACCACGTCCCGGGCGCTCGGGCTGCTGTCCCATGTCGATCCATCCAATCCCCTGCTCACCAAGGCCATCCGCTATCTCACGTCGCGGCGTGGAGCCGATGGATGGTCGAGCACGCGCGACACCGCTCTCACGCTGGTGGCGCTGATCGGTCACCTTCAGCGCACGCAAGAGTTGGCAGCCACCCCGGTGGCCACGCTGAGCCTCAACGGCGAGACACTCTTTGAAGCTCCTTTGGACCGGATTCGGGGAGCGACCACGTTGAACGTGCCCGTCGCCAAGCTGAAGTCCGGAGCCAATTCGATCGAGGTCCGCGCTTCGGGAGGCGTGGTCTATTACAGCGCCCAACTGGACCAAGTCGTTCCCAGACAGGATATCGCAGCCAAGCCGAGTGCGATCGTGAAGGTCACACGCGACTATCACACGCTGGAGCCCAGGCGTCTGGAGGATGGGACGCTTCGGCTCGGCGCCTCGAAGAATGCGGTCTCCAAGGTCGCCGAGGGCACCCCGATCCGTGTGAGGCTGACCTTGGAGGCCAACCAAGACATCCCGTTCGCCATGATCGAGGACCCCTTCCCCTCCACTATGAGACCGCAGGTCCGATACGACTTGGAACCTTGGGAGGACTGGCGGTTCTGGTTCACGGGCGCGAGCCAACGCGACGACCGCATGGTGTTCTTCAGTCGCTGGCTGAAAAAGGGCATCAACGTCATCGAGTACGAGTTGATTGCGGAATCGACAGGCGTTTCGCGGGCCGCTCCCGCCAAAGTGTCGAACATGTATGATCCGAGCGTCTTCGCGACTTCGGCGAGCAGCGCGTTCGAGGTGACCAAGCGGTGATCTCCCGCTGGTTGGGGGTAGTTGCATTTGGGACGCTGGTCGGCCTGGGTTACGCCGTTTTGGCCCGGCTCGCGAAGCCCGAAGCGGTTCTTGGAGCATACGTCACGTCTCTCAACGGACGAGACGGAGGACAACGCCGGAACGCAGAGACCTGCCTCAAGAAACTTGACGGCACGGTCATCCAACCCGGCGAAACGTTCTCGTTCAACCAGGTCGTCGGCACGTGGTCGCGCGATGCGGGCTACGCCAAGGCGCCGGTCAGCTACGGCGGCCAACTCATTCCCTTCTGGGGGGGCGGAGTCTGCCAAACGTCGTCGACGGTGTACAACGCCGCGTTGCTGGCAGGTCTGCCGATTGTGGAGCGCCACAGGCACCACTTCGCTCCAGGCTACATCGCGGCGGGCAGGGATGCTGCGGTGGCCTACCCGAACATCGACTTGAGGTTTCTCAACGACACAGGACAACCGATCGAGATTCGGGGCAAGGTGCGGGGCGACACCCTCCTGGTCGAGATCGTTGGGCCAAAGCCGCTTGGTCGGCTCGTTCGAATCGCCCAGCGGACCATGCAGGAGCGCGAACCCATGACATTGCGCGCCGGTTCAGGCCCAACGGTGAGGCAACGGAACCCGGGCAAGGCTGGGTCTCAGGTCGCCACCTACCGAATCTGGCCCGACCGGGAAGAACTGTTGAGCGTGGACTCCTACCCCGTAATGCACCGGATTCTTGAGTCTCGGTAAGGCACAGCTTCCGACATACCGCCGAGACTGCGGGCCTGTTTCGCGTCAGGGCTCGACTGCGCCGGCGAACGCGTCGTGCAGCGTGCGGACGGCGCGCTCCATGTCCGCCTCGGGCACGAGGCAACTCACCGAAAGGTCGCTGTCCGAGGTCTGCAACACGGGAACCTTGGCCTCGTGCAACGTGCGGAGGGTCCGCAGGAAGATGCCCGGCTGCTGCAGCACCTCGTGCCCGATCACCGAGACCATCGTGCACCCCTCGGTGACCTCGGCGACGATGCGCCGCTGTTCGCCCAAAGGCCGCAGGAGTCGTTCCTGAGTCTCGACTTCCTTGGTGGCCGGCCCGATCTGGAACAGGTAGATCACCGGACGTCCGCCGTCCAGCGGCAACACCAACCCGTCCATCAGGTCCATCACCACTTCGTACTGCGAGCGAGGCACGCCGAATCCGAGTCCGGTCGGGCTTACGTTGATCATGAACAGGTTGATCCCGTACCGCTCCAGCATCTCGTAGACCACAGACTGGAGTTCTCGTACGTGGCTGGCCTCGGAGGATTCGAAGTTGAACTGCAGGTACACCAGCTTGCCCGTATGGGTCACACCCGTCACCCGCTTTCCGGGGTAATCGCTGCGTGGCACGATGCGCGTCCCGGGGTCGTCGGTGAATGTGTTCTTCACCCAGAGCGGGATGCCGTTGTTCATCGCGATCTCGGCGGCTCGGGGGTGCAACACCTTGGCACCGAGGTGCGCGATCTCGGCGACCTCGTCGTAAGTCACCGTGCGCAGCGTGGGGGCATGTGGCACAAAGTCGGGGTCGGCGGATTTGACTCCGTCCACATCGGTAAACACTTCGACGGCTTCCGCACCCAGAGCCGCGCCCAGGGCCGAACCCGTGGTGTCGCTGCCACCGCGGCCGAGCGTCGTGATTTCGCTCAACCAACCCTCGGGCGAAGCGCAAACGCCCTGAAACCCGCAGACCACGGGGATGTCGCCCTGCTCCAGAAACCTGAGGATTCCCGCTGGTTCGACTTGGGTCACGCGGGCATTGCCGTAGTTGCCGTCGGTCTGGATGCCCGCTTGGACGCCCGTCATCGCCGCGGCAGGGTGTCCGAGCGACTTGAGCAGGTGCGCGAACAACACCGCCGAAAGCACTTCTCCGCACGACATGAGCAAGTCGAGCTCGCGGGGCCGCGGCGCGGTCGGCGGATCGACTTCGGCCAGAGCGCCGATGAGCGTGTCGGTGGCATAGGGAGCACCCCGCCGACCGATGGCGCTGACGACGACCACCGGGCTGAAGCCCTGTTCCTTGGCCGAAATGACGCGCAGCGCGGCCGAGTTGCGTGCTTCCGGGGTGGCGACGCTCGTGCCGCCGAACTTCATCACCTTGATCCTCACGGTCGTCCCCCTGCAGCGATTGGTGCGATGGCTTCCTGCAAGCGCGACACGTCCTCGCTGGAGACCACCATGAGCACGCGGTCATGCATGTCGCCGATGTGGTCGATCTGTACGCCGCACCGAATTGCGGTTCCAACGATCCGAGCGATCAGTCCCTCTTCGTCCCTCATGTTCACGGCATGGGCCAACACGATGGCGCGATGCTGCAGCACCTCGTACCGGAAGCCGATGGAGCGGATTGCCGCTTCGATTGGCTCCGACTTGGCATCTGGCACCAAGAACGACAACCCCGATTGGGTCAGCTTGAGGAAGTCGATGCTCACCCCAGCTTTGGCGATGACATCCAAAACGGCGATGCGACTCTCGACGAGGGGCTCGGGCAAGCCGCTGAAGAGGACTTGCGAGTAGCCATCGCGCACCTCGACGCGGCTGACGCCTCGCTTGCTTTCGAAAACAGTCTGCTTAGGCATTGGAGTTGGCGAAGCCGAGGATGGAATCCGCCTTCGCCCAAACGTCCTCGCCAAAGGCGAGACCGGCGGCTAGGGCGTTGGCCTCCACTTGTTCGGGCTTCGTTGCCCCAATGATGACGCTGCTGACTTCTGGCCGGCGCAAGCACCAGGCCAACGCAAAGGCAGCCACGGAGACGCCGAGTTCGTTCTCCGCGAACGCCTTGAGTTCTTGCACACGCGTCAGCACTTCGTCGCGAAGCACGCCGCCCATGAACATATTGCTCTTGGCGTCCGCGCCGCGCGTCCCAGCGGGAGGCGGCTGGCCGGGCAGGTACTTGCCGGAAAGGACACCCTGCGCCAGCGGAGAGAACACGACGTTGCCCATGCCCTCGGCTCGCGTGGCGTCGAGCACCCCGTCCTCGATCCGTCGGTTGAGCATGCTGTAGCTGGGCTGGTTGCTGACCGGCGGGTTGGCGTTCATCGCCCGCGCTACCGCCGCAACGCGCGAGATCTCGTGTGAGGGCCACTCGCTCACACCCCAATAGAGCACCTTGCCCTGCTTGATGAGTTCGTCGATCGCCCGCACCGACTCGTCGAGTTGCACTTCGGGGTCGAACCGGTGGAACTGGTGGAGGTCCACATAGTCCGTCTTGAGTCGCCGCAGAGAATTGTGCACCGATTCGAAGATGTGCTTCTTGCTCAACCCACGGTCGTTGGGCTTGTCCGACATCGGAAAGTAGCACTTGGTCGCGATGAACACATCGTCCCGGCGGACGCCTTCGAGCGCCTTGGCAAGCGACTTTTCCGCCTCGCCGGCGTTGTAAACGTCTGCCGTGTCGAAGAAGTTGATGCCCAGATCAAGGGCGCACCGGACGATCTGCGTCGTCGTCTCGTCTTGAATCGAACGACCGTGGGTCAGCCACCCACCGACAGCCACCTCGCTCACACGGACGCCAAAGCGCCCCAACTTCCTGTAGTGCATGGACCCCAATGTACCAGCAGAAGGTCAGTCGCCGATGCGCCCGAAGTTCTTGCGCAGGATCAGGAAGTCTTGCAGGTTCACCGAGCCGTTCCCGTCGAGGTCGGCATTGGCGTTCCAATTCGCTGACGAGGGCGTGGAGCCGTAAGCGGCGCGAATCAGGATGAAGTCCGTCGCGTTGATCGAGTTGTCGCCGTTGACGTCGCCGTTCACCAACGAAACGGCGATCTCGGCACCGTTGACGGGATGCACCGCCACGCCCGGAACCCGTTGGGCGAGCCAGTGCGAAGCCTTGATGCGAACATCCACCAAGCCCGTGTAGGGGACCGAGCGGGTGAACTTCCCTGCTCCATCGAGCGTGGCATCGCCGGACCACGTCGCGGCGAGATCGAGCGGGCCCACCGAGACCGAGACCGGTTGCCCGTTGCGGGAGCCACCAAAGTCCTGCAGCGTCACCGTTCCCCCGAGTGGCGCCGACTGGCCATACATCAGAGTGGCGAAGTCGCGGGCGCTTCCCGATCCGTTCGACCAACCGGTGAGGGCGACCCTTCCGAAGCGGTCCACGGCTACTGAAGTCGCCACATCGTCGGCGGAAACCGGCCCGTTGTACCGGAACACGTATTGCTGGGCCAAGACCGCATCGAACTTGATCAAGACGAAATCAAGGAATGTGCCGCTGCCGAACGAGTAGCCCGCGACAAACGCGTTGCCGACGGGATCGAACGCGACAGCGGTCGCAACATCCTCCCGATTGCCTGGACCATTGTAGCGGGACACGTAGCGTTGCGTGCCCGTTGGGCCATAGGAAACCGCGACCAGATCGTAGCCCGAACCGGCGCCGACGGATTCGCCGACCACGATCACGTTGCCATACGGGTCGCGCGCGATGCCATAGGCGGCGTCGTTGGTGCCCCCCGTCCCGTTGTAGCGGGCCGTCCACACCGTATTGAACGACGCGTCGTAGCGGATGGTCATCATGTCTTCGAGGATGGACGTCTGCGCCGAGTAGCCCGTGATCGTCACACGACCTTGGTCGTCGACCACGAGGTCGAACGCTTCGTCGGCAGCCGAGAGGGACGGGTTGTTGTAGTACGCCAACCGATCCAGCCCTCCGCCCGGTGTGAGCTTCAAGGTCGTCATGTCCCTGCCCGTTGACGCGGTCGAGTAGCCCGTGGCGTACACGTTCCCTGCCGCATCTGCCTTGACCGCCGCTGCGGAATCAGCCAATCCGGCACGGTCGAAGTGGAAGTCCCAAGCCAACGCACCGGTGGCGAGCACCTTGATCACGGCGAAGTTGTCGCTTCCCAGCGTTGACACCGAACCCGCGACGTGGCAAACCCCGGTTGCGGGTTCGACGTGCAAGGCCCGAGGCAAATCTGCTCCAACCGATGCCGTCCCCGAATATCGCCGGACCCACTGCTCGTCGCCCGAGGCGTTCAGCTTCACCAAGACGAAATCGAACCCGGTGGACGCTCCAAGCGAATGACCGACCGCATAGATGTTGCCCGCGTTGTCCGCGCCCATGGCCACGATCTGGTCCTCGCCGTTGCCTGCACCGTTGTAGCGATAGGTCCACGCGACGGTACCGGTGGGGCCGTAGCGGACGATCCAGAAGTCGAGGCCCGAGCCCAAACCTTGAGAACTGCCGCCGACGACTGCGCCTCCATCGGGGGCCACCAGGACGGACTGGGCCGAGTCGTTGCCGTTTGCGGGGCCGTTGGATCGCGTCGTCCACCCCAAAGACATCTGAGCATGGGCAAGCGAAGGGACCAAGAGTAAGCCGAGAAGGTGCGTGAGACAGCGCATCGACATTTCATCAGACGCGCGCCGCGTGGTGGAGGTACTCCTTGGTCCCAGCGCCCCAGCGGAGGCGCCTCCATTCCCTTTAGTCCCCCTTCGCCAATCGCCCAGCCGGCACCTAGCCGGCGAGAGCAAAACGATTGATCGGCACACGTAATCGTGTGCCCGAAACAGCCCAACGGTTAGGCCGCCCAACCTTGCGGCCTAACCGTGGATTCCTCCGAAACAGCCCGCTTACTTGCGGTTGCGGCGTCGAGCAGCCAGGGCGCCCAGTCCAATGACGAGGGCAGCCATGGAGCCCGGCTCAGGGACGACGTCGGCGTTGAACGACCAGCCCGAGAACGAACCCGTGTCGCCACCGGCCCAGTCGCGAACGCTCAGCGTCCAATCGGTGTCAGCCGCAGCGCCGTTGAAGACGGTGAAGTCGAGGCCCGTGTTGCCGGGAGCCGTGGCGAACGCGTGCTCGGACCGATTGTAGGTTCCAGAAGCCACGCCAACGGTCGCACCAGCGGCCACAAACGCAGCCAGCAAGTCGCCGCCGCCAGAGTTCACGAACGTGTAGTCGCGACCCGTGAGGCCGGTCGTTCCGTCCGAACCATAGTTCGAGCTGTCGCCGAAGTTGTTGAACCCGGTGTTCGCGGAGCCGATGCGGTGGACGAGGTTGACCGTGTTCGACCCGTTGGTCAAGCTGATCTGGACGTCCCCGCCCCACGTGTGGTTCAGGCCGAAGATGGTGACACTGTTGAAGCTCGAGATCATCATGCCGCCCGTGGTCGGGGTGATCGTCGAAGAGATGAGACCAGGGGTGACGTGGTCCACGGTCGCGTCAGGGATCGCGCCGCCGGTGCCACCACCAAAGTCGTCTGCAAAGCTTACCGATGCGACGGCCAATGCCGCCAAGAGCAGTGTGTTTCTTACCATTCTGTCCTCCTTCGAGCCTCTTGCGGGGCTCTGTCGTATGCGCTTTCTTGATTGGCCTCTAGCGGGCCGTGCGCCTTACGGACATGATCATATCACACATCTCGCAATTTGGCAAGACTTTTTTTACTTTTTTGTCAGGCGAGCGAATTCGGGGTCCAAACGCATCGTCCGCACGCCACCGCTCGCCGATGTCTCAACGAATCCCAGCGAGGCGTACACCGCCCGGGCCTCCACCATCGAGTCAAGGGTCTCGAGCACCAAAGGCAGCCCTCGCGAGCAGCCGATGGCCGACATGACCAGCCGCCGTCCGAGACCCGTTCCTCGTGCCCTGGGCTCCACGAAAAGCCGCTTGAGAATCGCGTGGTCGCCGTCAAACTCCAAGAGGATCACGCCCGCGAAGTCGTCGTGTCCCGGCGCACCGATCCAAGCTTTGCCGCTTCGGCCTCCGTAGCGTCGGTGCAAGGCCTCCAAATCGTCCGACAA
>JBDHZD010000113.1:0-8447 GCA_039811705.1 Fimbriimonadaceae bacterium | reverse complement strand
ACAAGTACGGCGTGCGCCGTCTCCAGCTTTTTGGGAGCGGGGTTGGTGAACAGTGGCGCGAGGGGCACAGCGACCTTGATTTGGTCGCCGACTTTTCTTCGCCGCCCGAAGGAATGAACGGCTTTCGGCAGATGTTCGGCTTCGTTGTGGAACTGGAGGATGTGTTCGGGTGTCGCGTGGACCTGCTCGAGGCGTCCGCCATTCGGAAGGAGTCACTCCTCATGGCCATTGCCGCATCGGCGGTCGAACTCTATGCGGCCAAGTCGCGCGCCTACTCTGAAGTAGCCAATCTCACCGAATCCTCATCTACGCCCCACCACATGATAATGGGGGCTTGGCCAGTTCGATAAAGACCCTCTTGTCGTACATACCCTCCTCGCCGGACCTCGACCCTGACTTCAACTGGAGTTCCGACTGGGCCATTGTGCACTTGGATGACTTCATATGCGTCAACGGGTCCAAACTCGTGGTCGTACCTCCTCATGGCTTCCGCAGCGTGCGGGGAAAGTAGTGCAAGGCAATCGGCGGTTGGCCCGCTGCTGCACCGCATCACTTCCCGAACGAGTTGGACCGATTCGGCACGGCGATTCGTCACGTGAAAGGCGTAGCCGCTACCGATGAGCGAGGCGACCGCCACGCCCAGGGCCGCGCCTTGCCACTGCCTCCTGATCATTCATTCAGTATAGCGTGAGCGAACTAGAGCGAAGAAGACAATCGCAGAGCAAACAACATCGCTATGCCACACCCGACCGACCGAAGTTGGATCGCAGGATCAGGAAGTCGAGCACGTTCACCGTCCCGTCCCGATTGAGGTCGGCGCCGGGCACGTAGCCGGGACTGCCCACGGTGCTTCCAAACGCCCCGCGCAGGACCAGAAAGTCGGCCAGGTTCACCGAGTTGTCGCCGTTCACGTCCCCGTTGAACAAGGTGAACGCAAGACCTTCGATGTCACCCAGCAGGTTCAGGGTGGTCTTGGCGCGCAGCCACGAAGGGCCTTGGATCGTCACGTCGTGGGAACCCGTGCGAGCCGTCTCGAACGTGAATGTGCCCCCTTCGCCGAGGACGACGTTGTGCGTCTCAAGCGGTGTGAGCGACCCCACCTCACGCACCTGAACCGTCACCGGCATGCCAAGCGCCGAGGTGGCCAGGCCCTCCAGCGTGACGTTCCCAGAAACGCGAACCGAGGTGTAGGCCGTCCCGCTGGCGGCGGAGAAGGACATGTCCGGGCTCAACGGCACCAATCGGAACTTGCCCGTGTTGGTGGCGTCGAGCACCGAGTGGCTGACGCCGGGCTCGCCGGCTTCGCGGATGACATCCATCAGGGCCCCGAGTGCTCCGGCGATGTTCAACTCGGCACCGGGCGTCGCCAAGAACTCGTAGTAGTCCTCGGCGAAGAAGCTCGATGGGCCCGTGCCCTCGAACCGCAAGAAGAACTCTGGCGCGCGCAAGAGGGTGACGCCGGTCCCAAACGCCCCGGCGTACAGCTTGGCGCGCCAAAGCGGAGCACCCGGCCCGGTGTGCGCCACGGACCCCGAAAGCGAGTAGTAGAAACGGAACGTCCCGCCACCGCCGATCGTGATCACGTCCGAGAACTCTCCACCAAAGATGTGCCCTTCACCGGCGAAGTCGTCGGGACCGTAGGCGAGGCCGCGGGTGTGGTTGCCCTGATTGTCCAGGTCGGCCGTGTGGCGCGCCCGCAAGGTGCCGAACCCGCTCATGAACTCTGCTCGGGCGAACGCCTGCCCTCCGGACGAGCGGAACTCGAGCGCTTCCGCCGTTGCCATCGTGGGGGCGGCCACGTAGCCGGAATCCTGCGAGTTCTGGGTGAACAGCGAGCCCACGAGCGCGTAGGCTCGCGAGGTGGAACGCGTGCTCTGAGCGGACACGGAGGCGGCGAGAGCGAAGACGACAAGGGGTACGGCCACGGGGAGTCGCATGGTCGTCTTGTTAGACGACGCTTGGGCGGGGGCTTGTTCGCGTTTTCGAGCGACGACTCAACCCGGACGAGCAGGGTTGCGTACTACCCTAAGGAGCTGAAAAGAGATGATTCAGTGTACGAAGTGTGGAGCCAAGTTGCCCGACTGGACGCCGGTTTGTCAGTTCTGTCAGACCGATTTGAGCCATGTCCCCCGACCCAAGCCGGATGACCCCAAGGCAAGAATCAAGTACTACGAGCCTCAGCCCTGGGTGAACGTTGTCTACAACCTGATCGCCGTTTACTGGGTGCTCAACGGCATTTACCGCGTGCTCGTCGGATCAGGTGTGCTGGGCGAACAGAGCTTTGCCTTGGTGATCATCGGCGTGTTTGGGGCGCTGTTCGGCGTCGGAATGCTCGCTCGGGTCGAGCTCGTGCGGGGCATCGTCAACTTCGTTTGCGGCATCAACATCATCTTTGGCGTGACGTGCCTGGGCCTCAGCGTCATCACGTCCCCGCTCGTCGGACCGTTGGCCCTGGTGGGGATCGTCGTGCAGATCCTGGACATCCTGCAGTCGGCCTTCTTGATCTACTTGATCGCAGAGACCGACCGCCAGACGCCGAACCTTTAGAAGTCGCGGAAGATGCCGATTTCGAAGCCGTTGCGCTTGTAGCTGGGGTTGTCGTACCACTCGTAGTTGGCGTTGAAGCCCCACTCCTGGTTGATCCACTTGCGCAGGTTCACGGAATACGTGTTGCTCGAGAAGTCCACGTTGGTCAGCGTGCCGCCAAGCGGCAGGTAGGCCTCGCGGCCCCCGCCGTAGCGAAGCGTCAGCATCATGTCCTTCGGCTTGCTGTACGTGACCGCACCATAGCCGCTCCAACTCTTGACCGAGCCCGGCGACGACACGTTGTATCGCGTGCCGGCTTGGAAGATGACGGGGCCCGCGTAGTACGTCAGGTCGAGGAACCCGGCCCAATCGTGGTAAGTGTCCCGCGCGCGGTAGTAGGTCGTGCCGAGCGTGGTCACGAAGTCCTTCTTCTCGCCCCAGATCTTGGAGATGGACGCATCCACCCGAACGCCCGGGAAGAAGAAGCCCTTGGTGGACGACGCCACGCCGAACGAGGCATAGAGGTCGGGCTGGAAGAAGTGCGAGTACAGGACGCCGAAGTACACGCCATCCTCGCCGAACCGCTTGGCCGCCCGCACTTCGTAGTTCAGGATGTCCTGGTTCGGGTAGCCGTACGAGCCGCGAAGGTACGCGCCGGACCAGTTGCCCTGGCCGTTGGTCACCGTGGCAGCGCCGCCGCCGATCTCGATGTAACCGGTGGCCTGTTGACCCTCGCGGTCGAACTGGGCGAACGCCGTGCACGTGGCGGCCAGTGCCGCCGAGGTTGCGATTCGGTTGACGATGCGCATAGTCATTGCTCCAAGGTTAGCCGACGGTACCACCTTCTTCGGCCACGATCCATCCGTAGACTTCAACGCCGCGCGCCAGCAGCACGCGGGTTTGAGAATAAATCGTTTTGAACGCTTCGGTGCGTCCCACAACGGTGCCGGGCCCCAGCTCGATGTCGCGTTCGGAGAACATGTTGCCAAACACCGAGGCGTTGCCGATACAGTTGATGCCGCGCTGGCCGATGACGTTGCCCGTCACGATGACGCCTTCGTCGAGCGTGACGCGTCCGCGACCCTTGACCGTACCCAGGACGATGGCGTTGGCACCGATGCGGACGTCCCCGTAGGCCACGATGTCGCGCCCCACGGTGGAACCGGCGGGAACGGTCAGGTCGCCCGAAGACCACCGTGCGGTGTCTTCGATTTCGATACCCGTGTCCTTGCCGATGATCTCTTCCCGCTCTTCGGGCAGGTCGGGAACGTACCGCGAGATCGGCTCTTCAGACGTCCGGACGGGCAGACCCCACAGACGCTGGAACTCGCATCTGTCGCCGACGATCAGCGATTGCGCCGAACTGGCCGAGACGCCGAGCACGCATCCCGTGCCGATGGCCATATCCTGCTCCGAGTCCACCCATCGGTGAACGGTGCAGTTGTCCTCGATGACCATGCGGCCATCGGATGCGGCGGATTCGAACGTGGAGTCCGCCCCGATCTGCACGTCGCCATAGCAGTAGGCTTCGCCGAAGTTGCAGTTCTCGCCGATCTCGATGTGGTCGAGCGCGGCGATCAGGCCGGACGTCTGCGTCCCGCGTCCGATCGTCACAAGGGGCTGGATGCGACCGCTGCCCATGGCCCCGGCGCCCATCGCCTGCTTCGACATCTGCTCGTCAATGCGCCTTCGGAACGTGATGCCGAAGTACCGCGCCTCGCGGATGTACTCCATGTCGATGGCGAGCGGTTCGTCGTCGTTCGGGTTCAGCAGTTCGATGAGTCCCGGCAGGAACGGGAACAGCATCAGGCCGAAGAACGCGACCAACAGCAAGGCGGTTTCCCAAGTCATCATTGGCGGTAACGCTCCGTCTTTTCCCACTGGGGCGTGCCTTCGCGGATCACGTCGAGCAGGGCGTCTTTCAGCCCGGACACGACGGCCCAAACGTTGAAGATGAAGACGTAGGCCATGTACGGCAGCAACCACGTGCGCCGTCGGCCTCCGTCGAGCATGGTGGCCGAGCCGACCTCGAAGAACGGCGCGAAGTTGCCGTACGCATTGGCCATGCAGAAGAGAGCCGCGATGAGCAGCGTGAACGGCGCGACTCGACCGCTGAGGAAGAGGACCAAGTGGGCGAGAATCGCCGTGGCCAGCAGCGTCGGAATCGCGTACACGCCCAGCAGCATCGCGCCATCCACCTTCTGCCAGAAGCGAAGATAGCGCGTGGACAGCGTGCGCAGGAAGTGTCGGAACGCGGCCTGCGTGTGGCCGCGCGCCCAACGGCGGACCTGGCGGAACCGGACGTCCCAGCTCTCGGGCGACTCCTCGTAGCATTCGGATCGGTTCGCGTAAGCGACCTGCCAACCTCGGGTGAACAGGGCGAACGTCAAGTCGGTGTCTTCGGCAAGGATGCGCGGGTTGAAGCCACCCATCGAAAGCACGACCGACCGCCGGAACGCTCCCACCGTGCCGCCGTATTGCGGGATGAGGTTTCGGGTGTAGCGAGCCTGCTGGTCGACTTGGTAGCCGCCCGCGCGCTCCAGGTCGAGCAGCCGCGTCAACAGGCCGCGCTTGGTGTTTTCGGGCACCACGCGCCCCATGACCGCGCCGACCTCTGGGTCCACGAAGGCCATCGCCAACTGCTTGATCATGTCCGCCGGCGGGGTGTAGTCGGCGTCGAAGACGATGACCACCTCGTGCGAGGCGTACTCCAGAGCGTCGTTGAGACCCGACGGCTTGCCGCGCGGCCCTGATCGACGGTACAGCGGGCGGATGTACGAATACTGGTCGGCGTACTCTCGCAGGATCTGCTCGGTGCGGTCGTCCGAGTGGTCGTCGATCGGGATGACTTCGAGGAGATCCTTCGGATAGTCCGAGTTGATCAGAGCGCGCAGAATGTCCTGAGCAACGGCCTCTTCGTTGTGCATGGGCACCAAGACCGTGACCGGCGGCAACTCGGAGTCGAGAATCTCATGGTAGAAGCGACGCTGCTTGCGGTGCAGGCGGGTCGATGTGAACACCATGTGCCGCACCATGTACAGCAGCATGATGACGGCCACCACGTAGATGTACAGTTGCAGGAGCCAGAGCAGCCAAAAACTCACCATCGCCAGCGCGCCTCCCGATTGGGTCCGCCGCCAACTCGCTTGGCCACGCGGTTCATCATGAGCGAGAACAGACAGACATAGAACAAGAACGTGATCGCCGAGCCGAACAGCAAGAAGAACGGCGCGGCCGGAACGCCGCCCAGCCAGTTCGTGATCCACACCATGACCGCGTAACGCACCACCGAGAACGGAAAGTCGTAGATCACGGGCAGGAACACGAGCACGATGCGCTCGATCGGGTTGAACGGGATCAACAGACTGAGCAGGGCGAAGCCGATCGGCATGAACGCCCACGTCAGCAAGACGGCTCGAACGTAAAGCTTGGAAATCTCGAAACCGTCGAAGCCCAGACCGCCTCCCGCCAGACTCACGATCAGCATGTAGAGGGATCCAAAAGTGAGCAACAGCAGAATCGTCAAGATCGTCAGCCGGACGGGCGCAGCGATCATCTTCAGCAACGCGAACACGACGACGAGAAGGATTCCACCGATCGCCCAGATCAGGTAGCCCAGCGTATCCGGCTCGTGAATGTCGTAGACCAGCGGATACAACCGGACCCACATGTAGTTGTCGTAGCCGTACGACTGTCCGACAGAACCGATGTTGAGCCACGACAGGACCAACTTCGACCACTCCGACATGGCGAGCATGATGGGGTGGAAGTTGATGAAGATGTAATAGTGGATCACGCCGATGACCAGAACGGTCAGCGCCATCACGATCTTGTTCTCGGGCTCGACGCGCCGATACGCACGATGAGGCATCGCCGCCGCAAGCGGCGACGTCGTGGCCAATCCAGAGCCAAACCGCTCAGAGCCCGAAGTGCCCGAGCCTAACCGGCTCCGCTCGCCTTCGAACTCTTCACGCGAGTGCGTTCCGCCCATATGTCCCTTCCTCGGAGTTCAGCAGTTCCATCCAGACCTGTTTTGCGAGCATCCGTGCCAGCCAGCGGCAACCCGAAAACGGGAGCACCGCAACTTGCTCCCGGTCTCGCAACCGGATTATTGGCCCATTTGAGCCGAAACTGCACGTCCCAAGGATTGGGGCACGAATCGACTCTTCAGGACACCCCATCCCGCGCTAGCAAAATTACCCCATTTCGGCATCGCTCAGGTTGATGAACTCGGCCCGTTTCTGTCGCTGGACCTGAACTTTTCGACAAGGAGGGCGCGCGCCGCCGCAGTGTCACCGGCCACGAGCCGTCCCTCGATGACCTCTTCTTCAAGGAATCGCTTCGCTCGGCCGATGGCCGGGCCCGGCGCCAGACCGAGAAGACGCTGTATCTCGTCGCCGTCCAGCGGGCTGACGAGCACCCTCGGCGGAGTATTGCGCTCCACATCCGAGAGCATCGCCCGGATAGCGCCGAGATTGGCGTGCGGGGCGCACGGCCGGTGGCCCGCCTGGTCGGCAGCCGCCAAGTCCAACAACTCGGGCCACGAGGGTCCAAGGTCGCGCAGCAGACGTCGCGCCGCCGAAGGGGTGAACCGCTCGAACGAGCCGAGCCTCATGTGGTTCCGAACAAGCAAGGCCACGTCTTCGACCTCCGACTCCGAAAACCTCAATGCCCTCATTCGCAACCGCGTCACGTCCGCTCCTAACTTCTCGTGGCCGAAGAACCGGATGCGTCCGTCGGCGTCCACCGAGCGGCAGGCCGGCTTGGCGATGTCGTGGAACAACGCGGCCAACCGCAGGCGACGGCTTGGCGGAGCCGCTTGAACGACGGCCAACGTGTGGCCGAACACGTCCAAATGGTGGTAATCGCCCTGAGAGCAGCCGATCCCTTCCAGCAATTCCGGCACGATCCAAGGCATCAGCCCGAACTCTTCCAAGTCGTTCAGCGCACGAGACGCGTTTGGCGAGACCAGCATACGCACGAACTCGTCCCGAATCCGCTCCGCCGAGACAATGGCCAACCGATGCGCACTCGCCTTGGCGGCTGCAGCCAAACCAGGGGCGTAGTCGAAGTCGAGTTCGGCGCGGAACCGGACGGCTCTCAACAGCCGCAGCGGGTCGTCCTCGAACGTTCGGGCCGGGTCGAGGGGCGTCCGCAACAGCCGGGCCTCCAAGTCGCCGAAGGCCAAGCCGAGCACGTCGCGCACTTCGCCTGTGATCAAGTCTTGCGTCAGCGTGTTGATCGTGAAGTCGCGCCGCAACAGGTCATCGACGAGCGTCGCGGGCCGCACATCGGGCTTGCGTGACTCGGGAGAATAGCTCTCGGCGCGGGCTTGGACCAGTTCGACGGTCGTGTCGGCGATCCGGACGGACGCCGTGCCGAATCGAGGGTAGCGGGCTTCAGTCGGCCATCCCTTGGCTGTCAGCACCTGCAACAGGTCTTCCAGCGACGACTCGGTGACCACGTCGGTGTCGCCGTCGCGCCGCCGACCCAAGTACGCGTCACGCACTTCCCCGCCGACCACCCAGGTGGTCTCGACGAACGGCGTTCCCGCCAACGCGTCGCCCAAGGCCCGCGCTGCGGGCGACCTGGGGAGAAGCATCATGGTTTGCCCAGAAACTCCCACACGCCTGGGTCCTCGGAGCCCAGCCGCCACATCGCCACACCCCGCACACCGGCCTTGGCGGCGAGGTCGGTCTTGGCCCTGATCGCCACCGAATCCGAGAAGAACACTTTGCGCCCGTCGTATTCGACCGTGTTCTCCTGGCTCGCGGAGTCTCGTTGCGTCCACGTATGCAGCTTGGTCAGTTCTTGCCAGTCGCGCCACGTGATGCTCTTGGCCGACTTGTCTCGCCAATCGTAACCATAGGAAGCCACACCCGCCTCGATCTTCTCGGCGGGAACCACAGTCTTTGCGAACT
>JBDHZD010000112.1:0-8699 GCA_039811705.1 Fimbriimonadaceae bacterium | reverse complement strand
GTCGCGTCTTCCTCGTGCACGGGCAGTAGCGTTTTCCTCGTCACCCTGAGCCCGCGCCCTCTGGCCCGGCGCTCGCCTAGGGCGCGGTGTCGAAGGGGACGCTAAGCCCAGTGCGTCCGCTTCGAGACGCCCGGAGCTCTAACCGGGAGGGCTTCTCGGCGTCACGCCAGTGGCTCGCTGCCCTTACGGGTAGGCTGAGTGCAACGTGGTTTTCCTGGCCGCCAGCCTGCTGTGGACGTCGGTTGCTCCGGACCTGACGCGTGTCATCGAGGAGTTTCCTTCGTCGACGGCGCATCGCTATGGCCTGCGCGACGACACCGGGGCGACGATGGACTGTCTGAAGGTGGTGCAAGGTGCGAAGCCGGGTTACTTCGGCGTTTACCATACGCTCTCGGAGGGGGCGTTCACGCTGAAGTTGGCGCGCTCGACCGACCTCCTGAATTGGCGCTGGGTGGTCAATCTGGACCGCCACGCCCATCAGGGCACGTTGCGCATCGACGGCCAGCGCGTGTTCCTGGCCTACGAAAAGGATCAGTCCGGCAAGCCCAACTGGATCCGAGTGCGCGAGTACGCCAACCTCGACCAGTTGATCGCCAACGAGTGGAGCCGCGAGTTCGACATTCCGGCCACGCTGTCGAAGTTCGCCGAGGGCACCCCGCACATCGAATCCGTCCGAATCTCGCCCGAAGGCAAGACGGTCATGGACCTTGGGTTCCATTACTATCGCGACGGCAAAGTGGATCGCCAAGCGAGCGGGACGCTGACCGATTTCGCCCAGTGGCGGGCCAGGCCCAACGACGCGCTCAACGACGCCATCGAAAAGCTCGGCGTCAAAGGCAACATCGGCGACCGGGACGTCGTCGCGCTGGGCCTGCAAAGGGCCTGGGTGATCGAGGGCATGAAGGTTCCCGGCGATTGGTCCACGTGGGGTCTTTACTTTCTGGACCGCATCACCCAAGAGGTTCGGCCGTTGAAGTTCCAGACGCATGGAGGATCCAAGACCGCCGCGAACCCGAACGTGACCGTTTGCGTTTCGCCTCGTGGCAAGCAGTGCGTGGTCGTGTCGCTATTCATCCCATCGCAAGGGGCAGCGGAGGGCGAGGCGGGCCAACTGCTGTTCTATCGCGAAATCGAGTTCTAAGTCAGAATGAGTGGTTCCATGTCCAACAACTCCACGCATCGCGATTGGGGCCGATTGATCACGGCAATGCTGACCCCGTTCGGGGACGACGGTTCGGTGGCGTATGCCGAAGCCGCGCGTCTGGCCAAGTGGCTCGTCGAGGTCCAGCAGAACGACGGTCTGGTGGTCAGCGGCACGACCGGCGAATCGCCGACGCTTGAAGAGGACGAGAAGCTGCGGCTTCTGGATACCGTTCTGGAGGCGGTCGGCGACACGGCGGCGGTCGTGTTTGGGGCAGGGACCTACAACACCGCCGAGAGCATCCGCCTGGCCAAGGCCGCCGATCGGGCCGGCGCCCACGGCGTGATGCTGGTCAACCCGTATTACAGCCGACCTGGGCAGGAGGGCTTGTACGCCCACTTCGCCGCGGTTGCCGAGTCCGTCGAATCGCCCGTGATGCTCTACAACATCCAGGGGCGGTCGGCGATCAATCTGGAAACACCGACGCTCATGCGCCTGACCGAGGTCGCCAACATCGTGGCCGTCAAGGAGGCCAGCGGCAACATCCATCAGATCGGAGATGTTTGCGCGTCGGTACCCGAGGGGTTTCGCGTGTATTGCGGCGACGATGCCTTGACGCTGCCCGCCCTGGCTCTGGGCGCCCACGGCGTGGTGAGCGTTGCGGGCCACGTGTTGGGTCGGCAGATCAAGGAGATGATCGAGCGATTCCCATCCGATTGGTCAGAGGCCCTGCGCTTGCACCGAGAGATGCTTGGTCCGGTCCGGTCATTGTTCCAGTATCCGAATCCCGTCCCCGTCAAGTTCGCGTTGAGTCTGCGTGGCTTCGCCTGCGAAAGTGTTCGTCTTCCGCTGGTGACTTTGGATGAGCAGCAGAAGCAGGACATTCGACGCGCCCTGCCGATTCTCTAGCGCTCCCGAGCCAAGGGATGGGCGAGTTCGCGCAAGGGGCGCGACACCCAAAACAACCGGGTTGCTTCGGCGAACCGCCAGAGCGTTTGGTCGCCCTTGCCGGGAGCCAAACCAATGCGCGTGCCCACCCTGACTTCGGACACGGGCTGGTCAGGGGGTGCGACAAGCAATGGCGACGACGGATCGAAGAGGTCCAGCCCGTACCACGAACCATCCAGGCCGAAGGCTTGGGCGAGCTTGCCGGGGCCGGACAGCAGATCTCTGTCGCGGGTCGCCAAAGGCCGGCGCGACCGCATCAGGTCCGTTCCGACAAGCGGCTCGGCCGCCCGGATGAGGACGGCTGCGCCCTGGCCGGGTTCGAGCGCGGTGACGTTGAGCATCCAGTGGTTGCCGTAGGTGAAGTAGAGGTACGCGCGTCCCGGCGGGCCGAACATGGCGCGGTTGCGAGGGGTCTCGCCTCGGAAGGCGTGGCATCCGGGGTCGTCGGGACCGTAGGCCTCGGTCTCGACGATGCGGGCGACGCACTCCTTCGTGGCCAGCGTCCACCCCAGCAAGGCCCGTGCGCCTTCCACCACATCTACGGCCAACAGGCGCACCATCGCTTCTGGGGTCACTCGGATGTGTTACCCCAGCAACGGGTACTGGCCCAGAATGGGATACCCGGTAAAACACTCAGCGTCGGGTCACAACCACCCGACAGAGTTACCGTTAGACCTTTCGAGACGGCTCCGCATGGGCGGGGCCGTCGCCTTATGTCGCGGCCGCCCACTCGGTGGTCAAGCGCACGTCGTCACGGGTCAGCCCGTGCCCGGTTTCTATGACGATGTGGTCCACTTCCGCGCCCCGATCGCGCAACATGGCGGCGAGTTCGCGCGCGTTGTCGAGGGGCAGAATCGGATCGGTGCGCCCGCTGAGCAGCAACACCCGCTTGCCTTCAAGGCTCAGCGGTGGCGGATCGGGGAGCACGACCATCGCTCGCAGCAAGACGGCGCGGTCAAGGAGTTCGGGGCGTCGCAACAGGAGCGTACACGCGATGTTCGCGCCGTTCGAGTAGCCCATCGCCGAGATCGGAAGCGTGAACCCATGCTCGGTGGACGCCTTGAGAACGAACTCGCCAAGTTCTTGAGTCCTCGCTTCGACGTCCTCCAAATCGAACACACCCTCCGCATAGCGCCGGAAGAAGCGGGCCATGCCGTGCTCGCTCACCTGGCCGCGCGGCGAGAGGACGGCATCACCCGGAAAGAAGGTGTGAGCGAGTTCGACAAGGTCGTTTTCGTTGCCGCCCGTGCCGTGCAAGGCCAGCACCGTTCGCCCACCCGACCCTGGCTCGTAGCGGTAGACGAACTCGCTCAATAGAAGCTCCCGGGGTGTTGGACTTCGTAGGCGTCTACGGTGTCTTTGGCGTCTTTCAGGGTCATCTTGTAGCGGTCGCGCAGGCCCTTGATGGCCTCGATCTTGTTCGTGCCGGAGGCTTGTTCAAGATAAGCGGAGACTTCGTCGGGGTCGTAGTCGAGTGCTTTCTTCCGCCGTTCTTTGCGTTGCTCCTTCGCAAGCTTCTTAGCCTTCCATGCCTGGTACTCGTGCTCTTTGTTGAATCCCAGGAGCGCAGGGACGACTTCCAGCAACATGAAGACGCCCCAAGGGCCGATGACCCATCCCGGCCAAAAGTAGCCCTGGCCCTTGGTGGTGAGGAACCAGATGAGGATGCAGACGAGTCCGGTCGAGAACCACGAACCCACTTCCGAGCCGACTTTGCTTCGCCGTGCCGCCTTGAATTCTTTGCGGAGCTGTTGGTCGGCCTGTTCCTCGCGGAGTTTCTCTGCAGCGCGCTGGACGGCTTCGGGAGGGATGCCCAGTTCGGCGGCAGCCTCTTCGAGTTGTTGGTGCGAGAGGCCTCCCGAGCCTTCGCGAACGGCGAGCTCGAGGATCTTGCGCGCTTCGTCTTCCTGATAGAACTGCTGCACGTTTCAGGTACGGGGCCGGGTGGTTCGGCGTTCGATCCGTTTTTCGTAGTTTTGGCCTTGGATGATGCGTTGAACAAAGATGCCGGGTGTGTGGATGTTGTCGGGATCGAGCGCCCCGACCTCGACGAGTTCTTCGACTTCGGCGACCGTGACCTTGCCGGCAGTGGCCATGGCCGGATTGAAGTTGCGGGCGGTCTTCCGATAGACCAGATTGCCGCTCGCGTCGCCCTTATAGGCCTTGACGATGCTCAGGTCGGCGCGCAGGGCGGTTTCCATGACGTACATCTCGCCGCCGAACTCGCGCGTCTCCTTGCCTTCGGCGACCACGGTGCCGTAGCCCGTCTTGGTGTAGAAGGCCGGGATGCCTGCGCCGCCGGCTCGGCAACGCTCGGCCAGCGTGCCTTGGGGATTGAACTCGAGTTCGAGCTCGCCCGAGAGGAACTGCCGCTCGAACTCGGCGTTCTCGCCGACGTAGGAGGAGACCATCTTCTTGATCTGGCGCGTTTGGAGCAGAAGTCCGAGCCCGAAGTCGTCCACGCCGCAGTTGTTGCTGATGAACGTGAGGTCTTTGACGCCCGAATCGCGCAGGGCGAGGATGAGGTGCTCGGGGATGCCGCACAGGCCGAACCCGCCCGCCATGATGGTCATGCCGTCCCAAAGGAGGCCATCGAGCGCCGATTTCGCATCCGCATAGACTTTGTTCACTGGGGCAACCTCGCCAACCGGACCCTGCCGTCCGGTTGGATCATGATACTTGACGCTCCTCGGCGGCGATGTGCCAGCATGCGCAGCAGGCAGTGTTGCGGAGTGACGAGCTTGGTGGGTCGCCCGCCCCGCCGGGAGGCCGAGATAGATGAATTCGATTGAAACTGGGAACAAATGTGTGGTCTTTGTTGTCAATAGTGACATCATATGCGATGTCAGGGTGCCATCATGAGCCGAAAGCGATTGATAGACGCTTGGCGCAGCGGGCACCGCAAGGGCTACAAGTTGAGCGACGTTGTGCCCGAGCTGGAGGATCACGGGTTCGTGGTGGAGCAAGGTACGAAGCACTGGAAGGCCAAGCATCCCAAGTTGGTGGGCAGCCCGATCGCGCTGCATGGCGTGAGGACGTTTAGCGCGCACGCCTTCGGGAAGCAGGGCGAGATTCACCCCGACGCCATCCGAGACTTCCTGAAGATGATCGACTGGATTGAGAACCATGAGTGAACTGAAGCAGTTGTTGGAGTCCTATACGGTCGCGATCCAACCCGTGGACCCTGAGGATGGTGGTGGATTCAAGGCGATCTACAAAGAGCTCGCTTTGACGGCGGCGGGCTATGGGGCGACGCAAGCCGAGGCGCTGGCCGACCTCGAAGACCTTGCGCTCGACGGACTGGCCGATATGCCGCTCGACGAGTTCCCGAAGCCGCTTGGCGAAATGCCGTGGGCCGATTGCAGCGGTCGGCTCACTCTGCGTTTGCCCAAGATGTTGCATGGCAAGGTCGCTCGGCAGGCCGAGCAGCAGGGCGTGAGCATCAACCAATGGGTGTGCCACATTCTGGAGAGCGCGTCGGCCGCGGTCGCGGCAGGTTGTGAGTTCGGGCCGGTGGGCAACGTGCGCGAGCCAGAAGCGCCAGCCCCGGAACCGGTTCTTGCGTAGGTCGGTCGGGACTGCGACGCTGGGCCTTGTGCCACCATTCCGCCTATGCTCCGCAAGAGTCTTCTCGCCCTTGTCTTGGTCGCCCAGGGCGTCAGCGCCCAAGTCTGGCCGGACCACCTCGTGTGGTCCGAGCGGCTGGTCGACGACGTGCGCGCCAACGGCCTGCGCCGCATTTGGACCAACCCGAACAGCGGCGAAGAACTCAACCGCTATGGCGGATCGTTCGGCGAGACCTACGTCCGCGTTCGCGGCTGGGGAGGCGAGACCGTCAGCGAGAACTACTCGCGGTGCGCGAGTTACCTCACGTTGCTGTTCAACAAGGTCTACGGGTGGTCGTCGACCGCCTCGACCGGCTCGGCGAGCCCCTACGCCTACCAATACAACCACCTGATCAAGAACGCCGTCGGCGCCCAGGGCGAGCCGTTCGCCAAGATCGTGGACTTCCGCACCGTTCTGCCCGGCGATGTGCTGGCCGTGGACTACGTGGTGCCCCCGGTATCCGGCGAGGCGACGGGACACATCTTCCAGGTTCGTCGCGTGGATTGGGACAACGCGACGTTCGATGCCGACACCCAGCAAACCACCTACCCGGTCCATGTGCTCGACTGCAGTTCGTCCCGGCACGACAGCGATACGCGGGTGTTCCCCGGAGTGACGACCCAAGGCGTCGGACGCGGATGGATCGCCATCACGACCGATAGCGACGGCAACATCGTGAGCCACCGCTGGCGGATCTCGTCGGGCGACACCTACACGCAAGCCGAACGGCACGTCGCCATCGGTCGCTTCGCGGGGCAGACGTTCTCGTTCCTGCCCTTGGCGGGAACGGTGGGCTTCGACGCCAACGTGGGCGCGGGCGAGACCGAGGTGACCGTTCGAGTGACCCAGGGCGGCTCGACGTGGACGCTGCCAGGCTTCACCGATGCCGAGGGCAACCTGCGCGTGTGGGGGCCCCTTGCGCCGGGCCTTTACGATGTGGCCGCCAAAGGGCCGAACAGCCTGCGGCATTCGGTGCCGAACGTCTTGGTCGGTGCGGAAGGCGTGACCGGGCTCGCGTTCGCGTTGGTTTTGGGCGACGTGAACGGGGACAACTCGGTCAACATCGCCGACTTTCTGCGGCTGCGCGCGGCGTTCGGCTCGAGCGCGGGGCAGTTGGCGTACGACTTCGAAGCCGACTTGAACCGCGATGGCTCGGTGGGCATCCCGGACTTCCTGATCCTCCGCTCGAACTTCGGGCGGTCGGGGGATTGATCCGCCAGTGCCCTGCAAGCCTTGGATCCGTCCACCAAATCTAGAAATAACAAGAGCGGCGGGCTTGACTCGTTGGATTGGGGGGGGTATGGTTCGGTCGTATCGGGAGGTGAAACGTGATGTCGAAGAGAAGCCTTTGGAGATGCTATGGCCTGCTCGTGATGCTGTATTCGCATGCGGCAGTTGCGCAGGTTGAAGAACCTTCGGCCACGGTGTCGTTTGGAGCGTTGCCCAACTTCTTCACGGGGACCATGAACACCTTGGATCTCCAGATCTCCGTTGAACCCGGATGCTCGATCGTGAGCTATGTGGTCTCCGTTGGCGGTCATCAGGCGCATCAAAAGACGTTCAACTCTCCGGAGCCAAGTCACCACACGTTGCATCTGGTCTGGGATTCCACTTCGGAGATTGCTGAAGACGTGTTTCGGTTCCCGCATGGCATGCCGGTCGGCTACGCAGTCAGTGGCGTCCTGCGGCTGCCCAATGGAGCCACGCAGTCATTCAACGCCGAGTCGGCGCAGCGAACGGTCTACAACAAGCGCAGCATCCACTCTGACAGCAATCTAAACGAGTCGGAAATTCTGCACGGCGATGGCTTTCTTGGGCTGGCGTTCTGTGCTTGGCAAGCCAACGTGTACGGATCTGCATGGACGGCGGCGAACTATGCCGATGATTCGTCTGATTCGATTCGCATGGCCACACATGTCCAGACGGTGGCACATGGTAGCATAGGAATCATCCATCCTCCGGGCGGAGGCGAGGTGAACAAGAACAAGGTGGTCGCCGCTGTCCAAGCTGGATTGCCGACTGAAAGGCCCCCGCTTCAGTTTGCCCTCGTGATGAGCTGCAAGCCGTTCGCCAATGCCGAGTTCGGCGATGCTTACCTCGCTGGGGCTCCAGCGACCGGAAGGGCGGCGTTGGGCTTCAAGGTCACGATTCTTGCGTCGCAAATGCGAGTCTTTTGCACAACGCTGTATGCCGAGCTCAAAGCGGGCTGGGGCGTTTTGAAAGCTGCTCAGCTTGCATTTGCTGCCACATGGCCCGGCGGAGACGAGCGAAGTCCCACCTTCGAATCTGTCGTGAAGGTTTGTGGAGACCCCTATGCGAAGCTCAGGGGAGCATATCGGGGCAGCTTCAACAGCGCCTATCCCGATTGGGTGCATGCTTCGGAGGAAGCCTGAAATGACAACTCTAGCAATGGTGGCATTTGCCCTGACCCCTTTCTCTGTAGACGACTCTGTTCAAGTAGCGTCCCGGTTCCTGGAGCGTTGCGGTGTATCGCCTGGCAAGGCTACGCCAGTCCAAGTGCGCCACGATAGGGCGGAGCGGACGACGTTGGTGATCTTCGAGGACGCGACAGTGAAGGTTCTCGAGGGCGGGGCAGCTTTTTGGTTGCAGAACGACCTTGCAGCCCGTCACCGTGTTTCAAGAAGCTCGGTCCGGACGGCGGAGTACATCCGGTCGGCAAATGAGCTTAGTGGCCGGTTGCGCCCATTGGCGTTGCGACTTGGAGTCCCGGCAGAGTGGTGCATTACTCAGACGTCGTTTCGCATGGACGAGCCAAAGGAGCCAGGCACCTTTGGCGACGATGCGTTGGCTATGGTCACACTGTCCGAGCATCTGCATGGCCACCCCATCTTTGGCTATGGGAACTTTGCTCGACTTGAAGTGGACCCTGTTGACGGCACCCTACTGGAGTTCGCTTTCATCCGGCAAGCGAAGCCAGTGGAAGGCCCCTTCGTGCTCACGCCCGAGCAGGCGCCGGCCATCGCAAACCAAATCTATCGCGCGG
>JBDHZD010000111.1:0-8828 GCA_039811705.1 Fimbriimonadaceae bacterium | reverse complement strand
GAATGCGCCGAACCGCTTGACCTCGACGGCATCCACCATTCCGTCGCGCTCCTCAAGCCGATAGGTGGCCAGATAGCCGCTCTTGGGACCTTCTTTGCGGCCCACGATGGCGAAAATCTGCCCGTCGGCACGCTTGAACAGCCCGACGCCCATGGGGGCCTTCGCTTCGCCCACATCGCCAGAGAACACCTCGGTCTTGCCCGTCACATCGCGCGTCGCTCCGGTCTGCGCGTCGATGGCGAAGATGCGCAGGCGGGTCTTCAGCCGTTCGGTGGCCACAGCCAGATCAACGGTCGCGCCGCCGAGCTGAAAGCCCTTCTCGATGTCGACGTTGTTGGGCCGCTCGACGCCCTCGAGGACACGGTCGAGCGTGCCGTCCATTCGGAACACGTACAGCCCGTTCGCCTTCTTGTCCGTGCCAAAGATCAGCGACTGCTCCGGGTTGGAGGGGTGAACCCAGATCGCAGGGTCGTCGGGATCCTCTTTGACCTGCTCGGTCGCCAGAGTCGAGAGCACGGTGATCGGCTTCGGGTCGGATGACATCGCGCCCGCCGCCTGCGGCTCAACGGGTCTGGGGCCACCGCAACCCACCATCACCGGCAACACGAACGCGATCCACGGAAGTCTGTTCACGGCGGGAGGGTGTACCTCCCGTCCGTTAACAAACCGTTATCATCAGGTCGTCTGCACACCGGTTTTAAGCTCGGGACGAACCTCTGTGCCCGCCGTGGTCTGCGATTCGCCCTTGGCCCGCGCGGCCGAATCCGGGACCGCAATGGCCCGCGGCGCCTTGCCATCGGGCAACTGAGGCACGGCGACATGGTGACCGTCTCCGATGCGTTGCGCAAGGTTCAGACTCTCCAGATCGGCCCGGGGCGTCGCGCCTCCAGCCAGCTCGATGGCGTCCACGATCCGGATACCGGGTTTGATCTGGTACAGTCCCGGCCTCGACACGGCGCCCGTCACATAGATCGTGATGGCGGCCGGCTCTTGCGGATTGTCGCCCATCGCGTTGGCGAAGCGCGCCGGGCTTGCGATCTCGTCCGGTTGCACTGTGACACTGGACGCGCCTTGTTCGGCAAGCCTCTTGGAACCCACGAACCCAGCTCCCGTCAGAGTCAGGACGATGGTCGCCGTGTAGGCGAACCGCAAAACCGATTGTTTGATTCTCATTGCGTCTCTACCTCGTCAGACTTCGCAGTTACCGATTCAGGTGCCTGCCAAAGTCTCTAAGAGGGCGTGCCGCCATCCGCGGGTGCTGACCCAACAACGCTCCGACCTCGTTGCGAACAAAAACCGCTCGAGAATCAGGACGCCGATGTGCAACGATCGCTCGCGTCCAGGTTCGATGCCAACAATGGTCGCCCGCTCATCATCGTTCATGTCGAGCAACCATCCGGCACTCCTTCCGACCTCTTCATAAAGCAGATACCGACCATGTACCAGAGAGGGTTCCCACGATGGCATCCGCTCCCTGATCGTGATGAGATTCGTTCCCGTTGCACCGAGAGCAACGGTGATTCCGGCTCTATCAGGAAGAAAGGTTAGGCCTATAGCCTCATCGATATCGCTTACCGCGCGCATCCTTTCGGAAGGCCCTGGGGACGGGTTGCACAGTACTCCCGACCGCAACGCCAAAGTTCCAATGGGATAGCTTTTGTGGACATCCAGGGCCCAACCGCCCGACGAACGATGAGCGGCGACGAGTTCGGTGCTGTGGCCGCCCACGTCGATGATGGTCAAGCGCTCGGCATCCCGGAACGCGGGGTCGTTTGCGACAGCCAAGAAGCCCAACTCGGCTTCGCGCTCCCCCGAGAGCACCCCGATCGGTGTCCCTTGGGCGCTGGCGAGCCGCAGAAAGTCCTCGACGTTGGAGGCGATTCTGGCCGCCATGGTGGCCCATGCCTCGACCACCGACGCGCCAAGCCGTCGGGCGTCGGCGAACCCGCGTTCCACTGCGGCCAAGGTGCGGGTCATCGCCGCTTCGCTCAAAGCCCCTGTGGTCTTGGTGCCTTCGCCTAGGCCCGTGACGCACGAGGTCTCGCACACGGGGCGCCACATCTCGCCGTCCCACTCCGCGACGAGCGTAAGCACGGAGTTGGAGCCCACGTCGATGACGGCGCGCACCTCGCCCAGCGCCTGTTGTCTCAACTGAGAGCGGCCTCGCCCCGTTCGCCTGTGCGGATGCGGATCGCTTCGGACACTTCGCTGACGAAGATTTTGCCGTCCCCGATTTCTCCGGTGTGGGCGGCTTCGGCGATGGCCTGCATGGCCGCCTCCAGATCGTCGTCCGGAACCACGACTTCGATGCGCGTCTTGGGCAACAGGTTCACGGCATAGGTGCTGCCGCGATACTTGTCCGTGCGTCCGTACTGGCGGCCGTAACCCCGAACGGGCTCGACGCTCACACCCGGCAGACCAGCCTCGTCCAACGCTTCAAGGACCGCATCCAGTTTGTTCACGCGGACGAACGCCTCGATGCGCTTCATTCGACCACCTCCACCATCAACGCATCGTTGGTGTAGACGCAGATCGAGGCCGCAACGCTCAGGGCCTCCCGAGCGATGGCCTCGGCGTCCATCTCGGTGTTCCGAACTAACGCCCGGGCCGCCGCCATACCGAAGGGACCGCCGGATCCGATCCCGGCCACCCCGTCGTCGGGCTCGATGACGTTGCCATCGCCTCCAACGATGAGCATTGTCGAGGCGTCGGCCACCACCATCATCGCGTTGAGTTGCCGCAACATCCGATCGGTCCGCCACTCTTTTGCGAACTCGACGGCGGCGCGACGCAGGTCTTTGTACGCTTCCAGCTTGGTCTCGAACCGGTCCTGCAACGCTTGGGCGTCGGCGACGCTACCCGCAAAGCCGCACACCACGTTGCCTCCGCTCAGGCGTCGCACCTTGCGGGCCGTATGCTTCAAGATGGTGGACTCGCCGAGGGTCACCTGACCGTCCGCGGCGATGGCGGTGCGCCCGTTCCTTCGGACTCCGACGACCGTGGTGGAGCGGATCATGACCCCGAGTTTACTCGCGGCGATCCTCAGCGGGTTCTTCATCGTCTCTTGTACCGTGGAGGCCACGACCGTCCGTACCCGCATGATCCAGCTTGCAGACTGGACGCTTGTCGGTGCCCTGGCAACCGTCGGCGGCGTCCACGTTGCGCGGGGCGACACGGGTCTGGGACTCCTCGGCATCGCAGCGGCAGGCGGTGCGGCGGCCCGCTTCGTGCAGACGGGCCGTGCGGCCCAACGCCGACGTCGCGAGAGCGCGTTGCTCCGAGCTCGTCTTCAGGAGTTGCAGAGCCGTTTGGCGTTGCAGGTCAAGGCGGTGGACTCCCTCGCCGATGGTCTGGACGTGGCGCTGCTCATTTGCGACGACCGGCTGGTCCTCCGCTTCGTCAACCGGGCAGCGAGAGAAATCTTCCGACTCGAAGGGCCGGAAGGACGTGGCCTGATCGAGGTCACCCTCTCCCACGAATTGGAGCAGTTCGTCCAATCCGCGGTGAAGGAAGGGGGCATCCACCGCGCCGAACTTCCGTTCCGCTACCCCGACGAGAGGATCGCCATGGTCAGCGCGTGGCGCGACCCGGACCTTGAGAATCGAACCGTCATCACCATCGCCGACATCACCCACCTAAGAAAGCTCGAGCGCATGCGCGCCGACTTCGTGGCCAATGTCTCCCACGAGTTGCGAACGCCGCTCACGGTCATCCGGGCGATGGCCGAAACCATGCGCGACGATCCCGAGCTCGATGAGGCCACAAAGGACCGCTACCTGCAACGGATCACCGCCGAAGTCGATCGCCTCAGCCTGATTGCAAACGACCTTCTCATCCTGAGCGCCGCGGAAGGCAACCCCGTCCGCAAGCAAGACTGCGACCTTGGATCCGTCGTCCGAGACGTGATCGCCAACTTGCAGATCGTCGCCGCAGACAAGGGGCTCCGGCTCGAGTACGACGGTCCCGAGACCTTGACCATTCAGGCCAACCCCGCCCAGATCGCCCAAGTCGTTTGGAATCTGGTCGACAACGCCATCAAGTACACGCAGGAGGGGAGCGTCACGGTGACCCTTTCATGCAACGGCGAGAGAGCCCGGCTTGTGGTCGAAGATACGGGCGTCGGCATCGCTTCGGAGCATCTCGAACGCGTGTTCGAACGGTTCTACCGCGTCGACCGTGCACGGTCGCGTCAAAGCGGCGGCACCGGCTTGGGGCTGAGCATCGTCAGGCATATCGTTGAGGCTCATGGCGGCAACGTCGCCGTCGAAAGCGAACTCAACCGAGGAAGCCGATTCTCAGCCGACTTGCCGGTTGGTTGACGGCTCCGTCACTTGGTCGGCCGCCCGCTTTGCCATCATCACGTCGTACCGCCACCGCGATTGCATCGCCGCGAACGACGCATTGTCGCGGAGCTCCTGCCCCGACAGCCACGCGTATCCAGCCAGCGAAGCGCTCAGCGGAATGAACACGAGCATCCGATCACCCTTCTCAATCCCGGCGAGAGCGGCACCACCGGCCAACAGAGACGGGACCCCCATCGCCAGCGCGAGCCATGGCTGCGATCCCGCCACCTGCGCCAAGAAGACGGTGCCTGCGCAGGCCACAAGGCTGGCCACCGCCAACGCGCACAGGGCCCATGGGCCGAGGCGCAAATGGCGCAGGGCGAAGGCCAACCCCAACGGAATCGGCAATAACCCCAAAGACAGCGACCACGTGCCCATCGAACCCAGCCAGAGGGATGCCGCAGCGACGGCCGATACCGAGACAACGCCCGAGTGCGACCGAAAACCGACGCGCGCCGCCCAACGCAAAGGACCCGACACCACAGCGATGCACAGCGCGCCCAACACGCCCAACAAGCCCAGCGCCCGGCGATGCGGTCCGGCCATCGTCTCGCCTTGTTCAAGGGCGCGACGGGCTAGGACGTCGTTCAATGCGTCGTTCGACTTGGCCACACGCGTAGCGAGCGAGGCAGTCAGGGAGCGATAGGTGTTCTGAGACACGGGGTCCATCACGTGGCGAAAGGCCATTGCGGGAGCGCCCTGATCGAGCGAACCACCCTTCAGCAACGTCATCGTTTCCAACGTACGAGCACAAAGGCGCAACTCTCCCGCATGCCGCGCATTGTCGAAGATGCGATCGGTAAGCGACAACAACGCGATCGACGCCGAGCTTGGCGCGTCAGATTCCCGAACCTTCGATGCGACCAGACCGAGCCCTTCCAGATGCCCAATGTCTGTGGCATCGACCGAATAGGGGGCCGCAAAGCGCTCTCCCAAATAACCCGTTCGACCGACGAGCCATCGCTGCAGCACAGAGGGCTCGAACGTCGCGTAATCGCGGTATCCGTTATGGACCCGGACGTGGTCGAGCGAGGCGAACAGAAGCGGACGATCTTCCACCAACGCCGCCGAAGTGGCCAGAAGCATGGAAAAGTAGCTGTTCGAACCCTCGAACCCCAACCCGCGAAGCGCCAAAAAGGCCAGATGCGCTGCGACCTCCGCCCTCTGTCCAGGTTGCTCAAGGTGGACGCCGGCGCCTGCAAAGCGGCGGCCCAATACGGCCGCGACCGCCCGCGAATCGTCGGCGCTCAGTCGCAAATGGGTTGTCTTTGAGACAACCCAGGCCAGATCGCCTCCGCGTTCTGCCTCGACAAGATAGGACACCAATCGGTCGCGGTCGCTCTCGGGCTCCCGGCCCGCCGTCCAAGGATCGAATCCGACCAGCAGGGCGGCATGCAAACGCACCACCCAGTGGGCACCGGGGAACGCGACGATGGCAAGGGCAATGGGGAGGAACGCAAGCGCGGCAAACCAGCGGATGCGCTTGCGCCAGCGCCTAGTCACTCACCGGCCCCGCTCCCTCCCCTCGATTCGAACCAGTCTGCAGGCACGTCAGATGCGCGTTGCTCCATCGCCGCATTGACGAGGAACACCATCACAACCATGAACACAACGATGGCAAACCCCGAATACAGCCCGAGCGCCTCCGCGCGCCTCTGACGTCTCAAAATCGCGCATCGGATCAGTCTCGCCTGACGCAACGTAGGCAGCGCGCCAACGTACGAGCGGCGGTAGGCTCCAAAGGGGTCGCTCACGGCTCTCGCGCCTCCCATCGCTCGCGAAAGGCCGCTTTCGCTGCGTTGAGTCGCGATGCCACAGTGCCCAAGGGTACACCGGTGATCGACGCGATCTCTGCATAGCTCAGCTGTTCGCCGACGGCCAACGCAAGAACGGTTCTCAGGTCCACGGGCAATGTCGACAAGACCTCCCGCAAGGCAAGATCTTCCACGGGATCGCTGGTTTCGGGCGTCATCGTATCGATGTTGGCGTCCGCCCTCCACCGCCGCACATGCTTGGCCTTCCTCAGGAAGTTCCGTGCGGTCCGAACGGTAACGCACCGAATCCAGTGGTCGGCGCTTGGATGGACCCGCAACTTGTCGAACGACCGCACGGCGCGCACCATCACGTCCTGAGTCACGTCGTGGGCGGATTCGGGATCGAGCACGATGTGGTAGGCCAGCCGAAACACCACTTCTCGATACCGCTCGAGTACCGTGCCCACAGCATCGTTCTCGGCAAACGCGACCAAGCGAGGGTCCAGAACAACCTGAACCCCGTCCATACCCACTCGGGCGCCGCGCTTATCCGCCGCCATTGCCTGCATTATCGCCCAAAGGCGGCAAACCACGCGACTTCAGCGTCTCGCTGAACGCCGCCACTTCGCCTGCGAGCAATTCGTCCAAGGCGCCCAACTGCACCGAAAGCTGCTGGTCGAGCATCGCGAACACCTCGTAGGCTTGGTCCGTCGGGCGGAAATCGCCTTGGAGAACCACGCCCAAGAGCGCCGCGATCTTGTTGTTCAACTTGATCGGGTAATTGAGGGGGTCCTGCCCGCTCTGGTTGCGCACCTGATAGATCTCTTCCTCGATGGCACTCAGTTTGGCGGCCAGGGCATCTCCTTTGGCCTTGAGGTCGGCGTGTTTCTCGATCGCCGCGGCAATGGATCGCTTGAGGCTCCTGATCTTGACCACGGCACCATTGGCGTCGTTCGTACGTTGCGAGATGCGACGGGCAAAAAGGAACTGCGCGACCGTGTCGGCCTCGCTCGCGCTGCTCGTCGGCGCGTTGCGCAACCGGAACGATTCGACATGCACATCTCCGTCTGCCGTCATGACCACGCGATACTCGCCCGGGGGCGCTGGAATCGGTCGCGCTCCGGCAGCCCACAGGATCATGCCCTGGAAACCTTGGAACGAAGGGTAACGGAACGACATCGCGATGCGGTGTGCTCCCGCCGTCTTCGGCCCTTCCTGAGTGTGCACCTTCTCGCCCCACGGGTCGAACACCTCGAACTGGACCTTTTCCGCGGCTTGGGGCAACACATAGGTAGCGATCAACCCCGAAGGCGGATTCTGGCCACCAACGGGCGCCGCGCCGCCACGCCGTCCCCCGCGACCCCCGAAACCGCCTCCACCCCCGCCTCCGAAGAAGTTTCGTGTTGCGTCCGGGATGGGGAATAGTTTCACCCGACCCGCATCGCCGCTGTACAAGTCTCGCAACGGTCCGATCTCGTCGAGGACCCAGAAGGACCGACCGTGGGTCGCCACGATGACGTCCGCATTCTTGATGGCGATGTCGTGGATCGGCGAAACAGGCAAGTTCCTTTGCATGGACTGCCAATGATCGCCCGCATCAAACGAAACGTAGATTCCCAACTCGGTGCCGGCGAACAACAGTCCTCGACGCACCGGGTCCTCGCGCACGACGCGAAGAAAGGCATTCGGCGCGATACCCTCGACCACCCGCTCCCACGTCTGGCCGTAGTCGAACGTGCGGTAGACGTAAGGCGCATGGTCGTCGTTCTCGTGGTTGTCCACAGCGATGTAGGCCGTTCCGGCATCGTGCGGGGACGCTTCGACGCTGCTGACCAACCCCCACTCGGGCATCCCTTTCGGCGTCACGTTCTTCCATGACGCGCCACCATCGATCGAGACGTGCACCAAGCCGTCGTCCGATCCCGCCCAAAGAACGCCGGGCACCTTGGGCGACTCGGCAAGAGCGAACACGGTTCCGTAGTACTCGACGCTGGTGTTGTCCTTGGTGATCGGACCGCCGCTCGGCCCCATGGTCCGCTTGTCGTTTCTGGTCAGGTCTGGGCTGATTTTCTTCCATGTTTCGCCCATGTTCGTACTGACCATCACATGCTGCGAGCACGTGTAGAGCTTGTTCACGTTGTGTGGAGAGAACACGATGGGGAACGTCCACTGCATACGGTGGACGAGGTCCGCCGCACCGTGGCCCATGGGGTTGTCCGGCCACGGATTGACGTTCCGGCTCTCGCCCGTACGGTGATTGAGCATCTCGAGCAAGCCGCCGTAGCTGCCGCCGAACACGATCTCGGGGTCGTCCGGCTTCACCGCGATGTAGCCGCTTTCGCCGCCCGCCGTGCCCGTCCAAGCATCGGATCCGATCAAGCCGCCGGTCGTGCGGCTGGCGATGCGGATCGTGCTGTTGTCCTGCTGCGCCCCATAGATGCGGTACGGGAAGGCGTTGTCGGTGGTGACGTGGTAGAACTGCGCTGTTGGAATATCTTGTTCCGTCCAAGTTGCCCCGCTATCCTTGGATACATTCGCGCCGCCGTCGTTGGCGTTGATCATGCGCTTGGGGTCGTCGGGCGCGATCCAGAGGTCGTGGTTGTCCGAGTGCGGCGTTCCCACGGTCTGCCACGTCTTGCCGCCATCGCGTGTGCGGTACATGCTCACGTTGAGCACGTAGGCCGTGTCGGCATCGGCGGTGTCGGCCACGATGTGCGTGTAGTACCAAGCC
>JBDHZD010000110.1:0-8898 GCA_039811705.1 Fimbriimonadaceae bacterium | reverse complement strand
CGAATCCTGCGATTCGGTAAGCTTTCAACCAAGGAGATTCAACGTTTCTGCGCCCAGTCAGATAGCCATTTGATCGGCCAAGGGGGAACAGGTCGTAACGCTCCGCAAGCGCTGGTAGCGCGTGGGCCCTGATCGCTGCCGGGTCCGCTTCGAAGAACCACGTTTCGGGTTCATCGGTCTGAGTCATCCGCCGCGGGTTTGCTGCGCCCGCCAATCGCTCGCGGCTTTCCACGTGGACGGCCTCGTAGCGGGGCTCGCCCGCGGCGGAACCCAGTACGACGAGCGCTTCCTTGCACTCGCCCTCGTGGCTCAAGAACTCGACGCGTCCACCCAAGGACATCAGTTCCTCATCCTTGAGCAGCGGCGAGAGTTTCATCGCTCCTAGTCTCAGGCCCTTCATGCGCTCTGCCAAATGGGTTGGGTCAGGCTGGAACTCGTTCATCCTCAGCGTGCGCCTGCCTTCGACACGACGCGCTGGATCGGCAAAGGCGAACTCGAACGGCCAATCGGCCCCTAAGCAGTCTTCTTCTCGGACCTCGCCCTGAATCCCGTGGACGGCCAGATTGTGCCGAGCGAATGCAGCCCTTCCTGGCTCCTGCTCGTATCCCAAGACAGGTCCGCGCGCAGCGAGAGCGATGGCGTCGCCGCCGATGCCGGTGGTCAAGTCGCCCACAAGGACACCGAGCGGGAACAAAGAGGCGTGATAAGCGGCGACCTGCTCATGCGTGGCCTGCTCTAGTGCCTCGGCGCTGAACAGCATCTGCTCGGCCCGGGAGTACTTTCGCTTCGCGCGCTCGCGCAACCGCCACTGGGTGAACGCCCAAGCCGCGGCCTCGGGGCTGGTTTGGGCGGCGACGTCGCCGATCGCGTTGGCGTCGGCCTCGCGACCTTGGGCGAGAGTAAGGGCTTGAGTGCGGAGTGGGTCGAGCATGAAGTATGTCTCCCCATTGTGCCGTCCCGGGGCATAATCACGCCGATGCTCGGATTCACCACCCTCAGCGACCTCGCTCGGCTTCGCGACTTCCGCTCCAAGCGCGCAAGCAGCTTTGACCGCGCCGGAAACAACTCCGACTGGTGGGTGTTTGAGCCAGGCCAGACGCGCACGCTCATGGAATCCGACCGGCCCGGCTGTGTCAAGCACATCTGGATGACCGTCGGCAACGACGACTCGTTCCCGCGCAAGGCGGTCATCCGGATGTACTGGGATGGGCAGGAGCACCCGTGCGTCGAAGTGCCCCTGGGCGATTTCTTCGGCATGGGCCACGGCTTGATGAAGGAGTTCGTCTCGCTGCCGTTGCAGATGTCGCCCCAAGACGGGCGTGGGATGAACTGCTGGTGGGCGATGCCGTTCGACTCGGCGCGTATCGAGATCGAGAACCAAGGCGACCGGCCCATCAACGTGTACTTTTACATCGACTACGAGGAGTATCTTGCTCTGCTCGGTCAGGAAGTCGCTCGGTTTTGTGCCACTTGGAACCGTGAAAACCCGACGGAAGGTTGGTTGACCGAGAGGCTGAACAACGACAACATCTGGGACATCTGGTCAAGGAAGCCCAACGTCACCGGCGAGGACAACTACACGTTGCTGGAGGCATCCGGGGATGGTGTCTACGTCGGGTGCAACCTCCATATCGACTGCTTCCACAGGCAGGGCAACGATTGGTATGGCGAGGGCGACGACATGATCTTCGTCGACGGCGAACCCTGGCCTCCCGCTTTGCACGGAACGGGAACCGAGGACTACTTCAACATGGCTTTTTGTCCCCGATCGGAGTATTCCGCGCCCTATCACGGCTTGATCCTCTACTCGGGCAACAGCGAGTGGCCCTGGAAAGGGAAGAACTCGATGTACCGCTACCACATCGAAGACCCGATTCGATTCCGGGAGAGCATCCGAGTGACGATCGAGCACGGCCACGCGAACAAGCTGTGGAACGACTATTCGAGCACCGCCTACTGGTACCAACGCCTCCCATCGGCCCCGCTTCGTCCGCTTCTTCCGGTGGAACTCCGCCTCCCCCGCCCTACCGAGCCGGTGTTCTAGAGCTGTGAATGACGCATATTCACTCTTGACCGAGGTCAAGCTCGGTTGAGCGATCGACCAAGGCAAGAAGGAGCGACTTGAGCGGCGGAACATCCTTGACCAGAGTACTTGGATACGTACGGCTCCGTGCTGAGCGGCCAGACTCTTGAACGCATCAAGATGGCCCTGCAGGATGTTCATGCCGGGAGTCTACACGCGGTGCCAGGGAGCCGCTCCGGCAGGTACAATCGGGCCACGATGTCCAGCGATTACACCGCCATCGTGATCCTCGTCGGCGTCGCTGCCACCCTGTGCGCGGCGATGGTGAGCCTGAGCTACATTCTTGGCCCCAAGCGCACGACGACCTACAAGCAGTCGCCCTACGAGTGCGGCGTGGCGCCCCTCGGTGATGCCCGCGAGCGGTTCCCCGTCAAGTTCTATCTCGTCGGCATGCTGTTCATCCTCTTCGACATCGAAGTCGTCTTCCTCTGGAGTTGGCTCACGGTGTTCAAGCACGCCGACTTGGCATACCAGATGTTCAGCTTTTGGGCGATCATGGTCTACATGGCCCTGTGGATCCTCGGCGACGCCTACGTGCTCCGCGTGAACGCCGTGGATTGGGACGAGGCGACCTCGCTGGACCCCGCAAAGCTCGGTGAGGAGCCCGAACTCCCCGCTCGACGCGGCTTGGAGCTCGTCGGGGAGGCCCGCTGATGGGCGCACCCATGCTGGGCGACGAGCGGCTCGAAGCTGTCCGCGTGCGGGAGGCTCTCGGCGATGCGTTGATCAAAGTGAAGGAGTTTCGCGGCGAAACCTACCTCTGCGTGGCCCGCGATCGCGTGCTGGACGCCCTGCGCACGCTCAAGGAGCACCCCGAACTCCAATACGATTACTTCTGCGAGTGCGTCGGCGTGGATTACAGCGCCTGGCCCCACGAGAGAGACTTGGAAGGGAGGTTCGAGGTGGTCTACAACCTGATGTCCACCAAGCACTACTCGCGCATCTTTGTCAAGGTGGCTGTGGACGATGGCCAGAAGGTTCCGACGGCAAAGCACCTCTTCCTCGGCGCGGAATACCCCGAGCGGGAGATCAACGACCTGTTCGGCGTCGTGTTCGAGGGCAACGAGCAGAGCGGTCGTTTCTTGTTGCCTGACGATTGGGTAGGCTTTCCGCTCCGCAAGGAATACCCCTTGGGCGGCGAGGATGTGCTGTTCGATCGCGGCGAGCATGGCCCAGCGGTCGAGGACATCTCCATGCCCCACGCAGGCGAAAGCTTCGAGGGCAAAACGGGCTCGGAAGGCGTCTCCGGCCGCTAACTCATCCCACTCTAGGCGTTACACGCAACCGGTGGTAGGTCACCGGGCCGTGGTCGCCCTGGATTAGAATCGGTCCCGGCTCGCCTTCGCGGCTGTCGAGCGCACCGCCTGTAATCCCAGGAATCTCGTCGTTTTCGTACAGGGTCTTGCCATTCAACGTGGCGGAAACCGTCCGTCCGATGAGCGTCAGTTCCAAGGTGTTCCGCTCCCCAAACGGACGGATCGCATTGACCCGCGGCGTCAGAAAGCCGTAGATCCCGCCGCTTCCACCGACCGAGGGCACCGCGCCGAAATCGTCCAGCACCTGAAACTCGTAACGCCCGCGAAGGTAGATGCCGCTGTTCGAGCCCTTGGGGTAGCTGTATTCGGCGAGCAGTTGGAAGTCGCCGAACGACGCCTCCGAGATCAGGTCCGTGCCGACCGCCGAATTCTGAAGAGCCCCATCCACGTTCGACCAGTTGTTCTGCATCTCGGGCCAGCGAGCAACCCAGCCCGCCATCCCGCATCCGATGAGTTCGATCGGATCGCCCCACACGGGTTCACCGGGGGCCGCTTCGGGTTGGCGGACGCCGACCCACGGCAACGAGCCGCCATCTTTGGTGTTGGTCGTGCCGTGCAGCGTGTCGCCGACCAGGTCCGCTTCAAAGGCCATGTCGCCGGGGAAGCCCTCGTACTGGGGCGGCAGCGAGAAGCTCAAGCGGCTGCCGCTCACCTCGATGTGAGGGATCGGGCGCGCACTGCCCACGACGCCGACGAGGCGGCCGGTCCAACCAGTCGCGCCTTCGGTGAGTTCGAGCCAAGAAGGGAAGGCGGCGTCGCCGCTACCGACGGTCAGGTCCCAACGACCCGCGAAAGAGGAGGCCATGGCGCGAGTTTGACACCCGCGCCATGGGTCGTGAAGCAGTGCTAAGACTTGCGTCCCAGCTTCTCGTAGAGGTAGCGCATCACCGCGGTGAACACGTGAGGGCGACTGGTGTCCTTCCCGATGCCGTGGTCGTCCCGTGGGTAGGCGAGCATATCGAAGTGCTTCCCCTCGTCGATCAGACCTTGGATCAGCTGAGCCGTGTCTTGATACAAGACGTTGTCGTCCAGCATGCCGTGCACCAAGAACAGGTTCCCCAAAAGGCCTTTTGCGTGCCATCTTGGGCTTGTCTTCTTATACACTTCAGGGTCGTCCGACTCCATACCGAGGCGGCGGCGGGTGTACCACTCGTTGTAGTTCTTCCAGTCGGTGACGCTCGCGACGGCCACGCCCGTATCGAACACGCCGGGGGCGGTCAGCATGATCATGCACGTCAAGTAACCGCCATAGCTCCAACCCCAAACGCCCACTCTGTCAGGGTTAACATAGCCTAAGTTGGATAAAAACTCCTTTGCAGCGACAGCTTCGTTCGTATCAACGATGCCCATGCTCTTCCAATAGCCGCTGTTGAACTCGCCACCGTAACCCCAGCTGGCACGGAAGTCGACCTGAAGAACCACCATGTCCAGGTTCATCGCCGCATAGTTCTCAAAGTAGCCCGACCAAGCTTGCTTGGCACTGTTGGCATACATATTGGAGATGAATGCTGGGTGCTTCTTGCTCTTATCGAGCCCGGGACGCGTGATGAGGAGGCCGTGGACTGTCTGGCCGTCCTTGCTCTTGAACGTGACTTCCTGAGTCTCGGCCCACTTGATCGAGGCGAATTCGGGGCGTTGGCTGACCGTCAGGCGCTTGAGTTCTGGTTCGACGGCAAACAACTCTGGGTTCATCGAGCGCGTCGAGGCCATCGTGGCGATGCGGTCTCCACGGTCGTTGAAAAGGGGGTTGCCGGCGTCATCGAACTCTTTCGGGGTCGACATGCCGTCCGGAACCACGATATGGACCTTCCGGTCGCCGTTGGGCTCGATGACGGTGATCTCGCTCTTCAGGCCGGATCGAGCCATCGTGGTCAAGATCAAGCGGTCGGAGTCCTTTGGGCGCGCCAGTGAGGCCACGTCGTGCTGTTCCGCGTACACCTTCTCGGGCTTGCCGCCGCTGGCCGGGATCTTCAGCACCGACCGAAAGCCGAACTTGCCGTCCAAAACGTCCGTGCCGAACACGATGCTCTTGGAGTCGCGTGACCATAGCGCGGGACGCCAGTCGGCGAGGTAGTTCTTGGGCGCCTTCTCAACGTACACGTCGGCCCGCTTCATGGTCGTATGAGGAGTGACCGAAATCGTCCACTCTTGGAAGTCTTCCTTATACCAATTCACCATCAGGAGTAGGCTATCTGGCGACCACTGTACGTCGGTGAGCCACACGTAGGTGGGCAGACCCGGCACCCACTCGATCACCCCTCCGGTGGCCGGAACCACACCGACCTTCACGTTGATGCTCTTCTCCCCGTGCCACATCCGGCGGATGTTCACGACTTCGGCCTTATCCTTCGAGAAGTCCATCATCACATGCCGACCCATTTTCGAGTCGTCGCTCCACGTCACTGCAACGCGCTGACCGTCTGGGGAGAACTCGTAGCCATCCACGCGGGTGTTCGGTGAAGCGATGAATGTCAATTGCTTGATGCCGCCGGACTTGCGATCGAGCACGTAAAGGTTCGTGCCCTTGAGGAAGGCGATGCCCTTGCCGTCCGGGGTGTAGCGCACGCTGAAGATGCCTTCTTGCGCGTCGATCAGGGGCCTTGAATTGCCAGACGCCGGATCGACGAGCCAAGTGCGACCACGGTACGAGAACATCAGTTCGTCTCCCTCCGGCGACCAAGTGGCTCCCGAGATCCCCCCGTCGTACAGGGCGGACTCCTTCTTCTCCATTTCGCTGCGGCGGTCCTCTTGCCGTGGAAACTCCGGGATCGAATCGGCTTTGACTAGCTGTTTCTTGGCACCGCTCGGGAACTCCATGATCCAGAGATCGAGTTTACGGTCGCCTGTCTGATTCCATCCGAAAGCGATCCGGTCGCCCTTGGGGGACATCGCCGGAGCGGATGGGCTCCGCCCATTGACCAGAGGGTAGCTGTACAGCCGCTCCAAACTCGGTCCCTCGATGGGTGGAGGCAACTGGGCAAATGTGGCGACTGGGAACAGGAGCAGCAGCGGAATGAGACAGCGTCGCATCAAGCTCAATGTACCGCAGGCGATACTTCCCCTCAGGCCGCCGAGCGCTGAGTGAATCGCTGAAACACTTTCGAGTGCTCGAGCAAGGTGTTGCGGCCTCTGTTGGAGAGCGAACCACTTGCCGCCAGTTGGGCGAGTTTGGGTTCGTCTTGCTCCAACATTTTGACCAATGTTTCTACAGCAAACTTGTCTCTAGAGATCAGGACGAGGTCGGCAAGCTCGCCAAAGTTGGGCTGATCGAGCAGGGCGCTGGCCGCGTTGGCACGGACCGGCCATTCGTGGTCGCCGACCAGGATGCAGAGTTCGGGCGCCAGTTCTGCCCAGCCGAGTCGGCCAATGGACCTGGCCACCGCAGCTCGGATCAAGGGGTCCTTCGAGTGAACTAGACGCTCCAGTTCATGCAGAATCGGTTGCCGTTCGCCTTCGCCAAGCGCGGCTCGAATCCGCTCCAGGGTGCCAATCACCTCGGTGGAGTCCTTGGAGCGCAGTTTGAGACACAACTCCGCAATCGAAAGCTCGACCTCGTGTTCAGGATGCACGGGGGGCCGCTCCATCTCGAACGGCTGCGCGCCCACGCCTTCCATGTGGTCGGTCTTGGCCCACTTCATCGCCTGCCGGCCGCGCTGAGAATCCGAGAACGCTTTGAGCGCAAGGAACGCCGCATGCCCGTTGATGATGTTGCCCAGCATCATGCGCGGCGCCGCAAGCAACGCGGGCTTGATCCCATAGACCGCGGTCACGAAGAACATTCGCTGGAATAGCCGCACGAAGCTGAGCCCCAGTACGACGACCAGCATCTGAAACAGAACCGTACCTGGAACGACAACGGGATACAGTTGGAAGGGAACCCAGCCCCACCGCCCCATGAAGTCGAGGGCGACGTAAACAAAGCACAGATAGCCCAGCAACGTGGCCGTCATGGCCACGAACACCTTGCGGTCCTTGAGCAGGTTCTCGCGGATGCGCCAACCGCCCTTCCAGCCGGTGAGCGTCCATTCCTGGATCGAGATGCCCAAGATCCAACGCGACTTCTGACGCACCGAGCGCTTGTAGTCGAAGGGGAAGTACGCCCAGTTCGAAATGAATCCTGACCGTTGGCAAAGCGGCGTCCACCACTTCGAGTCGTCGTCGGCCAACAGCAGGTTCACGAACGCCGACGTGTAGCCGGAGTCCAGGATCTTCTTCGACATCGAATAGTCCTCTGTCAGGGAGGACTCGTTGAACACCTGACCGTGGTGAAGCTCCTTGAGGAAGTGGATCACCCGTCGCGAGAAGCCTGTTCCGACACCTGCGTAGGGCACAAACCCCGTCATAAGTTCCCGAGCGGGAACATCCTTCATGTGGTTCTCGCAAAACTCGTCCGCGTACACCCAATGGACCAGTTTCTTGAGCGAAGTGGGCAGAGGAAGGATCGGTAACTGAACTACGTCAATCCTGGGAATGAGATAGTTGTACAAAAGAAACGAGAACGGGTGGACGACGTCTTCAGCGTCGTGCATCGCGATGATGTCGAAGTTGATGCCGTGTGCCACCTCGTACTTCTCGATGGCCTGCAGCACGTTGTTGAGGCAGTCGGCTTTGTTGGTGGGTCCCGGGCGGGCGGTGACCACCTTGATCAGCGACTCGTGCTCAGCCGCATGGCGATCGACGGCGGCGTTGGTCGCGGCATCGTTGGGATACACCCCGACGAACACGCGGTAGTTCTTGTACTCGACGCGCTCCAGAATGTTCTTGACCATCTCGCCGATGACCTCGCCCTCGTTCCAGGCGGGGACCATGACCGCGATCCACTGTTGCTCGCGCATGCGCAACCGCGCCTTGGTAAGCCTCTCGCGATTGCGGAACTTGATTCTGCGAATGGCCCGCAACGCGAGTGAGTACAGGTCGTAACGGAAGTCCTGCAGGCCCGAAAAGAGGTAGATGGACGCGACGATCCACGTCAGGACGAGAAACACGTCCCGAGCGATGATGAGCCAGTCTTGTCCCCACATAAGGGCTTACCTACCGAGTGGCCATGGCCGGTCGCTTCTTGGCGACGAATTGCATCACGATCCATAGGATGAGGAGCACGACCGCGGTCATCAGACCCGCCATCACCCAGCGCATCGGCGTCGTGTAGGCGTTGGTTTCTCTGGCGGACTGCTCCAACATGCGTGCGTAGGCCTCGGAGCGCAGACTCACCACATCGCCTGCCCAATCGACCACCGCAGCATCACCGTTCAGTTTGTCGCCAAATCCTTGCTTGGCGATGAGCGCCGCAAACTTGGCAAAGTCCTCATCGTCGTTGGCCAGTGCTACATAAATGACCCCTTTCGGGTTCATCGGTGACCGAATCGCTTGCAGGACCAGACGCTTGCTCATCTGCTGAGGGACAGCCGACAAGCCATTCTGCGGCATCAACTTTCCGTCGGCTCCAATCGCCAGATGCATCGCGTCGCGAATCTGCTCGAACCGATTCACCTCCGAAAG
>JBDHZD010000109.1:0-8911 GCA_039811705.1 Fimbriimonadaceae bacterium | reverse complement strand
CTCGTTGTACCAAGCCGGGCTGGCGGGAAGGATCGTTGCTCCGGCTTCGGCAAGTTGGGTCATGTTGCGGAGCATGATGAGGTTCCAGGGCATTTCGCGTGGCACGAGGACGAGCGGGCGTCTTTCCTTCAGACAGACATCGGCGGCTCGCGTGACGAGGTCGTTCGAAATGCCGTGGGCGATGCGTCCCGCGGTGCCCATCGAGCAGGGCACAATGACCATGCCGTCGTGGACGAACGAGCCGCTCGCGGGCGGCGTGTAATAGTCGTTGGAATCCAGCAGGTGAATCTGCGGGGCGGGGCGGCCCAGCCACCTCTCGATGTCGAGTGCGGCGGGGTTCAGCGAGATGCCGAGCTCGCTGCCTACCACCTGAACGGCCTGACGGCTGAGCGTGACGTAGATGTCGTCAAAGTGCCGGCAAGCTTGGGCGAGGAACCGTTGCGCGTAGATCGCGCCGCTGGCACCGGTGACTCCAACGACCAAACGGCGGGTTCGAGATGGCATCGCTGTGATTCTACGACGCTTGGTTCGCGTTTGGCGGCGCGCTAGGGCGCCGGGGTCGCCACGCGGAACACGAAGTCGGAGAACGTGACTTGATAGTCGGACTGTCCTTCGCCGACAACCACCCGCACGACCGTGGGATAGTAACCGGACTTGGCGACCGACGCGGGCTGTGGAATGGCCATCGTCATCGCCGTCTTCGACTCAAGGAAGGTCGGAGTGAACCAGAAGGCGGTGAAGATGGTCGCGCCGTCGTACGATCCGAAGCTGGCTGCGCCTTCGATGTCGGCCGTGGGTTGGTTCCAATAGAGGCCGATCTCGTCGGTGCCAGAGGCGTCGCTCGCCGCGTAGCCGGCGGGCATGAATGCGGCATCGGGATGAATGGCCATTTCGGGGTCGGTATCGTCGATGAGCAGCCGATCGACTTCGGGCAACGTGTAGAAGTGGATGCCGAAGGTGGGCGTCGCAAAGACTCCGGTGGCCCCCTTGTGGCCCGCTGGGAGCCAAGTGACGACGATGTGGGTGTAGGGCGTACCCGACTTGCGTGGCACGTTGATGACCGCCGATTCGCCCGCTGGGTCAAGGCCCTTGACGGAGTTGGGCGAGAAGCTGATGTTGATCTGCTGGGGAACGTCCGCCGGGTCGAGGAAGCCCCAAGAGCGCACCACGCCGTCGCCGATGTCGTCGGCGCTGCCGGTGACGACCGTGCTGTTCAGCTCCGAGTTGCCACAACCTGCGGCGAGAAGCATGAGGGGCAGGGCGGCCAAGCCGAGACGGCGCATGAATCGGTGCATGTTGTGGATTGTGACTCAATCGCGCCGCGTCAGGCCAACTCGAAATCTTGGAACTCGAAGCCCGGAACCACGATACAGGCCACCAACGTGTAGCCGTGCGCCCCTTCGCCACATTTGGCCGACTGCCATACGCCCGCGGGGACCAACGCCTGAAGGCATGGGGCCACCCCGAGCTTGTGCCGCGAATCGCCGATGGACAGCAGACACGGGTCGCCGCCCTGATGCAGCCACAACTCGTCCGAGGCCACGCGATGCAGGCGCGATTCGTGGCCCGAGGGCAACAGAAACAAAATGCTCGTGGCGGCGCTTCGCGATCCGGCTTCGGGCCTGCCGAAGGAGGCTGCGTCGACGCTGTGTGCGCTGCGCCACGTTTCGCGGTAGAACCCGCCTTCGGGGTGGGCTTGAAGCTCGAGCGTCTGGACGAGTTCGCGCCAGTCGGGGGGTGCGGGCATGGCTGGGATTGTAACTCCACCGGGTCGCCGCGAGTCTCGCAGGATGGAGGATCGCGAGAATGGTGCTTGAGTTTCTGACGTTTGTCCTTCTGGTCGGGCAGTCTGGCTCGGACCCTGTGAAGGCGGTGCTGGAGTTCAGCGCGATCGCGACCACGGCTTGGGGTGCGCATCCGGCGGAACCGCCCATCCGGGTATCCGAGGCCGAACTCGGGATCAACGAACGGGGCGACATCGAAGTGACCGTCAACGGCGATCACGCGTTTGTCGAACGGTCATCGGGCCGCATTCGCGCTTACTTCGGATCGTCGGGTTATGACATTGACTATGACCGTGCCCGCGGGATGGCTGAAGTCAAGCCTGTGTTGTCCCGCGATCGGGTCGAGAGCTTGTGCAACCTCTACCTTCGGGCCGCATGGGATGGGGCGGAGCCCTTGAAGACCCGTTCAGTCGTTGTGGACGACGATCCGCTGAACACTGTCAAGGTGCAAGCGTCGTTCACGCATCGGGGCGTGCCATTCGCCATGCACCCTGTTCTCATGGACTTGGACCCACTCTATGGGAGGCTACAAACGTTCATGTGCGTCTACCCGCCCGACCCGCCCGCCAATCTCGTCCCGCGACTGACTATCGCCGAGGCGAGAGTCAGGGCCTTCGAGGCGCTCGCGTTCTTCCACGGCTCGACGATCCTTCAGGAGGTCGAGGAGTTCGAGTTGGCGATCGTGAAGCCGGATGCCGAGACCGAAGGTCGGCACGACTGGTACTCAGCGGAACAACTCGCGGCCGGCGCCGCGGGTCGGGGCATCCTCGCCTACAGCGGGTTCTTCGAGGATCGAGAGATCGTGCGGAGCGACGGCGTGGGTTGGCACCGCTACCGCGTGGTCATCGACGCCCAGACGGGGCGTGTCCTCGCGCTGTGGCATTTTCGTCCCATGGGGGGCGGCGCCCAATCGTCCGATCCCTCGTTCGGCTGGAACCTCGGGCCCGGCGCGTTGCGCTTCACCCTGAACGGTCGCGAGGTTTCGGTCGAAGGCGAGATCGAGCGCGTCTCCGCTCCCGCAAAGTTCGCGCCTTCCGGCCGCGTCATCGTGGAGTCGAACGGGATGAGCCTGCTCGCCGAGTTCGACGCGGGCCAAGGCCTTTTGCGCACAATGGCCAAGAAGCCCTCATACGGGCGACCGGACGCGCGAGCGATTGCTGCGTTGGCGAACCTTGGGCGCGCTCAGACGGGTTCGCCGAGGTAGGCCTCGATGACCTTCGGGTTGCTTCGGATCGCCTCGGGCGGGCCTTGGGCGATTTCGCACCCGTGGTCCAGAACCACGATCTTCTCGCACAGGTTCATCACGAACCGCATGTCGTGCTCGATGAGCAACACGGTCATGTTGAACTGGTCGCGGATTTGGCGCACGACGCGCAGCAGGTCGTCCGATTCCTGAGGGTTCATGCCCGCCGCCGGTTCGTCGAGCAGCAACAGCTCGGGTTGGGTGGCCATCGCGCGGGCGATTTCCAGACGCCGTTGCATGCCGTAGGGCAGATCGCAACTGCGCGTGTGGGCCACTTTGTCCAAGTGCAGCACCTCGAGCAGGGCCATCGCCTGGTCCTTGAGTTCTTGCGTCTCGCGGATCGAGTTCGGCAGGTCGGCGATTGCGCTGGCCAGACCCACACGGTGCCGCAAAAACGCGGCGACAACCACGTTTTCCAGCACGCTGAGGGCCTTGAACAACCGGATGTTCTGGAACGTGCGGGCGATGCCCAATTGGGCCACTTTGTTCGAAGGCGTCCCAGAGAGTTCGCGACCTTTGAACTTGATCGAGCCGCTGGTTGGCTTGTAGACGCCCGTGATCAGGTTGAAGCAGGTGGTCTTGCCCGCACCGTTGGGACCGATCAGCCCGAACAGGTCGCCTTTCGACACGGCGAACGACACGTCGTTGACGGCCACCAACCCGCCGAACTTGATGGTCGCGTTGTTGAGTTCCAGCAGGCTCACGACGTTTGGGCCGCCTCCGAACGGCGTTGGCCGAGCACGCGCTTGAGCCATTCCCACGAGAACTCGGCGTGGCCGAGCAGACCTTGGGGCCGCACGAGCATCAGGATGATGAGCACCCCTGAGAAGATGACCATGCGGAGCTTCTCGGCTTCATAGCGCGCGTTGGCGAGGACGGGCACCTGGTTTAGGACAATGCTGAGCACGAAGCTGAGCGCCATGCATCCGAGAACGATGCCCAGATGCCGGATCGCCGCTTCCTTCTTGGCGCCATGGAAGTGGTCGATCACCCGCTTCACCAGATAGACCGCCAGCACCGTGGCGAACGCGCCGGCCAGGAGTTGGCCGCCCGTGACCGGACCCATGTCGCGAAGCTTCTCGGGCAGATAGAAGAGCGCGACCGCAGCTAGCACCGAGCCCGTGATCGAGCCGGTTCCGCCCAGCACGACCATGGTCAGGATGATGAACGACTGCTCCATGCGGAACTGCTGCGGCGAGATGAAGCCTTCGTAGTGGGCGAACAGCGCACCCGCCACGCCCGCGAGCGCCGAGCCGATGAGGAACGCCGTCACCTTGACACGCGTGACGTTCACGCCCATCGCCGAGGCCGCCACCTCGTCTTCGCGGACGGCGAGGAAGGGAAGTCCGTGCGCCGACTTGAGCAGGTTTCGGCAGATCGCGATGGCAGCGAATGCGGTGAGCCACACGAGCCACGTGAACTGGAACTTGGGCGAGACGTTCATGCCGTAGGCTTCGCCCAAGGGCTTTTGGTTTTGGACGATGATGCGGATGATCTCGCCGAATCCCAAGGTGACGATGGCCAGATAGTCGCCCCGCAGCCGCAACGAAGGGAGCCCGACGACCAAGCCGGCCAGCGCCGCGAAGAGCGCGCCCGCCACCATCATCAGCAACAGCCACGGCAAGCCTGTGATGCCCGAGTTCGCGTAGTGCTGGACGCTGATGATGCCCGCCGAATAGGCTCCCACCTGCCAGAACGCGGCGTGGCCGATCGAGAACTGGCCTGTGATGCCGTTGATCAGGTTCAAACTGACCGAGAGGATCACCCACACCCCGGCGAGCACGACCAGCCGTTTGGTGTAATCGTTGCCCGAAGCGTCGGCCAGGGCCGAGATCAGGAAGCACACGCCAAAGCCGGCGAGAATCGAGACGACCCGTGTCGGCCAGTACTTCATACCTTTTCCACCTTGGAACTGCCCAGCAGTCCACCCGGCCTGAACAAGAGGACGGCGATTAGGATGACGAAGGCGATCGCGTCTTTGTAGTCCCCGTAGCCGGACCACACGACCAAAGTCTCGGCCACTCCCATCAAGAGGCCGCCCAGCACCGCGCCGGGAATGTTGCCGATGCCGCCCAGAACGGCGGCCACGAACGCCTTGACGCCGGGTTGCACGCCGAAGAACGTGGTCAGAGACAAGCCGAGGAATGTGGCGCTCATCATCGCGCCCGCACCGGCGAGCGCAGACCCGATGGCGAACGTCAAGGTCACGATCCGGTTGACGTTGATGCCCATCAGCGATGCCGAATCGAAGTCGAGCGACACGGCGCGCATCGCGCGGCCGGGCTTGGTGTTCATGACGATGTGGCGCAGGATGAGCATGAGCGCCAGGGCTGTGACGAACATGATGAGCTGTCCGTAGGGGATCAGCAACGAAACGCCGCTGCGCTCGTACTCGCTCTTCATCGTGGTCACGTCGGTCCGCTCTTTGTTGCGCGTCTCGCGTAGCAAACGGCCCTCGGGAGAGAGGTCGAATTCGCTCTTGACGCCTTCGACCTCCATCTGGGTCTTGACCGCAGCCTCAGCGGCGTTGAACTCTGCCTCCTCGGATTTGATCTTCTCAAGGAATTCCGCGTCGCGCGGCTTCAGCGGAATCTGCAGAACTTCGTTGCGGTAGGGGTTGACCTCTTCGCGGATGGGTTGTGGCGGGCTGTTGGGCAGGAAGAGGGCGCCCGCATACTGGAGCATAAGGGATACGCCGATCGCCGTGATCAGGCTGGCGATGCGCGGTTGGCTGCGCATCGGCCGATAGGCGAACAACTCGATGAGCATGCCGATGATCGCGCAGACCACCATGCTTGCCACCAGCATCATGAGCAGGTTCACCCACGACGATTGGCCCAGGCTCGTGGCCGTGGGCGAATAGCCGAGCCACCAAGAAACGAAGAGCGCCATATAGGCGCCCAACATGAAGACTTCGCCGTGGGCGAAGTTGATCAAACGCAACACCCCGTACACCATCGTGTAGCCGAGTGCGATCAGGGCGTAGATCGACCCCAGCAGGATGCCGTTCACGAGTTGCTGCGGCAGGTTTGCGAAATCCAACTGCAAACCTGCCGCAAAGGCCGTCCCAAGGTCCATGCGTTACTTGACGTCCGTCGGTGCGTAGGCTTTGACGGGCTTCTGGGTGCCGTCGGCTTGGAGTTCAACCACGAGAGCGCGCTTCGGCGGGTTGCCGCCCTGGCCCTTGAACGTGATGTCGCCAGAGACACCCTTGTAGTTCTCGAGGTTGTGGAGCGCCGCGGCGACTGCCTTGGAGGACACGTCGCCCGTGACCGCCTTGATGGCCTCGACGGCCACACCAGCCGCATCATAGGCGAGGGCTCCCATGGTCGTTCCCGGCCGCTCGTTGTACTTCTTGACGAACGCATCCAGGAACGCCTTCACCTCGGGCCGGTCCTCCTGGTCCGAGTAGTGGTTGCAGAAATAACCGCCGACGATGGCCTCGCCCCCGGAGTTGATGATCTCCTTGCTGTCCCAGCCGTCGCCGCCCATGAACTTCACGTTCGTGAGGCCGACTTGGCTCGCTTGTCGGACGATAGGGCCGACTTCCGTGAAGTAGCCCGAGAGAAACACGCCGTCAGGGTTCTTGCCCTTCAGGTTGGTGAGCTGCGCGTTGAATTGAGTCGAAGACCCGCCTTCGTAGAACTGCTCGTCCACGATCTCGCCGCCGAGCATCGTGTAGTAGTCGCGGAACGAGTTGCTGAGGCCGGTCGAGTAGGGAATCTTCTTGTCCGTCATCAGCGCAACCCGCTTCAGACCCAGCTCTTCGAACGCGAACTTGGCCATGACCGGGCCCTGAAAGCTGTCTCGGTAGCAGACGCGGAAGATGTCGGGGCCCTTGTCGCTGATGTCGTCCCGGGTCGCGCCAATGGCGACCAGAGGGATCGCCTTCTCGGTGCAGGCGATGGCCATCTGTGCGGTGATGCCGCTGGCGACCTCGCCCAGAACCACAACGGCGCCGTCGGAGATCAGCTTCTCGGTTGCGCTCTTGCCGATCTGCGGGTCGGAGTTGGAGTCGCCGATGAGCAGTTCGATTTTCTTGCCATTGACGCCGCCCGCCTCGTTGATCTGGTCCACGAGCAACCGGACGCCCCGCTCGCTGTCGACGCCCCACGGACGCTGGTCGCCGTTCAAGCTGGCAACCAAGCCAATCTTGATCGTGTCGCCTGATGCGGTCGTGCCGCTCGCGCCACCGGACTCACTCGAGCCGCCGCCGCCGCTGCAACCTGCCAAGATGCCCGCGCCGAACACGGCGCCCAGGGCGATAAAAAGAAAACTTCTGCGCTTCATGGTGAGTTGAATCAAACCCCGCGATGGTCTTTGGGCGGCGTACCGCCCTGAATTGCACAGTATACAGAAACGACCGACTGGATGCTATCCCGTGGAGCGACCCATGCCAACATCGGTGACCAGCTAGAATGGGAACTCGATGAGTCCCGGCAAGCGCGTTTTCAGCGAGAAGGAGGCCGCCGAGATTGTGCAGCGCGCCGTCGCTCTGCAGGAATCCGCTGGCGACCATGCGCGCGCCTACGTCCCGGGCGTGACGCTGGACGAACTCAAGCGGATTGCCGAAGAAGCCGGGATCGACCCCAAGTACATCGAGGTCGCCCTCGAATCCCAGGTCCGCGAAGGGCAGAAGGGACCCCTCCATTTCACCGAGGAGTTCGAGAGAGTGGTCGACGGCGAACTTCCGCCCGAAGACTTTGACGTGGTGATGGAACACGTCAGGAGCGCCAACACCCAGCGACCCCTCGTTCAGGTGGGGAAGTCGCTTCAGGGGCAGATTTGGACGGGTTGGGGGCTGGCCAGCCTGAATGTCAGTTCGAGAAACGGTCGGACTCGCATCCATGTGAAGTCCAATGCCTTTCTACCGTTCATGACGACCATGTATCCATGTCTCATCGGCAGCATCATCGCCTCGGCTGCCATGGCGGAGCGCGGGTTGGTGCTGGCGGGGTTGGGCGTCGCAGCGGGCGTCCTGAGTGCTGGGTTGGTCGGCTTCAAGGCTCTGTTGAACAAAGGGCACGACGCGGCGCGCAAGGCCACAGACCGGCTCGAGGAAGCGGTCGCCGCCGAGACCGAGTCCCGAAGGCCCGCTCAAGGTTCGGGAGCCGTCGCCGAACGGCTGACTCAGGATCAAACCGCCTGAGAGGCTCGCGGGGTAAGATGCGCTTCGTCGGGGCAACGCCCTAGCGCGTGTTTGCGTCATTCGAGACTTCAACTCCCAGAGACCATCAGAAACCGCATGAGTGCACCGTCCGCCCCAACCAGTTCCAAGCACGCTGAACTGATGGCGGCATGGACCGAGGCACGACGGGTCGGGGCTGCCGAACCCCTGATCGTGAAACCCAAACGGGTTCCGTACGCCTTGGCCAAGCGTTGCTTCGACTTTGTGGGAGCCGTGGTGCTGATCGCCTTGCTGAGCCCCGTTATGGTCGGGTGCGCTCTTGTGGTCAAGGTCACCAGCCCGGGCCCCGTCTTGTACAAGTCGAGACGCTGCGGGCTCGGCGGGAAGACCTTTTGGTTCTACAAGTTCCGTTCGATGCGAGACGGCTCGGACAAGGAACTGGCCAAGCTCCTCGCGCTCAACGAGAAGAACGGCCCGATCTTCAAGATGCGCAACGACCCGAGGATCACCAAGGTCGGTCGGTTCATGCGCCGATTCAGCCTCGATGAGTTGCCACAGCTCTTCAACGTGGTGGCCGGCCAGATGTCCCTGGTTGGGCCACGACCGCCCATCCCCCACGAGGTGGAAGCTTACGACGAAAGGACTCTGCGGCGGCTGAGCGTGCTTCCGGGAATGACCTGCTACTGGCAGATCAAGGGGCGGTGCGAGCTGTCCTTCGAGGAGTGGATCGAGCTCGATCTGCAGTATGTGGACGAG
>JBDHZD010000108.1:0-9209 GCA_039811705.1 Fimbriimonadaceae bacterium | reverse complement strand
TGGTTCGACATTGGCGCGAGGCGGATCCGGCCGACATCCAAGCCAAATGTGCCGAGTGGATCGTGCCCGACAGCGTGGACCGCATCCTCGCGCTGCTCGACGCGGCCTGCACCAAGGCCCCCCTGTCATAATTGGCCCATGCCCCCCCTTGTCGCCGTCTTGCCGGGTGACGGCATCGGCCCCGAAGTCGTTCGCGAAACGCTCAAAGTCTTGCGCGCCGCTGGTGCGGAATTGGAGTTTGTCGAAGCTCTGATCGGCGGCGCGGCCTACGACGCAACCGGCCACCCCCTGCCCTCCGAGACACTTGCCCTGTGCAAGAAGGCGGATGCCGTGTTGCTCGGTGCGGTGGGCGGGCCGAAGTGGGACAAGGTCGAGCCGCCCAGCATGAGGCCCGAAGTGGGCGCGCTCCTTCCCCTTCGCGCCGAGCTGGGCCTGTTCGCCAACATCCGCCCCGCTAAAACGCTGCCCCAACTCGCCGACGCCTCCCCCTTGAAGGGCGAGGATGCCCTGATGGACCTCATCGTCGTGCGCGAACTCACCGGGGGCATCTACTTTGGCACGCCACGCGAACGCCGCGACGGAGGCGAAACGGCCATCGATACGTGCGTTTACTCGCGCCACGAGGTCGAGCGGATCGCCGACGCCGCCATTGAGATCGCGCGCACGCGGGCCAAACGCATCGTCAGCGTGGACAAGGCCAACGTCCTCGAAACCAGCCGACTGTGGCGAGAAACCGTGGACCGCAAAGCCGCCGAGAACCCCGACATCGAATTCAGTCACATGCTGGTGGACAATTGCGCCATGCAACTCGTCCGCAATCCTCGCCAGTTCGACGTCATCCTGACCGAGAACATGTTCGGCGACATTCTCTCGGACGAAGCGTCCATGATCACAGGCTCGCTCGGGCTTCTGCCCTCGGCTTCGTTGGGGGCATCGCGGGGTGGAAAGCGGTTCGGCCTGTATGAACCCATCCACGGTTCTGCACCGGACATCGCGGGCCAGGACAAGGCCAACCCCATCGCCACGATCCTGAGCGCGGCCATGATGCTCCGGTTCACCATCGGCGATGCGGCAACCGCCGAGCGGATCGAGACGGCCGTGGGCAAGGCGCTGGATTCCGGCGCGCGAACCGCCGACATCGCTCGGGGCGGGCCCGCCATCGGATGCGCCGCGATGGGCGACGCTGTCGTCTCCCATCTATGAAACCCCCGGTGACCGTCGTCGGGGGCGGCTTCGCGGGGGTCGAGGCGGCTTGGGCGTTGGCGGAGCGCGGCGAGAGGGTGCGCTTGGTGGAGATGCGCCCGCACGAGAGCACACCCGCCCACACCACGTCCTGGCTAGCCGAACTCGTCTGCTCGAACTCGTTCAAGTCGAAACTGCCCACGACGCCCGCCGGGCAGCTCAAGGCCGAGATGCAGGCCCTGGGCTCACTGGTGCTTCGTGTCGCAGCAGAGAACGAGGTCCCAGGCGGCGAAGCGCTCGCCGTGGACCGCGAACGGTTCGGCGAGGCGATCACCAAGGCCATTGAAGAGCACCCCAACATCTCGGTCGAGCGCAGGACGTTCCACCCGGACGAGATCGGCGAGAGCGACACGATCTTGGCCACCGGACCGCTCACCAGCCCCGACCTCTCGGCCTGGCTGGCGGACCTCACGGGGCGTCGGCACCTCTACTTTTACGATGCCGTCAGCCCGACGGTCGAAGCGGCCAGCCTGAACATGGACGTCGTGTTCGCCCAAAGCCGATACGACAAGGGCGGTGGCGACGACTACTTGAATTGCCCGTTCGACAAGGAGTCGTACGTGCGGTTCGTCGAAGCGCTGGTCTCCGCCGAGCGAGCCCCGATCCACGCGTTCGAAGCCGGTGGCAAGCGCGACGCCCCGCCCTCCGAAGCCGAAGAGAGCTTCCTGGAGAAGGTGAAGTACTTCGCGGGATGCACGCCCATCGAGGCCATCGCCGAGAAAGGCGCGCGCAGCCTCGCGTTCAGCAATTTCAAGCCCGTGGGGCTCACCGATCCGCGCACCGGACGCCGCCCGTGGGCGGCCCTGCAACTGCGGCCGGAGAACGCCGAGAAGACGCTTTACTCGCTGGTGGCGTGCCAAACGAGGCTCAAGTGGGGCGAGCAGAAGCGCGTGTTCCGCATGGTCCCCGGCATGGAGAACGCGGAGTTCGTGCGCTACGGGGTGATTCACCGCAACACCTATCTGGATGCGCCTCGCACGCTGAGCCCCACGCTCGAACTGCTGGCGCGGCCGGGGGTCTACGTCGCGGGACAACTCACAGGCGTTGAAGGCTACGTGGAAAGCGCCGCGATGGGCATCTATGTCGGCTTGACCCTGGCCGCTAAGCGCCAGGGGCACGCTTTGCCGACGCCTCCGCGCACGACGGCCTTCGGCTCGCTGCTTTCCCACCTGGGCGATGCGACCGAACGCGAGTTTGCCCCGATGAACATCAACTGGGGTCTGTTTCCCATGCCCGAGCCGTTCATCAAGGAAAAGCGCGCGCGCCAATCCGCGAAGTTGGCGGCGGCCCAAGAGGCGTTCGCCGGGTGGCTTGGCACCCTCAAGCAGTAACATTTGGGCGTGAAGTTCACCGACGGCAACTGGCTCCACCGCAAGGGGGTGCAAGCCCACTACGCCACCGAGGTCTACGACGCCTGGCAGGAGGGCGAAGAACTGGTCCTGCTCGTCCCGACCCGCCCCATCCGTCACCGGGGCGACACTCTGGAAGGCCCCGTACTGACCGTCCGGCTGGCCGCCTTGGCCGAGGACGTCATCCGCGTCCGCATCGCGCACTTCGAGGGTGTCCTCGACCGGGGCCCGAACTTCGAGCTGAACGCCACGCCGCCCGATTTCTTGATCGAAATCGGCGAGGAAACCGTACGGCTGTCGGCGGGACGCCTGTCCGCGGTCGTGGAACGCAAGCGTTGGGAGCTCCGATTCGAAGCCGGGGGCCGAACCATCACGCGGAGCCCAGGTCGTTCGGCTGCCTACTTTTCCTTGGACGGAAAGCCACACATTCAGGAGGGTCTTGCCCTCGGTGTGGGCGAGCTGGTGTATGGCTTGGGCGAGCGGTTCACCGCCTTCGTCAAGAACGGTCAGACCGTGGATATCTGGAACGAAGACGGGGGCACGAGCAGCGAGCAAGCGTACAAGAACATTCCGTTCTACATGACCAACCGGGGTTACGGCGTGCTGGCCAACCACCCCGGACGCGTCTCCTTCGAGGTGGCATCGGAGCGTGTGTCTCGGGTTCACATGAGCGTGCCCGGCGAATCGTTGGAGTATGTGGTCATCTATGGTCCGACCCCCAAGGAGGTCCTGCGCAAGTACACAGCGCTCACGGGCCGCCCGGCACTTCCTCCCGCGTGGTCGTTCGGGTTGTGGCTCTCGACCAGCTTCACCACGGACTACGACGAAGCGACCGTGACGTCCTTCATCCAAGGGATGGAAGATCGCGGCATCCCCCTGAGCGTGTTCCACTTCGATTGCTTCTGGATGCGGGGCTTCCGGTGGACCGATTTGGGTTGGGACCCGAACGTCTTTCCCGACCCCAAGGGGCTGCTCGATCGGCTCCACGCGCGCGGGCTCAAGGTCTCGGTGTGGATCAACCCCTACATCGCCCAAGCCTCGCGCCTGTTCGCCGAGGGCAAGGAAGGCAACCATCTCGTTCGGAAGCCGAACGGTGACGTGTGGCAGTGGGACTTGTGGCAACCGGGCATGGCGCTGGTGGACTTCACCAACCCCGATGCTTGCGCGTGGTTCGCAGGACACCTCGAAGCCCTGCTCGACACCGGCGTAGACGCGCTCAAGACCGATTTCGGCGAGCGCATCCCGACGGATGTCGTGTACCACGATGATTCGGATCCCGAACGGATGCACAATGCGTACACGCAATTCTACAACCAGACCGTGTTCGAGCTTCTGGAACGGAAGCGGGGCCGTGGCGAGGCCGTTCTGTTCGCGCGATCCGCGACCGTCGGCGGCCAGAAGTTCCCCGTCCACTGGGGCGGCGACTGCTGGTCGGACTTTGAAGCGATGGCCGAGAGCCTTCGCGGCGGCCTCTCGTTGGGGTTGTGCGGTTTCGGGTTCTGGAGCCACGACATCGGTGGTTTCGAAGGTCTCCCCCCAGCCGCCCTGTACAAGAGGTGGGTTCAGTTCGGTCTCCTTAGTTCTCACAGCCGGTTGCACGGCAGTTCGTCGTACCGCGTGCCTTGGCTTTACGACGACGAAGCTGTCGATGTGCTGCGCGAGTTCACACTGCTCAAGCGCCGACTCATGCCTTACCTCTACGCATGCGCCGTAGAGGCGCACCGAAACGGTACGCCGATCATACGCCCCATGATGCTGGAGTTCCCCGAGGACCCGGCGTGCCACACCTTGGACCGTCAGTACATGCTCGGCCCATCGCTTCTCGTGGCGCCCGTGTTCCACGATAGCGACGTCGAGTACTACGTCCCCGAGGGCGTTTGGACCAACCTCTTGACAGGCGAATCCGTGACAGGTCCCGGCTGGCGGAGGGAGAGCCACGCCTTCCACACCCTTCCCCTTCTCGCCCGGTCAGGCTCGGTCATCCCAATGTCCGAGTCGGATCGGTTTTGGGAGGACGTGGGTTTCCACATCTTTGGCGAGCCATCGGAGGGAACAACCCACGTGTTCGACGACCTCGGCGCCCTCGCAACGACCCTCGAGATCGCCAAAGCAGGAGGTGTGTGGGACTATCGCTGCGACGCCCAGCGCTGGAAGATCGTCGAACACGGGGTAACAAAATGAGCAAGGCCGCCAGAAGGCGGCCTTTGAATCTGGGTGCGGGGGCAGGATTTGAACCTACGACCTCCGGGTTATGAGCCCGACGAGCTACCAGACTGCTCCACCCCGCGACTCGAAGATCAACTATACCCTCTCCGTGGCAGCCCTGCCAAGGGGTGGGACCTCGGTCACACTGTGGCCGGCGCCTGGAAGTACTCCTGGAGCCGGAGGCACTGGCTCTGCGAGGGATCCTGATAGAGGTCCACGGCTCGAGCGATGGCCATGGCGGTGTCGATCGACGTGACGCAAGGAACACCGGTCTCGATGCAAGCGCGGCGGATGCGAGCGGCCTCGATTTCGGCCTCCTTGTCTACGCCTGGGGTGTTGATCATCATGCTGACGCCGCCGCTCAGGATGAGGTCGAGCAGGTTCGGAGAGCCCTGGGAGATCTTGGGGACGACGTCGCAGGGGACGCCGGCTTCGCACAATGCGCTGTGGGTGCCGCCCGTGGCAACCACCTTCTTGCCTGAACGCACCAAGTCACGCGCGAGACCGCAGGCGAGCGGCTTGTCCTCGTCGCGGACGGTGATCACGACGACCCCCTCGCCCCTAAACTGGATGTGGCTGGCGACCAGCGCCTTGTACAGCGCGCTCTCGTAGGTGTGGTCCACCCCTAGGATTTCACCGGTGGACTTCATCTCGGGTCCGAGCCGCGGCTCCACCCGTCCCAGTTTCTGGAACGAGAACACGGGAGCCTTGACCGCGAACAGAATCGGCTCGGGAATCGGGACGTCTCCAGAAACGATCATCTCCTCGGGGATCACTCGGCCCGAGGCACGCGGTTCGCAAGGGTGGCCCGCCGCGCGTGGTCCCCGGCCATCCAAAACCCAAAGGCCGCTACCGTAGCCGAGGTCGGCCAGCGTATGGCCCATCGCGCACCGAGTCGCCAGATCCACCATTGGGATGCCGGTCACTTTGCTGATATAGGGCACAGTGCGCGACGCGCGAGGGTTGACTTCCAAGACGTAAGGCACGTCGTTCTCGATGACGAACTGGATGTTCATCAACCCTCGGATGCCCAACTCCCGCGCGATCCGGCATGCTGAAACCACCATTTGGCGCTGAACGTCGTCGCTGAGCGTGACCGGCGGATAGACGGCCATCGAGTCTCCGCTGTGCACCCCCGCCCGCTCGATGTGTTCCATGATGCCCGGGACCAACGTGGCTTCGCCATCGGAGATCACGTCCACCTCGGCCTCCTTGCCCAAAAGATAGCGATCCACCAGAACCGGTTGGCCCGGGTTTGCATCCTCGGCTTCGGCGTAAAACTCTCGGAACTGCTCTTCGTCGTACACGATCTCCATGGCGCGTCCGCCGAGAACGAACGAGGGCCGCACCAGCACTGGAAAGCCGATATCGCGTGCCACGGCCAGCCCCTCGCCCAGCGACCGAACGGCACGCCCCGCCGGCTTGGGAAGACCCAACCTCACCATGAGCTGATCAAACAGGTCTCTGTCTTCGGCGGCGGCGATCGCTGATGGTTGGGTGCCCATCACCGCCAAACCCTCTCGCGCCAGTCCGGCGGCCAGATTGATGGCGGTTTGACCACCGAACTGAACCATGACGCCAATGGGATTCTCGTGGGCGGCCACGTCGAGCACGTCGTCCAACGTCACAGGTTCGAAGTAGAGGCCGTCGCCTGTGTCGAAGTCGGTGCTGACCGTTTCGGGGTTGTTGTTGACGATGATCGCCCGATAGCCGAGCTCGCGGAGCGCCCAGATGCAATGAACGCAGGAGTAGTCGAACTCGATGCCCTGCCCGATACGAATCGGACCCGATCCCAACACGAGCACGGTCTGAGCCATCGGGGTTGTATTGTGGCACCTCCGGCCACGCTGGCGTCGGGCCTAGCCGATGAACATGATCGGTTCGCCGGGTTGGACCAGATCGCCGTTGGCCTTGACCACCTTCACCACGGTGCCAGCGCTGGGCGCAGTCAGTTCGTTGAACACCTTCATGGCCTCGATGAGGCCGATGACCTGACCCGCTTCGACCGTCTGCCCCTCTTTGACAAAGGGCGGATTGCCGGGGCTGGGCGTCAGATAGAAAATGCCCATCATCGGGCTCGAAATCGGAAAACCCACCGGGCGTTCGGGTTCGGCTGGCTTGAGGCGTGGCGCGGCTGGACGACGGGGCGCGACGGCAACGGCGGCCACTGTCGGTTCGCCCTCCTCATCCTCGAATTCGGTATCAGCACGCTCGAAGGCGATCTTCCAGTCGGGGCCGCACCATTTGGCCTTGGTCAGTTGGTAGGCGTCCATGAGGTCCGCCAACTCGGTGATCTTCTCGCGAACGTCGTCCACGGTTGGATTATGCACCCCGACGCTTGCCTCCGACCTCTTCATAGGCGACGCTCGGAAAGCCCTTGACGAAAATCACGGGAAGCGTCACCTTGGCCAGCACCGCGCTGACCAGGCTCGAAGCGGCTGCCACCGTCGAATCGCCGTTGGGCAACGGGACGACGACTTGAATCACATCGAGGCTCTGGAGAGCGGTGGACACTCCGGAGGCCAGGTCGCGGGCACGTTCCAGATGTCCTACTGCCTGCAGTTGTCTCTCGGCCAAGAACGCTTTGCCTGCGTCCAAGGACTTTCTGGCCACTTCTTCGGCTTCAGGCAAGGGCGATTGGAGCGGAAGGTGGCGAGGTACACAAACGACGAATGCGAGGTGGACTTCCGCGTGTTGCGTGTCTGCGAGATGCCAGGCCATGTGCAAGGCATCGGAATCAGTGCTGTGGCCAGTGAGGCACGCCAAAATCTTGCACCTGCACGGTGTCAGATTCGCCTTCTTCTTGATCGGTTGCTCTTCAAGCAGGTCGAGCGATCGCCGCGCCTCTTCCACAGAGTTCGCAATGGGCAGTTGAGACCGGACCTCCGGAACCGACTTCAGGACATCCATGACGGCCCCAGGCACGGCGGCGACGATGATGCGCGCATCGTGCTCTGCGATGTACTCCATGGCGTCGCGAAACGTCTCGGCCCCGGCTTCCGTGCACTCGACAATGCCGCTGCAGTCCACGATCACACCGGTCGGGTGGCGTTTCAGCGTCAAGGAGATCGCCGTGTGGATCGTCTCCCAGTGGTTGGCACGGAGCGCGCCGGAAAGGATGATGACGTCTTCGTAGGATTCGACGATCATTGGGTTCGGACCGAGTCACGAAGGTACCCGAACCACCGAACGCGGGATGGGCACAAGCGTCCGGTAAGCTCGGGTCGACATGGTCAACGGCTTCATCGAGAAGGATGTCAAGGTCTCCGGCTCCACACGCCGCTACGTCGTCTACGTACCCAGGACGTACCGCGAAGACACACCCAACGCGACCATCGTGTTCCTGCATGGGCGCGGCGAAAGCGGCACGGACGGCCTGTTCCAGCTGTTCAACGGCCTTCCGCCGGCCATCCTGCGCAAGCGGGACGAGTGGCCGTTCTTGGTCGTTGCCCCACAGAAGCCCGAGTTCGACAAGTTGTGGCCCACAGAACGCGAAACGGTCAACGCGATCCTTCGGGATGTTGAGAGAGAGTATTCGGTGCACCCCCACCAGCGCTATCTGACCGGGCTCAGCCAAGGCGGCCACGGGACGATCGCACTGGCCAAGCGCCTAGTGTGGGACTTTGCGGCTGTTGCGCCCGTCTGCGGATGGTCGGAGGACCCGGTCTCGGCGGCCAAGGAACTGGGAGACTTGCCGCTGTGGGCCTTCCACGGCGAAAAGGACCAAGCGGTCAAGCCCGAGGGCTCGAAAGACCTCGTCGCCGCTCTGGAGAAGCTGGGTGCGCACCCCAAACTCACGCTCTATCCAGAACTGGGGCACAACTGCTGGGACGCTGCCTACCGCGACGCCGGCCTGGCAGACTGGCTTTTGGGACACAGCCTCTGAACCGGGTGAGCCCTCGACCCCAATCTGCCGATCATTGACTTGACCGCGCTGGTTTGGACTGTGGAAGGGCCTGGGAACTGGCGACGAACGTTGCGGTCGGCTGGGTGAGACCGACTGGTTATGACTGAGCATCAGGGATACGAACGACTCGAGTTTTTGTTCAAGCGGAGCGGCACATTGCCGCCGTTGCCCGCCACCGTCATGCGGCTGATCCGCGTGATCGACACGGGAGAGGCCTCCGCTATCGACCTTGAGCGCGTCGTCACATGCGACCCTGCGCTCACGGCGGACCTCCTTCGGGCCGCAAGCTTGGTGGGTCCCACCGAAGCACCCGTGACCACCGTGCGCGGGGCGATCATGCGTCTGGGGCAACGGACGGTTCGATCTGTGGGCACTTCACTGCTGATCAACGACATGGTGAAGAAGTACCGCTCGGTCCCTGGATTCGACCCCATCGCCCTTGCACGTCACTCGCTGTTTGTCGGTTTTATGGCCCGATACCTTTTCGCTCGTCGCCAGGGCCTCGA
>JBDHZD010000107.1:0-9244 GCA_039811705.1 Fimbriimonadaceae bacterium | reverse complement strand
CCATCGAGGGCGTCATAGCCCCCGAGGTCGTGCCCGGCCATGTGTTCCACCAGTACACCATCCGCGTGGTTGGACGCGATCGTGATGCTGTTCAGGCGCGCATGAAGGAACTCGGCGTGACCACGATGCTCTACTATCCAGTGCCGCAAGACCGGTTGCCGGTTTACGCGGGCCAGTACCCCACGTTCGAGCGCAACGAGATTCTGAGCCGACAGGTGTTGAGCCTGCCCATCTGGCCGCAGATCACCGAGGACCAGCAGCTAGCCGTCACCGATGCGTTGGCGCGGGCCATGCGGGGCGAATGAACGTCACGATCGTGGGACTCGGTGCTCCGGGCCTGGCCAACTGCCCCGAGTCTTCCCTGGCCCTGATCCGTGGCCGTGTGGTCCGTGCCTACTGTGTGGGGGAAGCCACGCTGCTTGCCCTTGAAGAAATCGGTGCGGCGGTGGTTCCGGATTCTGACCTCGTGGTGGTCGAGGGCCACCCGATGCAGCATCGCGGTCTGCTCGAATCCCTGACGGAGTCCACCCTCACCCTTGTGCCAGCCCCGGCCCACGTGTTTGGCCACGAAACCTTTGTTGGCCTCGAGGGAGTGGTGCGGTTGGTGGACCGGTTGCTCGGTCCTGGGGGGTGTCCATGGGATCAAGCGCAGACCCACGAGACGCTCAAACCTCACATGATCGAGGAAAGCTACGAGCTGCTGGACGCCATCGATATGGGCGACCGCGAGAAGCTCTGCGAAGAACTGGGCGACGTGCTGCTCCAGCCTGTTCTCCACGCTCAGATCGCGGCCAAGAACGGCGATTTCGACACGCGCGATGTCGCCGACGCCTTGATCGCCAAACTTGTGCGAAGGCATCCCCATGTGTTCGGCGATGTGGACGCGAACGACGCCGAAACCGTGTTGCGCAATTGGGATCGGATCAAGAAGTCCGAGGGTGGGGAGGAAAAGTCGATACTCGCCGGCATTCCTCGATCGCTCCCTGCACTGCTTCGAGCCATGCAGGTGAGCAAGCGCGCAGCGCGCGTCGGATTTGAGTGGCCCAATCTGGGATCGGTTGTGGACAAGGTGGACGAGGAACGTGCCGAACTCGCCGAGGCCATCGAAACGGGCGATCCGACCCGCATCGCCGCCGAATTGGGCGATCTGCTCTTCACGCTCGTCAATGTCGCCCGATGGTGCAAGGTGGATCCCGAGGAGGCCCTGCGGGCGATGCTCGATCGTTTCACCCGCCGCTTCCAGCATATGGAGGCCGCGGCTGGACGTCCGCTGATGGAACTCGATGCAGGGAAGTGGGACGAGCTGTGGAACGAATCGAAAGCGGCTGTCGGCTGAGCCATTGGTCCCTGACGTTCCGGTGCCGCAACGTATCTCAACCGTGCCCTGATTGAGGCAACTTTCGGAGGACTCATGGAAACTTTGCGATCGACACTCGACGGCGCCGCGTGGACGGCACAAGACCCAGCCTATGCGGAGGGCATCTTTGCTTGGAACGTCAGCACGAACCACCCGGCGGAAGTCGTCGTGGACGCCGCTCACGAACAAGACGTCGCGCGCGCTGTGTCATGGGCCTCCAAGCGCGGGATGAGCGTCTCGACCCAGGCGACCGGCCACGGCCAGCACAGGACCTGTGCCGGAATGCTCGTTCGCACCCGGTCGATGAGGCACGTCACGGTCGATCCAGAGGAGAGAACGGCACGAGTCGGTGCGGGTTGCCAGTGGGCCGATGTGTTGAATGCCGCCGCACCCTATGGTTTGGGAGCGATGTCTGGCTCGGCGCCCCACGTGGGCATGGTGGGCTACACGATGGGTGGCGGCGTGGGCCTGATGCTGCGCAAGCATGGCCTTGCCGTCGACAAAGTGCGCCGCGCGCGCATCGTCTTGGCTGATGGCTCGCTTGTCGAGACGTCCCCGACGCAGGAACCCGAGTTGTTCTGGGCGCTCATGGGCGGCGGCGGCACGTTCGGCGTGGTGACCGAAATGGAGATCGACCTCGTCGCAGTGACCGACTTTTACGGCGGGGCCGCGTTCTGGGATGTCAGCCATGCGCCTCAAGTCTTCGAGCGCTACGCCGCCTGGGCATCCGACCTGCCTGAAGAAGTGACCACTAGTCTGCACGTCATGAACTTTCCGCCGGTGCCGTTCATCCCGGAGCCCTTGCGCGGTCGCTCGATGGTGTACGTCACGGTGGCTATCGCGGGGGCCGGGGATCGCGCCGAGAGTCTGATCCAAGATCTGCGCGGTTGGGCAGGCCACGAGTTCGACACGTTCCGCCCCATGTCGTACACCGAGTCTGGCGCGGTTCACAGCGATCCCGTCGATCCGTTGCCGTTTCGTGGAAGCGGGGCCCTGCTTCACCGCGTGGATGCGGCTTCGTTGGCACAGGTGCTCGAAGCCTTTGGCGAACCGCAAGCGTCACCTCACCTCATGTTGCAGGTTCGAGCACTCGGCGGCGCCGCGTCGCGGAACGACACCGGTCCCCTGACACCTTTGCGGCAAGCGGAAGGCGTCGTGTACATGCTCGGGCTCGCCATTCCCGACCTCATCGAACCCGCCAAGGCTCACGAAGCGGCGTTCATGAATGGTCTCGGAGACAATTTGGCTCGGCGTGGTCCGCTGAACTGGGTGGGCGAAAACGACACCCCCGCCGAGAGATACCGGAACGTGTACACGGATGAGGACTGGACGCGGTTGCTGCGAGTCAAGCACCAAGTCGACCCGCAGAACGTGTTCCGGCATGCCTCGGTCGGTCTCGTTCTGGCCGAAGCGGGTGGCTAACACGCAATCTTCGCGGTGACGTAGGGTCCCGCTGGAATGACGGCGATGGCGGCGTCTGCACCGTGCTTGCGCAGGGCGTACGCCATCGCTTCCTCGACCGTCTCGGCGGGTCGAACGAACAACCGCTTGTGTGTCTCGCGGTCGATGCCTTCGCACACGTGGACGACCTCGTTGTGGCGGACGCACCGCGCCAATTCCTCGATCTGCCATTGGTCGGCGGCGAACACCGCGCCTGGCCTCGTGATCGATTCCATGAAGTCCTCGAGCCGCTTCCATCGGAGCAGGTTCTCTCGGAAGACCGCATTGCCCACGCCCTCGGCGCAAGCGGCTGCCAACACGATGGTGCCACCGGGTTTGACGATCGGCAAAGCGCCGACCATGCCCTTGACGACCTGATAGTAGGTCAGGTCCAGCGGGTAGCCGCCCGAAGTGGTGACCACGATGTCCACAGGTTCGGCGATTGTGGCCGTCGTCTGCTGCGCCGAGAAGGCCACTCCGGCCTCCCACGCAGCTTCCATGTCCCCCGCAAACACGCCGTTGATCTGCTTTGAGCCGTCCAGAGTGACATCGAGAATGAAGTCGGGCCGCGCCATCCGCGCGATGAACAGCGCCTCCTCGTGGACGGGGTTGCCCACCAATTCGCCGTTGGTCGCCAACGGGTGCTCCAGAAAATCGGGTCCGTGCCAGTGCAGGACCGATGCCAACCCGGCGACCCCGGGCATGACCATTTTGCGGCCGCCCGCGTATCCAGCCATGAAGTGCGGCTCGATCATTCCAGCCGTGATCTTGAGGTCGGCGTCGGCATAGATGCGGTTGAGCAACACGGGCGTGCCCCGTGGTGTAACGCCGAAATCGCGGCAGCGGCTCTGCTCGCAATAGTGGTTCTCGATGCGCACGCGGGCCTCGACCTCTTCCCCGACCAGTTCTCGGATTTCGCTGCCCACGTTGGGACGATGCGTGCCTGTGGCAATGAGGATGGTGACGGATTCGTCGCTGATCCCCGCCTCGTTGAGCGCGTTCAGCATGGGGGGCAAGGTCAAGCGGTTGGGTACGGGACGCGTCAGGTCGCAGATGACGATGCACGCGTCCTTCCTTCCGCGGGCTAGGGAAGTCAAGGGTGGCGTGCCGATGGGTTCCCAAATCGCCCGCTCGATGGCTTGCGAGGGGTCTTCAAGGCGTCGGGCAGGGCGGTGAGTCAACACCCCGCGCACGTTGGCGTCGGGCAAATCGACGTCCAGTCCGTCCTTGCCGTACCAGAGATGAACGCGCACGCCCGATTATGGTGCGCTCAGAGCTTCGCCGACACCATCACGTAGCCCCATACCTGGGTCTTGTCGCTGCCGACGGTCAAAGAGCGCACGAACGAGCCCGGAACGAACACGCCGATTCCCGCACCGAGCGTTTTGTCCCGTCCAAGCGGGCGGTTGCCCGTCAGGTCGACTTCCCAGCCGACGTCTGTGCCGCTCTTACCGGTGGCATCTTTGAATGCGCCGTTTTGGGCTCCGCTTGCTGCGTACCAACCATCTCTTGCGTCGGCCAGCCAGAACTTGTGCAACTCCAACTTGAGCGTCGTCTCGTCGCCGATCTTGCGCGTGGCCGAGACGCCGAGTTGAATCATGTTGCGCAACCCCTGCATATCCATGGCTCCATAGAACAAGTGACCGGTCGGGTAGAGCTGGTCAAAGGTCCGCACGGTGCCGCCGGACGATCCTCCGGACGCAACATTGGCCTCGAAGCCCACGGTGGTCCGCTCGTCCGCTGGCAAGGAAACGCTCACGCCCATGGCGTGGGCGTCCAGCCTTTTGCCACCGGCAGATCCCCGTTGCAGCGCGGCGTGGGCCGCCCACTGGTTCTTACCGTGAGCCTTTGACCACTGATGCGCGAGAGTCCAGTTCGTGGTTGCGGGGTTAGGGCGTTTGTCGGCCTTGTAGATCAGGGACGTGTTACCGTACGGTCCAGCATAGGCGACGGCTCCAAGGGTGACTTCTTGGTTCATGACCGGGTTGACGGCGAGGCGTCCAACGAACACGTCCACGAGTCCCCGCTGTACCCGGACGGCATCCCAAGAACGACCCGAGTTGACCCAGTCCAAGGCTCCAACGAGGCGTTGGTTGCCGATGCCGTAGCGCTGGCGTCCCAGCGTGATCTTGCCGAGAGGCGTCGGGCCGGTCACAAACGCTTCGACAAGGTCCTTCGGATTCGACGAGGTACCTGGGGCTCCGCTGTCCAAAGACATGCGGTTGTCGAGGACCTGAAAGACCACGCGCCCGCTGAATCCGGACTTCGTCTCGAACGCAAAGCCGGGCCTTAGTCGCAGGTACGACTCGGTCCGGTTGTCGGCCTTGCCGCCATCGAAGTCGCGGTCGATTCGACGCTCGAAGCGGTAGCGAGTCTCAAGCAAGGGCTTGAACGTGACGTCTTGAACTTGGATGGGCAATTCGAACCACATGGCAGACCTCGCAAGACAAGCTTGCGTCTACGAGTCTAGTTCACTGGTGACACGGGCTACCATGACCGTGGTCATAATGCGCGGCGACTGTTCGCATGGCAAGGAAGGCTAGAATACACGCGTGAATGCCGAGGTCGACGTCCCGACTGCGCGGTCCGTGCTGGCTAGCAGCACGTTGCTTGGCTCGCTGAGCCCGGAGCAGATCGACCAGTTGTTGGTTCGATCGAGGATGGCCCAAGCATCGAGGGGGGAAATCATCTGGATGGATGGGTCGGAGATTTCCTACTTCGGGATCGTAGGCACCGGCTTCGTCAAAATGGTCCGCACGAGCTCCGGAGGACAGGAACTGACCGCCGAGATCATGGGTCCGGGACAGTCGTTCGGACTGCTTGGGGCGATCGAGGGCACGGGCTGCCCGCTTTCGGCCCGGGCGGTTTCCACGGTTTGGTACCTTCGCGTCTCCAAGGCGGACTTCCTGACGATGTACGGTCAGAACGTTCCACTCCGCGACCACCTCATTCGTCGCACCACGTTGCGGTTGCGCGGTGCGATCGACATGATGTCTCGGATGGCAAGTGGACGGGTCGAACACAGGATCGCCGCGGTGTTGGTCCAGCTGGCGGAGTCGTATGGTGTCGAGGAAGCGGGCGGTTCCATGCGTTTGGAGGTGCCGCTCAGCCGTCAAGACTTGGCCGAACTGGCTGGGACGACGGTCGAAACCGCAATTCGTATCACGAGCCGCTGGACCAAGGAAGGCATTCTGAAAGCGTCCTATCGAAGCCTAACGATCCAAAGCACGAGTCGCTTGCTCGAGATACTGGGCGACTGACCGAGCGGCTTTTATTCGGCGGTTGGCTCGAGTACGGCATCGACCCAGGCGAGCGCAGCCATCATGTTGGGGAAGCCGATTGTTGTGGTGCTCAGGAGGACGATGTGCCGAACCTCCTCGGCGGTTGCCCCCGCTTCAAGACACTTGCGCGTATGGCTCCGGACCGCCCCTTCCATTCTTGCCCCGATGGAGACAGCCAACTTGGCCAGCGCGCGCGATTTCGCATCGAGCGATCCGGCCTGCGAGGCCGCTTCGCCGAGGGCGTGGTACGCCTCGGCCATCTCCGGATACCGCTCAAGAAAACGTTCGTAATGCCGGGGAAGCTTCGTGGCCACGTTCGGAATGTACCCAAGACCTGACCGTCGAGCGCGTTCGCTACGGCTCGAGCCTCAGTGCCATGGACCGGTACGTGCGCGACACCTCGAACCCGAAGAGGCCGTAGAAGTCGACCAGCGTCGTCCAGTCGATGATCGTCCTTCGAGCTCCACGCTGGCTCAGGCCGAGCAGACCAGCGCCCAGAAGGGCCTTGCCCAAACCGCGACCACGGACGGACTTGGAGACGCCTATGGGCCCCAGGCTGCCCCAATGTGGTCCAAGGTCGCGGCGCCATACCGCTCCGCCGATGGGGAGTCGATCATCAGCTTGTTGCGTAAGGGCGAACCCTTGGCACGCGCCTTGCTCGAACAGGCCGAGCACCTTGCCGTGGCCCTCTGTCCCGATTTTGTCGAGGACATCGTGATGCCACCGACCCGGAAACTCGCGCTCGAGGAACTCGGCGAGCAGACGCAGGTGGGCAGGCCCCACCCAAGCCACATGGGGATCCAACCCATGCGGTTCTCCAGCCAACTGACGTCGGACAGCGTTGAGCCCTCCCAGCGGCGCCATCGAAGCGTCGTCCGGTTCAAATCCGTCCAGATCGCGCTCGACGTCGTGCTGCTCTGTAGGGGAAATGTCGAAACCCTCAACCATCAAAAAGCTGTTCAGTTGTGGACAATCGACGGGGCAACCGGGGAAGAAATGTCGGGAGTCCTGGCCAAAGACCAATCGACAGACGCCCCGGTTCCGCAGGGTGGCCTTGGCGTAGGCCAACAGGTCGATCGCGATTTCTGGACGGTCGAACGCCATCGAATTGACGTGGGCTGCGTCGGGGTCCGGTCCTTTGAACAGCAGGGGATTCGCAGACTTCTTGACGACCACGAATCCGACAGGGAGGCCGTCCTCGAGTTCGATGGCTGAAGCGCCCCAATCGAACAGCGGGGACTCGACCGTATGGCTCCGCAACAGGTCGGCGTCAACGGCGTACCGCGCCGGCATGAACCGGCACCACAACTCGGCGAGGGCATCAAAATCGGCTCGGACGAAACTAGCGCGCATAGCCTTGGGCACACTCCTTCGGGGCCGCTCTCAGTATGTATCAATCTGTCTTGCCCGATGGGATTGCGAAGGCACGCCGCGATTGGTACAATACGCGCCAACCGACCCGCACCCAGCCGGGCGGAATCGAACGAGTCCCGGAGAGGCCCAGTGGCCAAAGCATCCCTCTACATCGGAAACCTTCCCTACAGTGCCAACGAAGAGCACATCGTCTCGCATTTCGCCGCGTTCGAACCCGACAATGTGCGCATCGTCGAAGGACGCGGATTTGCGTTTGTGGACATCCCCGGCGAGAAACTGGAATCCGCCATCGAGCAGATGAACGGCTCCACCCTGATGGGGCGGCGTCTCAATGTGAGCGAGGCTCGTCCGCGCGAACCGCGACCCCGCGAAGGAGGTGGATTCCGCGGGCCCGGCAGGCCCCAACAAAGCGGGGGCGACTTTGGTCGGGGAACAGGCGGCAACAACTTCGGAGATCGCGACTCCGGTCGCACGTGGCACGACGGCGGTGGATTCGAACGTGGCGGTTCGGATCGCGGCGGCTACGACAGGGGTGGTGGCCGATCGGGAGGAAGGCCCGGAAGGGGTCGGCGCGGCGAGGGTCGCGAGCCTCGCTGGTAGTCCCGTCCTTGGGTCTTTTCGCCCTAGGCTTCAACATTGCGGGAACGTCCACGTTCTTCCTAGCGATAGTGGATAACATGGCGAACCCCGGAAACACCTTTGTTTACATCGCTTCGAACTCGGCGCAAGGGCTCTTTGTGGGAGTTGCACGGGACCTTGAAGCGACGATGAGCCGCCACCGTTCGGGCTCGATGAGGTTGCCGGGGCTCGATACGCATGGCGAACTCGTCTACGTCGAGAGCCACCGTTCGCTTGCCGAGGCATTGCGCCGCGCCACCGAGTTGAACCGCCTGAGCGAGCGCGACCTGCGCGGGTTCATCCGCCACGCAAACCCGGATTGGCGCGAGATTTCGACTCCCGCGCTCGCCCTCGCTCAGTAACCTGCTGCCCCAGCACCGGGGATTCTCGGATCGACGCCCGCAACCCGGGTGCCACCTGGTTCGACGAACACGGCATGGCAGGATCCCATCGTGCTGGGCACTCCGAACCTGTGGCCCAGCTTCTCGAGCGCGGCACGGGTTTCGTTTGAGATGCCAAATGGTTCTGTGCGGATTTCGTCGGGCAACCATTGATGGTGGAGTCTGGGCGCCGAGACGGCTTGTTGAACGCTCATTCGATGGTCCAGGACGTTCAGGATTGTCTGCAGGACGGTATTGATGATCGTGGGCCCTCCCGGCGAGCCGAGCGCCAGCACGAGTTGTCCCTCGCGAAGCACCAACGTCGGGGTCATCGAACTCAGCGGACGTTTGCGCGGGCCGATGGCGTTGGCTTCGCCCTGAACGAGCCCGTACCCATTGGGCTTGCCCGGTTGCGCGGCGAAGTCGTCCATTTCGTTGTTGAGCAAGAATCCCAGGCCTTCGACTGCGACCCCCGAACCGTATCCCGTGTTGATCGTCGTGGTGTTCGAGACAGCGTTGCCTTTCGCATCGACCACAGTGAAATGGGTCGTATGGTCTCCTTCGCGTGGAGGAATCGAACCTCGCGGATTGATCTCGCTCGCCGGTGTCGCGGCATCTGGGCGGATAGATTTTCGCATTTCGGTCAAACGCTCCTCCGCCATGAGTTCGGCGATCGGCACGCGCACGTGGTCGGGATCGCCCATGAACTCGGCACGGTCGGCGAATGCGCGCTTCATCACCTCGACCAGCAAATGCGTCCGTTGCGCCGAATGGAAGCCCATCTCGCGCAAATC
>JBDHZD010000106.1:0-9463 GCA_039811705.1 Fimbriimonadaceae bacterium | reverse complement strand
TCGCCGTCTCGTCCTCTTGGATCGGCAACCGGGGCGTCCCGTTCGGTGCGACCCACGGATGCCACGACGCGCCCAAGGTGCCATCGACGTGGTACTTCTGGAAGTACCAGCCTGACTTCGGCATGATCTGGGCTAGGAACAGTAGCTGTCGACGTGCCGTCTCTTGGTGTCCGCAACGCCTCAGGATGCCCGCAACACGGGCCGCATCCCGCGGCCAGACATAGCCGTAGTTGGCTCGGTTGGTCGCCATGATGTCCGAGTCGTTGGCGGCCACCATCGCGCCCCGCTCGGTGGTGTGCGCAAGGATGACTCGAAGACTCTGTTCCGCCAAGTCCAGCCTACGGTCGATGATCGGGTTAGGTGGTAGATCGGTGCAGGCGACGGGCTTGGGCACCTGAAGCAGCTCGTCGTACGATCGGCCCGCGGCGATCTGAAACACCACGGTTTCGCCTGGTTCGACCGCGATGCCTAAAGTGGCATCCACAGACCCCTGGGCGATCGGGTTGCCCGAGAGCTCGCCGTCTTCGGCGTCCCGCCAGGTCCCCTCCAGCCCTGCAAACCCCTTGATTCCCGTGGCGTACGAGGGGCGTTCCGGTTTCGAGAAGCGGAACAGGAACCAGAAGTCCTCCTTGTAGTGGCATACGCCGTTCAGTGCGGGATCGAACAGTGCCGTATCGCCGATGTCGCTCTCGCGGATGCGGAGGTCTTCTGTGGCGAACAAGCGAACCGGTGACCCGTTTGCTGTGAAGACTGCCTGTAGGGCGTTGTGACCCTCTGGACCCAAGGCAAACCTTGCGTTCACGCGAAGTCCAAGGTCGTGCAGGTCCCACTCCGCCACGCCTGAACCGTCGGCGTCGCAGAGGGCCATTGCCGGTTGGTGTTCGTCCAGCCACACGAAATCGCCCTGGCACCAAACACCGAACCGTATGGCGTGACCTGCCAGGTGACTGTACATCGCGACCTCCGGGTAGAACAAGTCCCGAATGGCGCCTCTGGCATCGATGCCGACGAACAGCCGTCCGTTGCCGAACACGAAAGCTCTAGGCACGGTTTCGCCACCCGACCTTGCCGCCGAACCTGGTCAGAGGATAATGGGAGAACAACGATGCTGTCACTTTACATTTGGACGGGTGTGTTGGGCATGGCGATGCTCCTCTATTCGGTGATCGCCGGATCGCACGGCGCGGATCACTCTATCGACCAAGACATCTCGCCCGACGCCCACGACGGCGCTCATGCCGATGGCGCGTGGACGATCTTCTTCAGCCTTCGGTTCTGGACGTTCTTCGCCGCCTTTTTCGGGTTGACGGGGATACTGATCACAGCTGGCACGCCGCTTGGCGAATGGCCTGGTTTGGCGCTGGCTCTGGCCGCTGGTGCAGTCGCTGGCGGCTCTGTGGCCCTGACGATGCGGTTGCTCAAGAGGAACGAGGTGAACTCCAACGTGTCGGAGCGCGATTTTGTCGGTCAGGATGCGGAGGTCATGGTCGCGATGCGGCCCGGCCAGACAGGGCGCATCCGCTTGGAGGCCAAAGGCGAGGTCCTTGATGTGCTCGCGGTCGCCGACGATTCCACCAGGGAAATCCTGGCGGGGTCCAAAGTCGTCGTGGTTGGCTACGAGGACGACCGTGCGCGCGTGATCACGCGCGACGAGGTTTACGGCTGATGCCTCGGCTGCTCTCGCTCAATCTGGGCTCGATCCGGACCGTATCGTACAAGGGTAAGGAGATCCCAACCGGAATCTACAAGGCGCCGGTCGCTGGCCCCGCCTGCCTCGGCCTAGAGGGTTTCGAGGGTGACCAAGTGGCCGACCGTCGAAACCATGGCGGACTGGAGAAGGCGACCTACCTGTACCCTTGGGAACATTACGCCTTCTGGCGAGAGCGTCTCGGGCGAGACGATCTTGAACCCGGCCAGTTCGGCGAAAACCTAACCACTGTCGGCCTCGACGAGCGCACGGTGTTGATCGGGGAGCGGCTCCGGATAGGCGAAGCGGTCCTTGAGGCGTGCCAAGCGCGCATCCCCTGCTTCAAGCTGGAGGTCCGCATGGATCGTCCAGGATTCGTCGAAGAGTTCCTGAAGGCCGAACGTCCGGGCATCTACTTTCGTGTGATTGAGCCCGGGCTGGTCGCGTCGGGCGACCCGATCGAATCCATCCATCGTCCCGAAGGGGCCGCCACGGTCTGGGAAGCCAACCACACGTTGCACTACGACCGTGGCAATCTCCAAGCGGTGCGGCGCGTGCTGGTCTCTGAGGGTCTGGCTTCGGGATGGCGCGAGAGGTTTCAGGGCTTCTTGCCCGGTCCAGTACGCTTCGCCTGGATTCCCAGTCCCGTCGGGACATTGACCGTCGCGGTGGACGCCAAAGGCCGGCTGACGCACGTGTTGTTCGGGGAAGTCGTGAAGTCCGGATGGGTGCGCGACGAGGCTGCGGTCGGGCACGTGCGGAAGCAACTGGACGAGTACTTTGCCGGCGAACGCAAAGTGTTCGACCTCGACGTCTTGCCCGCGGGGACAGCGTTCCAGCACGAAGTCTGGTCGGCCCTCCAACGCATCCCCTACGGCCAAACGCGGTCGTATGGTGACGTGGCCGAGCAACTGGGCCGTCCCGATGCCGCTCGTGCCGTTGGACGTGCCAATGGCTCGAACCCGATCTCCATCGTGGTGCCGTGCCACCGGGTCATTGGCCGCGATGGCTCGATGACGGGTTTCGGCGGCGGGACGGACGTCAAGGCGCGCTTGCTTGCCCTTGAGCAGGGACAACTCCATTCGCTGTTCGATTGAGGCCAAACTAGAGCACATGCCCGTGACCGATCCCGACCGAAGGACCGAAGCGCTCTGGGCGCGCGAACTGGAGTCCATCCTTGGGCCCGGTCAAATCCTTGCATCGCCGTCGGCGCGCAAGGCCTACGACTGCGATGCGTACACCATCGACAAGTCCAAGCCGTCCGTGGTGGTGTTGCCCGAAACCACGGAGCAGGTGCGAGACGTGGTGCGATGGTGCAACCGCAACCAGGTTCCCTATACGCCCCGCGGAGCCGGAACCGGACTCAGCGGGGGTGCCTTGGCGGCGATGGGCGGCGTGCTCATCTCCACCAAGCGAATGACCAAGATCTTGGAGATCGACCTGCCCAATCGTTGCCTGCGAGCCCAAGCGGGTGCGGTCAACAAACGCATCTCGGAAGCCGTCGCCCACGCTGGACTGCACTTCGCCCCCGACCCGTCGAGCCAGACCGTCTCGACCCTCGGCGGCAACATCGCCGAGAACTCGGGCGGACCGCACACTCTTAAGTACGGTGTGACGGTCCAGCACGTCCTGGCTCTGACCATGGTCGATGTCGATGGCGAGATCGTTTCGGTCGGCTCGAAGGTTCCCGGAGGGCCTATACTTGACTTTTTGGGCGTGATCGTAGGCGGAGAGGGGACGCTTGGCATCGTCACGGAGGCTTGGGTGCGACTCACGCCCAATCCCGCAAGAGTCGAGACCGTGCTCGCCTCGTTTCCCACGGTGAGGGACGCCACCCAGACCGTCGCGGATATCATCGCTGCAGGCATCATCCCGGCTGCGCTCGAGATGATGGACGAGGGCATCATGAGCGCCGTATCGTTGGCCTTCGGACTCGTGTATCCAGCCGGGGCAAAGGCGCTTCTGTTGATTGAGTGCGATGGAGAGCCAGACGCCGTGGCTGAAGAGATGCGCACCGTCGTCCAAATCTGCGGCACTCATGCGGCCATGGACGTTGCGGTCGCCGCCGACGAAGTCGAGAGGCAAAAGCTCTGGACGGCCCGGAAGAAGGGCATCGGCGCCATGGGCCGAATCGCCCCGACCATCGTCACCCAGGATGGAGTGATCCCCCGCTCCAAGTTGCCGGAGATGTTGGATCGCATCTCCGAAGTGGCCTCGCGCAGAGGCATCGGCATCGCCAACATCTTTCATGCCGGCGACGGCAACCTTCACCCGTGCATGTACTTCGACGACCGCGACCCCGCCCAAGTGGAAGCCGCGGTCGCCGCAGGCGAGGAGATTCTGGAAGTCTGCCTCGAACTTGGCGGAAGCCTGTCCGGCGAACACGGGATCGGCGTCGAGAAGATCAGCCTCATGGAGCGGATGTTCGGACGCGAAGGCTTGGACCTCATGATGGACGTGCGGAGCATCTTCAACCCTGGCGACCTCTGCAACCCGTGCAAGGTGTTGCCGAGCCAGAAGGGGTGCGTCGAACACATGCGCCGGTGGCGGGGGGCGGCATGGTGAGTACACTCCTCGAGCCCCGGACGCTTGAAGAACTGGTCGATGCCGTGCGCGACATGGGTCGGGTCGAGGTCCTTGGCTCGGGCTCGCACGTCGCGTTCGATGTACGGAGTCGACCGGGCTGTTCGAGTTTGGACGAGTGGTCGGTCGCACTCGGTCATCCTCCAATGTTGTTGATGCACCGTCTGAACGGCATCGTCGAACACCACCCGGAAGACATGGTGGTCGTCGTGCGTGCCGGAACCCGACTGACCGACCTCCAAATCGCTTTGGCTGAACGTGGTCAATGCATACCGTGGGCCAGCCCGCTGGGTGACATCGGGACGGTTGGCGGCCTGCTCTCGATCGGGCTTCCCAACGGTCTGGAGTCGATGTGTGGCGGTTGGCGGGATTGGTGCTTGGGGATGACCATCGTGCGTCCCGACGGGCGAGTGGCGCGCTCGGGCAGCCAGGCCGTGAAGAGCGTGGCGGGCTACGACGTGCACAAGCTGATGATCGGGGCGCGAGGGACGCTGGGCGTGATCGCCGAGGTCATCCTCCGCACGTTGCCTTTGGGCGCGAGACCAGAGCCGAGGTGGATCGCGACCGGGTCGCTGGCCATGAGCAACTTGCGTTTCCAGCGAACGCTGGCGACCGACTTCTCGCGTTCGCTCGCGGCTGTTCGGGGGATGCCGCATGTGGCTGACGAGGCCACAAGCACCCTCTGGTCAGTGGATGCAGAGTTGCCTCGGTTCGAACACGACTGGGTGATGCGGGCGGGCTGTGGGAGCCGAAATCTGGAACCGTTCGACCCCGTTCAGACTGGGTGGATGCGTCGCGCCAAGAAACTCCTCGACCCGGAAGGCAAGCTGAACATGGGCGCACTGGAGGCGATATGAGCCGGAAGACGATCTCAGACTTGGCGGCGCATTGCATCCGGTGCGGCTTCTGCCTGGAAAGTTGTCCCACGTTCGCGCTCACCGGACAAGAGACCGAGTCGCCTCGCGGGCGCATCTATCTGATTCGCAACGCCGACGCGGGAAGTCTGGACTGGCAACGGGAAGTCGCTCCCCACCTTGAGACGTGCCTTGGGTGCCGTGCGTGCGAAACGGCCTGCCCGAGCGGCGTCGAGTATGGCGCGTTATTGGAACTTGCCCGCGAAAAGATCAAACGCCCCTGGGTCGAGCGAGCGCTGCTGGCTGGCCTGACCAAACCGGGGGTCTTGCGGTTCCAAGTTGCCGCGGCTGGTGGGCGCAAATTGCCGGCGGCGGTGGCACGGATGCTCACGGACGATGCTCCGCAGGCCGAAGTCCCGCGTCCGCAAGGGGAATCCGGCTGGCCCCGGCTAGACCTGACCATTTCTCGTTCCGCGTACCTGCTTGAAGGTTGTGCGATGGGGGTGCTGTTCCCACGGGTCCACGAAGCGACGCGGCGCTTGATGCTTCGGTGCGGCTTCGGGGTCTTGCCTTCGCGAGCAGGTTGCTGCGGCGCGTTGCACGCCCACGCAGGCGATCTGGTTGCGGCCCGAGCGATGGCCTTGGCACTGGCCGATGCGATGCCCGGCAATGCGCCCATCGTGGTGAATTCGGCGGGCTGCGGAAGCGCGATGAAGGCCTACGCGGACTTGGGTGGCGACCCGCGTCTGCGCGACGTGGCCGCCCGCGTGGTGGACATCAGCGAGTTCCTCTTGGCCCACGGGCTTCAGAACCTGCTGGCCGAAAGCCCGGGCCTTTCGGGCCGTGCAACCTACCACGATGCGTGCCACCTGGCGCACGGCCAACGCGTCCGCTCGGAACCCCGAACGCTGCTCTCTGCGATTCCTGGCCTGACTTGGGTGCCTCTGCCCGAATCCGAGATGTGCTGCGGCAGTGCGGGAACCTACAACGTGCTGCAGCCCGCGATGGCGCGTCGCCTGCTGGATCGCAAGTGGGCCAACATCGAGGCGACCGGGGTGTCCTATGTCGCGCTCGGAAACCCGGGTTGCCACGCTTGGATCGCTCAAGCCGCGCGAGAGAAGGGAGGCCATGTGCGGGTGCTTCACACCGCCGAACTCCTTGAGTCCTCGTTCTCCGGCCTTCCGGTTGCGTGACGTTTTTGCGGTGTCTGGGTCCAGTGTTGCGCGTGCTGGACCGAGAATCGGGTATCACTTGCTTCGCGTTGCCGCATAGCTCAGTCGGTAGAGCAGCTGACTGTTAATCAGCGGGTCGTAGGTTCGAGTCCTACTGCGGCAGCCAGGTTTCACCCTCAAAACCTGCACATTTCGTGCGGGTTTTGCGGGGCCGCCGACCGACGAGCTCGCCGCATTGCTGTGGGGGGTGAGCCGGTACGGGGTGGCCGTCCGGCTCGATCCCCACGGCCCGATCTTGACGGTCGACCCGAGGGAGGTGGTGGGTTGAGACGCCACCAAAGGTCAGTGAGGAACATGTTCGTCTTTCGGGCCAATGCCCGTTCGTAGTTCTCTGCCCAGAAGTATCCGAGGAGGTCTTGCGAAACCCACATCGCGCGCATCGCGTCGCTCACGACCATGCGTTCGATCGTTGCAGGGGAGAAGAGCACGTTCGGGAGGAAGGTCACGAAGGTGCGCAAACCCTGAGGATCGTCGCACCAAGACCCCACGAAGTAGCTCCGAGTCAACGAGGCGAGCTCCCTTTCGTTGATTTCCAGACAGTCGCCCGGCAAGGCGTCTCCCGGGTTGTCCGACAATCTGAGCAGCGTCAGCAGCCCGTGGCCAAGGTTGGTGTTGTAGTCCTCGGTTTGCACCTGAAGGAGCATTGAGAGCATGGGAAACGGGAACTCAGCGGTGATCCCTCGTTCATCGCCGTTCGTCATTAGGCTTGGGGGACGGTCCAGAAGGCCCTTGATGCGCAACATTGCCGGTCCGGCGAACCTGGAACCATCCATTCCGTGCTTCAGCGCTAGGAACCCAGACTCAGCAGGTCGTCCGGTTCTTGGCGTGGACCACTTCGGGGATGTACCGTCGAGTCGACGTCCCAACGTGCGTCGCGCTCGGCGACGTATCCCGCGTCACGGTGCGCTTCGACCGCCTGTAAGCCCGCGATCCATGACAATGGTGCGCCAAGCCCAGTCGAAGGTCTCCTCGTGGAAGAAGACGCTGGCGGCGGTCTGCACCCTGGGTGGGTCGTCGGGATTGCGCGCGAACCCCGACAGGGTCTGGCACATGGCGTGGCTCGTGATGAGTTCTCGTTCTTCGCGGGTGCCACCGAAGCCACGGATCAGGTCGGTTTGGCAATGGGCTCGCCAGACCGTCATTCCCTCATCGATGAACGGCGGATCGACCCAGATCGTCTGCCGAAGGCGGTGAGGCCACCATGTGACACGGCAGGGGGCGCGGAGGCTCCACTCCTCGTCGATCATCATTTTCTCGGCGATGCATGCGATGAAGGCCTGACCGAGATCACGGGTGAGATTGTTCATTTAGGTCCACCTGCCTTTCAGGGGCCAACCCTGAGCGATTTGCGGGACCGTTGTCAGGCGAAAGATCTCGCCTCGGTCCATGCTCTTGCTTTTGGTTCGGGTTCCGCAACCATGGCTCCTGCGTGCGCGCAAGGCTACCAAGGCCTGGACATGCGTTCGGTCACATCCGCTCGTGAGAGGACCCGCGAACATAACTCCCATCGGTTTTCGTGGGGATCCGCTGATCCGGAGTACTTCAGCTCGAACGCGTTGCGCGCCTCGTCCCTCAAATGGCGGTAGCGATCAAGCTCCGCCTCAAGGGCCTCGACAGACTCGATCCAGTCGTCCTCGATCGTATCGGGCAAGCTGCCAAAGAGGTCGAAGGCATCGCGAAGTCTGCGCGAGAGAGCCTGATAGACGACCTGGTCTCTTGTGCCTTGGTAGACCAGATTGAGCATGTCGACGCTGCGACGTGCTTGGCCAAAGCGCTTGATTCGTCCTAAGCGTTGCTCCAGTCGGGAGGGGTTCCACGGCAGATCGACATTGATCAAGGTGCCGAGCGTCTGCAGATTCAGGCCCTCGCAGGCAGCGTCGGTCGCTACGACGAGGCGAATCTCGCGATGTTTCACGGCTGCCTTGATTGCTTCGCGCTCCACCGATGAGGACTCGGGGCCATCGTACAGCCGGCTCTTGCCGACTCCCGCGTACACGGCGACCGGCTCCCCGGGCAACGCACTGGCGAGTTGCGAAGCCACCCAACTCGCCGTATCATAGTATTGGCTGAAGACGATGCAGCCGTGTTCGAGCCACGTCTTGCCTTCGGTTCGGTTGTGCAGGAGCATCGCCAAGAGGGCTTGCAGTTTCGGGTCGCGCGCTTCGGGTCGGGAAAGCTCGGCGACAACCACCTCCAGGAACGAGCGTTCGTCAGGCGTGAGGTCGCTGGACACTTCCTTGAGAACGGCCGAATCCTCGTCGTCGGGATCGACTTCATCGTGCGCCAGCATCTTCTTCGCCGTCGAGATGCCGGAAGCGAAGCTCGAACAAATCCGTTGCAACATCAGCGATCGAAGGAAGCCCACGCCCTTCTGTCGCTTACCCAACGCTTCGGTAAACCTCTCGACGTGTTCGTACGCCACGTCGAACGCGTGATTGGTCAGCAAGCCCAGGCCATTGAAGGCCACCCCTTCGTAGGTCCTTCCTTCCATGGGGTGGATCGACACGTCGATCTTCTCCAGCAACCCAGCCTCTTCAAGGGCTCTACGCTTGCGCAGAACGGTGTGGCGCACCACTGGGTTGTGTTCAGCGAAGAAACCCGGATACGTCGCTTCGGCCAGCGCCTCCTGGTCGAGGTAGGCCAGATCGGCGTAGCCCCGATCACAGAAGAAGGTACGGCTTTCAAGACGCAGACCTTCGCGTAACTGCGCGATGAGGTGGTGTTCGGCTGCAGGCGGCAACGGATTGCGCAGCCACTCCCAGGCCTCCTTGTGGTCTCGCGGGCACTCTTCACCCTTGACTCGTGGCAGCGCCCGTTCCCAGTTCGCCCAGTCTCCAAGGTGGGGTCTTCCATGGACGAACTCCGCGCCGCTGGCGAGAATGCTCATCAGGTCCCAAAGTTCGTAGACCTCCGTTTGGATCGGCGTTGCCGTCCCGAGCAGCAGGTGCCTGGTTCGTGGACCGATCTGTCGCATGAACTCGAGGAGGTTATTGGGGTGGTGCTTCTCCGGTCCTACGCCGCCTTTCCGACGCGCCTTGTGCGCTTCGTCCAGAATCACGGATCCGAACCGCGCCTTCAATAGGGCCTCGCGCTCCGAGGTGCGCTGA
>JBDHZD010000105.1:0-9682 GCA_039811705.1 Fimbriimonadaceae bacterium | reverse complement strand
CGGGCGCGACGGACGCGAGAGGGGCCGGGCGGGTACCATTCCAAGCGGGCGACCGGTGAGTACTGCTTGCTCGTGGTCGACGACGAGGTCCCTATGCCCCTGCTCGAAGTTCTCGCTCCGTTGCGCTTGCGCGGTGGTCGCCGCCTGACCCAAGGGTTGTGCGACGAACGCATCGTTTGTCTTGCGGACCGGTTTCCCGAGCTGGCGGAAGCCATCCGAGCGGCAGCCGAGCGTTTCGACGAGGTGCGCGACGCGTGCGCCGAGTTGCTCGACTTGGATGAGAGCGAGCAGATCCGCCGCGTGCAGGCGGGCGTGGTCAATTTCTATCCTCACGATACGGTCGCGCCCTATGTGGCGCTCACCGCTCGGGGCCCTTGGATCGTCACGCTCAAGGGCGCGGTGGTGTACGACACAGGCGGGTACGGGATGCTCGGGCTCGGTCACACTCCCAGAGCCGTGTTGGAGGCGATGGCGCGGCCCCAGCCCATGGCGAACATCATGACGCCGAGCCTATCGCAGTGGATGTTCGACGCTGCCTTGAGAAAGGAAATCGGCCATACGCGCGGCGGTTGTCCGTTTGCCTCGTTCATGTACCTCAATTCGGGTTCGGAGGCCATGGGGTTGGCGACGCGCATCGCCGACGTCAACGCCAAAGTAATGACCGATCCGGGCGGCCGGTACGAGGGTCGTTGCATTCGACGCGTGTCGGTGAAGGGCAGTTTCCACGGAAGGACGGATCGCCCGGCCATTTACTCGGACTCGTCACGTTCGGCCTATGAGCGTCACCTGGCGAGTTTCCGTGGCGAGATGTCGCTGATCACGGTCCACCCTTACGACGAGGCCGGGTTGCGCGGCGTGTTCGCCGAAGCCGACGCCAACGGCTGGTTCATCGAAGCGGTGCTTCTGGAACCGGTCATGGGCGAAGGCGACCCAGGCAGGGCGTTGCCGGCGTCGTTTTATGCGTTGGCCCGGGAACTCACCGAGGCCCATGGGAGCCTCCTGTTGGTGGATTCGATCCAGGCGGGCTTGCGGGCCCACGGGGTGCTTTCGATTGTGGACTATCCCGGCTTCGAGGGGTTGCACGCGCCGGATTGCGAGACGTATTCCAAAGCGCTCAACGGTGGGCAGTTCCCGCTTTCAGTGCTTGCGTTGAGTTCGAAGGCGGCGAGTATGTACCACGCCGGCATCTACGGCAACACGATGACGGCCAATCCTCGGGCGATGGACGTTGGGCGCATGGTGTTGCAGGCGTTCACGCCGGAACTCCGCGAGAACATTCGGATGCGGGGCCGTCAGGCCGTCGCGAAGCTCGAGCAGTTGCGCGAGTCGCTGGGCGGTGCCATCACACGGGTTCAGGGTTGTGGACTGCTTTTCTCGTGCGAGTTGGCCCCCGAGATCAAGTGCTTTGGTGCGGATTCGGTGGAGGAGGCGTTGCGGCATCGCGGGTTGCAGGTGATCCACGGTGGCGCGAATTCGCTCCGATTTACGCCGCACTTCGCCGTCAGCGAGGAAGAACTCGACTTGATCGTGGAACTCGTCGACCAAGCGCTCAGGGCCTGAGCCTAGAGGCTCCAAGTGATTGCAGTGCCCAAGCACAAGCCGACGGCTTTCCTTTTTCGTCCGCGTACCCTTCGAGACTTCGGCCAAGACGCTTCGGCGTTTTGGGAGACGCTTCGATCGGGGGCCGAACCTCAGAGTGACGCGTGGTACGCCTGACCGCCGGGCTGGCTGGGATGCCTCGCTATCGCAGTGCGGACAACTCGGGTTCCCGCGTCTCTGGCGGACGGGTCGGTGGCGTGTGCTCCGGGACGGCCTGGCCGTCGCGCATGTACGCCATCCAATAGACTCCGGCGACAAGAAGTGTGCCTCCGAGGATGTTGCCGATCGTGACCGAGGCAAGGTTGACCAGCGCTCCTGTGGGATCGACATGTTCTGGTCCGGCAAGTGCCATGCCATAGGGTAGGAAAAACCAGTTCGCGATCGAGTGCTCAAACCCCATGGCTACGAAAGCGGCCACGGGGAACACGATGGCGATGATCTTGTCCGCGACGCCCCTTCCGCCGAGGGCCAGCCAGACGGCCAGACACACCAGAGCGTTGCACAAAATCCCGCGCGAAAGCCCCTCTGAGAACGAAAGGTCGGCCTTGGTTGCCGCGATCTTGACCGCCGTCTCGGCGACATGACCTCCGGCCATTCGATCGGTCCCTCCCCAAAGAACGAGCGCGACGGAGCCTAGGCTCCCGACCACGTTGCCGAGATAGACGATGAGCCAGTTGCGAAGGACGGCGCGGGTATCGACGAGGCCGCTGGCCCAGGCCATGGCGATGAGGTTGTTGCCGGTGAACAATTCGGCTCCCGCGATGACCACAAGGATAAGGCCGAGGCAGAAGCTCAGGCCACCGATCAGGCGAGTCAGCCCGAAGCCTAGACCGGTGTCGGTGGTGACGACGGTGAAGAACAGGGCGCCCATCGAGATGAAGGCTCCTGCGAGGATCGCGAGGACGAAGAGGGTAACGCCGTTCTCGGAGGCTTTGGCGACGCCGAGCCGGGCGACCATATGGGCGATTTTGCGCGGGGGATGCGCGTCGTGGTGCGGGGTTTCTCGTTCCATTGAGAATCGACTCCTGTTGCGGGGTGGCGCCGGCCCCGCGTTCTCAGGTTATCACGCTCGCGAACGGCGGTTTGGGCCTTGATTGACATCGCACACGTGGCGATGTCCGTCATCCAGGACCCAAGTGGGTCAGGTTCACATCAGGTTCGCAGGAGGATCGGACATAATCCGAATCGTGGACACCGCATCGCCCGATGCCACGGACGCAGCATGAATCGGGTCAACGACTTCGCCTTCAAAATCGCCACCGCCAACGGAACCGGGTCGGCCAGCGCGAACAGTCTCATCATGCAGGCCATCTTCCGGATGGGGATTCCCGTGACCGGAAAGAACCTCTTTCCCTCCAACATCCAAGGGTTGCCGACTTGGTATGAAATCCGAGTCAATCGTTGTGGATACACCGCGCGAACGCCCGATTTCGACTTGATGGTGGCCTTGAACCCCGCCACGTTCGCCGCCGACGTCGCCGAAGTGCGCCCAGGGGGGTGGTTGCTCTACGACAGCACATGGCCCATGGCCGATCATCTGCACCGCGACGACATCGAGTTCTTGGGCATACCCCTGGCTCAGATGTGCAACGAGGCGTTTGGCGGTGTGAAAGAGCGGATTCTGATGAAGAACATCGCCTACGCCGGGGCGTTGGCTGCTCTGCTGGGCATCGACACCGAGGTCATGGTGGCCCTGACCAAGGAGAAGTACGGACGCAAACCCGCGTTGCTCGATTCGAACCAGAAGGCGGTCGATCTTGGCTACAACTATGCCAAGGAGCACTTGCCTTGTCCCTTGCCGATTCGGCTTGAGGCGATGGATGCGACGCGAGACAGCATCCTCATCGATGGCAACACGGCGGCTGCGCTGGGTTGTCTCTACGCGGGTGCCACGGTGGGCGCATGGTATCCGATCACGCCCGCCACGTCGCTGATGGAGGCGTTCACGGGCTTTTGCGAGAAGTACCGCAAAGATCCCGAGACCGGCAAGAACCGGTTCGCCATTTTGCAGGCCGAAGACGAACTCGCCGCCGTGGGCATGGTCATTGGGGCTTCTTGGGCGGGTGCCCGCGCGTTCACTCCCACGTCTGGTCCCGGCATTTCGCTGATGAGCGAGTTTCTTGGTTTGGCCTATTACGCCGAGGTGCCCTGCGTCGTGTTCGACGTCCAGCGCACGGGGCCCTCCACGGGCATGCCGACGCGGACCCAGCAGTGCGACCTGCTGCTTTGCGCGTATGCGTCGCACGGCGACACCAAGCACATCTGCCTTTATCCCAGCGATCCTCGCGAGGCGTTCGAGATGGCCGCGCGGGCGTTCGACTTGGCCGAGCGCTTCCAGACACCGGTCTTGGTGCTCAGCGACCTCGACATCGGTATGAACGATTGGATGGTGCCCAAGCTGACGTGGGACGACCTCTATGAGCCTGACCGTGGCAAGGTGCTGGACGCAGAGGCTCTGGAGCAAGCGAAGGCGTTCCACCGCTACCTGGATGTGGACGGCGACGGCATCCCCTATCGCACGCTTCCCGGCGTACATCCACGGGGTGCGTACTTCACACGGGGTTCGGGGCACAACAAGTTCGGGGCGTATACGGAGAACTCGGCAGAGTATCAGGAAGTCATGGAGCGTCTGGTTCGCAAACTGAGCCTTGCCGCCGAAGCGGTTCCCGCGCCGTTCATTCGGCGAGGTCGCGACGCCTCGATCGGCATCGTGTCCGTGGGTGGTTGCCACTCGGCTTGCATGGAGGCCATCGATCAGTTGGCGGAGCAGGGCGTCCAGACGGATTATCTGCGCGTTCGCGGGTTCCCGTTTGGCGAAGAGGTCAGGAACTTCCTGGCGGAGCACGAGACGATCTATGTGGTCGAGCAGAACCGCGACGCGCAGCTGCGGAGTTTGCTGCTCATCGAAACCGGTGCCGACCCCGTGAAACTCAAGTCGGTCCTTCAATACGCCGGATACCCGCTGAGCGCACGCGACGTGGTTTCGGGCGTCTGTGCCTCCTCGGGGGTTCTCGTATGAGCTACATCGCCAAACCCAAAGTCCACACCCCGGCGCTTGCGACCAACGCGCTCGGATTGACGCGGCGCGATTACGAGGGCGCGTTGACCACCTTGTGCGCAGGGTGCGGCCACGACTCGATCACGGCTGCCATCGTCCAGGCGTTTTGGGAACTCGAGATCGAGCCATACAAGGTGGCCAAGATGTCGGGCATCGGTTGCTCGTCCAAGACGACGGCTTACTTCCTGCGCGAAGCGCACGGGTTCAACAGCGTTCACGGACGCATGCCTTCGGTCGCTACGGGAGCGGCGGCAGCCAACGGCGAGCTGATCATGATTGGTATCTCGGGCGACGGCGACTCGCTTTCGATTGGTCTTGGGCAGTTCTGTCACGCCATTCGTCGCAACCTGAACCTGATGTACGTGTTGGAGAACAACGGCGTCTATGGCTTGACGAAAGGTCAATTCTCGGCGTCGGCCGACCCCGGTTCCAAAAGCAAGCGCGGTGTCGAGAACACCATGGCGCCCATCGATGGTGCTCTGATGGCCCTCACCCTGGGGGCCACGTTTGTGGCACGGAGTTTTTCGGGCGACAAGGCCCAGCTCGTGCCGATCTTGAAGGCGGGCATCATGCACCGGGGATTCGCGTTTGTGGACGTGATCTCGCCCTGCGTCACGTTCAACGACCACGAAGGCTCCACCAAGAGCTACGCCTACACGCGGCAACACCAACTGCCGGTGGTGGCTGCGGACTACATCGCGAAGCGAGAGGAGATCACGGCGGAGTACGAGCCCGGTTCGGTCCACCACGTTCGCCTGCATGATGGCGGCATGGTCGCCCTGCGCAAGATCGACCAAAGCTACGACCACACGGACCGCGACCGCGCCTATGCCTACATCCGCGAGCATCAGACGCGGGGCGAAGTCGTCACCGGTTTGCTCTACATGCACGAGGATGCGCAGGACATGCACGGCAAGTTGGGGACCGTCCCACAGGCCTTGACGAACGTGCCCTTCCGCGACCTTTGCCCCGGCAGCCAAGAACTGGATCGTCTACAGGAGCGGTTCCGCTAGGGTCTGGGTGGCGGTGCTGCGAGGTCGCCTTCGGCGGTCTGTTGCCTCCGGTATCGGATGGCGATGGGTCCGGTGAGTTCGGTTCCCTTGCTGTAGAGTTCGAAATCGCGAACGCTGACGGGTTTGTAGACGAACAGGTCGTCGGTCAGCGGGTCAGCGATGTCGTCGTTGCGTTGGAGGTCGCCCAGGCTCTGGGGCAACTTGGAGTGCAAGAGCCGGTATTTCTCGATCTGGCAGTGCAGCAGCAAAAGGCGCCACTGCGTGCGTTGTTTCGCGACCGCCGAGAACAGCTGTCCCGCCATGTCGCCGATCGTGAGCGACGAGACAAGCGTGTCCAGCAACGCATTGCCCGTCTTTTCAGGCTCGAATAGCTTCCACGTGGACTCGCGACCCCGGTAGGTCGCGACGAGCCGCTCGACATTGCGCCGGTTGATCGCCAGTGCCCTTTCGAGGAACTCGCGGCGCTCTTCGGACGAGAGTTTCTTGTAGGCGGCGAGCGTTGCGTCGTCGTCGTCGTCACCGAAGATGTCCAGATCCTCCGGCGGAGTCTTGAGGTACTCCTCCATCATGACGAGTTCGGTGTCCATCGCTTTGTCAAACGGCAGCGAACGTTGGATGCGGCCACGCGCATACGCCTCGACGCGGTTGATGTCGGACAGGGTGAGTCGGTGCGCGAACTGCTCGAAGTTCATGAGCAGGATCGCGTCCTGCGCGATCACGACCAGACACGCGATGAGGGAGGGAAGCGGTACGGACCGCTCGACAAAGGTGGCGGTATCGATGAACGTGGTCGTCGCACCGGCGGTGTCCCCGTTGGCGAAGCGCACGTACATGTCGGACTGGGCCAACTTGCTGAGGGTCTTGAAGTCGGCCAGCTCGGGAAAGAGCGTTTCCGTGTCGAGCTTGGTGCGCGGGTCGCTGACCGGCTTCTTGTTGCCCTCGCGCATCAGGGCGAACGCGCGCGCCGAGCGAGAGGCGATCTCGCGGTTGCGTTCGTATTGGCTCGACCACTGGACATTGTCGATCCCGGTCATGGCCTCTCGCGCGGCCATGCCTGCCAACACGTAGTCCTCGAATCCGTTCTTGCCAGTGGGGTTGGGGAAGAGCGTTTCGTAGGGCGTCTTCGGCCGATCCTGGTTGGCCGCCCCGGCTGGCGCGGTCTGGCCCAATGCCAGCGCAGAGGCGAGGAGAAGCGCGATCATCCCTATCATTATAGAGGTGCCGGAGCGGCGAAGGTCCCCCGCTCGCGTGAACACGCGGCTACAATGGCCCCTCACCATGAACACGCCCTACGTGCGCGGTTGGGAAGGCGATTTGGTACGTCTTGTACCCATCAGCGTCGATCGACACTACGAAAACTGCTTTCGGTGGTTCAACGACCCCGAGATCACGCGTTGGCTGGCCGTTGGCCAGTATCCGCCCGTGACCGAGATGCTCGAAAAGGAGTGGTTCGCATCGCGTGCCAAAGACAATGGCCGCGACGTGGTGTTCGCCATCGAGACACTGGAGGGCGAGCATATCGGCCAGACGGGCATCCATGGCATCGACTTGGTCAATCGGGTGGCCAACACAGGCTCGCTGATCGGTTCGCGCGAGCACCAGGGCAAGGGCTTCGGTCGCGATGCCGCACGCATCCGTTCGCGGTATTGCTTCGAGGTGATCGGGCTGCGGACGCTGCTCTCCAGCACGATGGCGAGCAACGTTCGCTCGTTCAAGATGCTGACCGGCGCGGGCTACGAAGAGTGCGGTCGGATTCCCGAGCGGTTCTACAAGAACGGGCGGTTCGAGGACGAGATCCTGCTCTGCCTGCGCCGTGCCCGGTGGGAAGCGATGCAGCACGAATCCTGAAACTTTTCTCCATAAACCTGCGTTAGAACGGGTGTATCGGAGTGTGACCAGCCCGGCACGCTCCAGTAGCGAGTTCTCTATGAAGAAGCACCTTGTTTCCGGCCTCCTTGTCGCGTGCGCGATTTTGCCCGCGTTCGCTTTGGCTCCCACGTCCGGCCTCAAGTCCGGCGAGACCGTCAGCGCCTTCCACCCGACGCACGTCACCGGCCCGCTGAAGGGCACGGACGGTTGTCCGCCCTGCACCTACGGCGTGTTGCCTCAGGTTCAGGTTTGGGTGAACGGTGACAACGCCGAGAACATCGCCTCGATCGCCAAGACCCTCAACGACGCCGTGGTGGCCAACAAGGCCAAGAAGTTGCAGGCATTCTTCATCGTGCTGACCGACAAGGCCAACCAGGCCAAGACCGCCGAGCTCATCAAGAGCGTCAACGCCAAGGCCGGCTCGGACAACGTCCACATGGCTTGGTTGCTAAAGGACGACAAGGCGATCTCGGACTACAAGGTCAACACGGGAGCGGACGTCAAGAACACGATCATGCTGTACAAGAACCGCAAGATCACGGACAACATGGTCAACCTGAAGGCCGACAAGGCGGGCATCGGTTCCCTGCAAGCCGCCATCGGCAAGATCACGGCTTAGTATCCTTCCGCATACCCAGGCACTACCAGCCCCCGCGCTTGCGGGGGCTCTTTCGTTCTTGGGGGATGCTTGGCGGTCCTTCCGAAGGGGCTGTCAAGGGATGGGACCACTTTGGGCAACGCTTCGGCCGCGCAGCCCGTGGCACCCCTCTTTGAGCATCCCTTGAGACATTGGCCCGAATGGCCAACAATAGTGAACGGTACCGGCCCTGCGCGCGTTGTGCCAAACTGACACCCGACAACGTTACCGATGTTCCGACGCCTGATCCCGCTGTTTTGCTTGCTCGTGGCCGCCGTCTCCGCAATGGCGGACAAGGTGGTGCTGGGCCAGCTCGGTCAGACGCTTCAGGTCGCGCCGATCCTCCAGCGACCAGCGTCGACGGCCAAGGTGTATTACCGCGCCCAACAGTACGAGTACATCATCGTGACCCCGGCAAAGCAGCCCGGTTGGTTCATGGTGCCGCTCCAGAACGGCGTATACGGGTTCATCGCGGCCGAGCACGTCGCCCAACTGCCCTATGATGCCGTGGTCGAGCAGAAGGACCTCGATGCCATCAAGCGCACCGGTGGTTCCGCAGTGTCTCGGGGGGGTGCCGGAGCCAGCGTGGCCGCCTACTCGCTCCAGTACGTCGGAACTCCCTACAAGTGGGGCGGCAACGATCTCGAGAACGGCATCGACTGCTCGGGTTTCGTCAAGCAGCTCTTCGGCAAGATCGGCGTGAATTTGCCGCGCACGGCGGCCGAGCAGGCGCTGGTCGGCCAGCCCATCACCCGACTCGAAGACCTTCAGCCCGGCGATCGGCTGTACTTCTGGGAAGACAAGCGCCAGAAAATCGGCCACACGGGGATTTATCTGGGAAACGGCTATTTCAGCCACTCCAGCAGCGGCAAGAAAGGCGTTACGACCGACTTTCTGGATACGCCCAAGTGGCGTAACATTCTCGTCGCCGCCCGTCGCTAGACGCGGCGAGGTGCCACAATCGCAGTATGCCGATCGTGCGCGTCGCCGTGACCCTGAAGCCCTCGCTCCTTGACTCCGCCGGACGCACGGTGGCCGGATCGCTGGACAAGCTCGGCTTCCACGAAGTCTCGTCCGCACGGATCGGGAAGCTCATCCATCTGGAAGTGGACCGCTTCGATCCCGAGCGGGTGAAGGAGATGTGCGAGAAACTGCTGGCCAACCCCGTGATCGAGGATTATACGTTCGAGGTGGTCGAGTGAAGATCGCCGTTTTGCGGTTTCCCGGTTCGAACTGCGACCAAGACGCCCTTCATGCCCTGCGTGCGCTGGGCTATGAGGCCGACTACGCTTGGCACGAGGCGACCGACCTCTCGGGGTTCGACGGCGTGTTTTTGCCGGGCGGCTTCACGTATGGCGACTACCTGCGCTGCGGTGCGATCGCGTCGCGTTCGCCGGTGATGGCCGAAGTCCGGCGGTTGGCCGAGCGCGGCGCGCCTGTTCTCGGCGTGTGCAACGGTTTTCAGGTGCTGTGCGAGGCGGGCCTCCTGCCCGGCGCGCTGATGCA
>JBDHZD010000104.1:0-9890 GCA_039811705.1 Fimbriimonadaceae bacterium | reverse complement strand
GAAGAAAAAACGCGCCACACCCGCCCGCTCAGAGGGCATTGCAACCGCGATGATCCCGTTTACGACCAGACTGCGTAACGCGCCACACCCGCCCGCTCAGAGGGCATTGCAACTTGAGGGAGGGTTCGAACCTCCAAAGCGTTAGCGCGCCACACCCGCCCGCTCAGAGGGCATTGCAACTGCAGTGCCGATATTGCGGCTTGCTGTCCCGTCGCGCCACACCCGCCCGCTCAGAGGGCATTGCAACAGTAACGTTGGGCACTTTCGTACACCCGCCCGCTCAGAGGGCATTGCAACTTGTCGACCTGGAAGACGGCTCCCACGTTGAGCCCCCGCGCCACACCCGCCCGCTCAGAGGGCATTGCAACTCTGGCGTCCAGAGGACACCCGGCGGTTTTTGGGCGCGCCACACCCGCCCGCTCAGAGGGCATTGCAACTTCGCCGAAGCGTTACCGCCCTGGGCTTGGGCCTCCGAGCGGGAGGTCGCGCCACACCCACCCGCTCAGAGGGCATTGCTCCAGCAGGTCTGAACTCTGAACACTGTTCTCTGAACACGCCCCCCCCCCCCATGCGACTCAGGGTCCGCTTAGCTCCCTCCCCTAGCTTGGGGAGGGCCGGGGAGGGGTTGGCCAATACAGCGAAGTGTGCAAGCAAGACGCCATCCCGCCGATTCAGCCCTGGCGCATCGAACGACTGTCACACCGGAGCAACGACCAGGGCTTGAACCATGGACAACCAACGTTTCACGAGTCGAAAGAAGGACATCGTCGATGTCTGGGCGAACGTTGACCCATAGAGGAATCAAGAGAAAGTGGAAGGACCCAACTACACTGTCGCCGACTTGCATGCCGGAGGGTTGCCTGCCCGCCTTGTTCTGGTGGAGGTGCCCGGCGGCGCCACCACGCCAGAAGCGTTTGCAGCCAGCTTGGAAGGCCTGCCCTGCACGGTGCCCCCGGGTTGCGGTGTGATCCTCTCCGGCCGCATGCCGATTTGGGGAGCCGCGATGCTTTGCCACCATTTCCATCCCGCTTCGTGGGTGGCCACCTACGACCCGAGGTTGGGCGGGGGCGTGGTCGCTCAATCCCATTCGCCAAGCGTGCAGGTAGGCGCCTTGCTCGAGTTCGACCATCCATGACTTGTAAGTCGCTGACCTGGCGCACCGTACGGGTTTCGGTAAGAGCCGAGACGCCGATCCTGTTTGCCGCCCCCAGCGAGGTGTTGCGTTACGAGGTGAGGAGCTTGCCCATGACGGCGCCGTGGGTGGTGACCTTGACGGGGTCGTTGCACTCGGCAATCGGCCGCGAACTCCACCGCATGGACGTATCGCCCCAGACGCTTGGCTGGTTCGAATCGGTCAACCAGCCGGCGGCCATCCTGATCGAGGCACCCCACGCCCCCGAGCCGATGGTGTTCGGCGTGTCTCTGGCGCAAGCCGGTCGCAACCTGGCTTCGGCTCAAGTGCCCGCGAACGTGCTGGCCTACGACACGGGCGAAGAGTTCACGTTCGGCGTCACGTTGGTCGGGGACGCCTGCATGGCCGAAGCCGACGTGGCGCGGGCCGTGGTCGCGGCAGGCAAGCACGGCATCGGGGGTTGCCTGCTGGGTCAGCGTGGAACGTATCGATTGGTCGGTGCCGTGCAAGAGGTCGAGGTCGACCCTCCTCCGTGCCCTTCTGGCGTTTTTGTCTGCCATTTCGTAAGCCCGCTAGCAGGTGTCTTCGCGGTGCCGTGCTATGCTGAACTGTGGAAGATGGCACGCATGCGAGTGTTGCACCAGTTGGACCGGGTTTTGGGCCGGGGAGCACTGCGCCAGCAGGAGTACGATCGGGAGGCCGAGAAGGATGTGGAACTACTTGACGGACAGGAACTTGCCGAACAGTGGCTGTTGCACTACGACTTCTTTCGCAGAGGACCCGACCCCGTGGTCGAATCGGGCTTGATCGGCAACGCGGTGTACTCGCACTGCCCGCCGAGCCACTGGCCGGTGTTGTGGCTGGCGGCGAAGCTGGGGATCGGCGCACGGACGTCGATGGGCTTCGGGCGGATGGCCCTTGGAGGCTAGCTTGTGGAGTGGTTTGAGCACCTGATCCCTGAAATCGACAAGTTAGGCATCGTTTTAGGAACGCTTGGCCTGATTGTAGGCTGGTTTCTTGGGGCGTGGCGACGATTGCGAGAGATCGTGCGACGGCGCCGCTGGACCAAGGTGATGCGGAGTTTGCCGAACGGTGATTGCATCGCCGTCGCCGTCCGAGTCGGTGGCTCCTCCAACATGTTGCCCGACGTCAAGCGCTACCTTGCCGAGAACAACATTGCCGCTTCAGCCATTCTCTCATACGACCGTCCCGGCCAGATCAACCCCGACCAACATGCCCTCGTGATCGCCGAGGACCTTCGAGACGGCTTGCGCGACTATGTGATGGCGCTCGAAGCCAAGCCCATCATGCTCTTCGTGTCGGGAATGGTTCCCATTCCGTTCTTGTTGGGAACGGTGCTGGGAAACACATCCGTCGTCCATCTCCATGTGTTTGAGAACGGTAGCTACAAACCGTTCTTTGCCTACCATTCCAGCTTCAAGTCTTCTGAAGAGCGCCTCGCCAAGGGGCATATCAATTGGACGGCGGAGCCCCTGAACACAAGCACCCTGCCAACCAAACGCAATTGATCACACGTGGACAGAAAACGCCATGAAATTTGCAGCATTGACCATAGCCAGCGAACAAGTGTGGCCGACGCTTCAATTCTTGATGCTCTGCAAGCAACTGGCTGACAAAGGGGGGAATCAACTGGCCAAGGTCGTGGTGCTGAGCACGAACGACCCGCATTTCTCAAGTCAACCCGCCAAATCGCTGTCTCGCTTTTGCAGCGATCAGTTGGGTATCAAGGTCACCTCGGTACCTCTTGCCGACACTGATCCGTCAACTGTGCGCAAGGCGCTTGCGCACTCACTGGACGGAGACAACTACTGGATATTGAACTACACCAATGGAACCAAGCCGATGACGATGCCGATCGCGGAACAGGCGGCCAGGCCGAACACATCCGTTCTGTACAAAGAGCGGAACAAGCCTTGGTACCGTCTTCGGTTGAATCAAGCATCGAACGTCCAAGAGCTTGTGTTGGAGGAACTGAATGTTCCAGATGCATCCCTAGACGAACTCGGAGTTGAAAAGCTGGTAAAGGTCTCGCTCGGATTGGAAAATGAAACATTCGAGGCAATCTTGGAATGGGAAAGGGTTACTCTAGACGAAGTCATTCGTTCAGGATTCGCTTGGAACGATTTGAATACTCCTGACAAGACCGATGCATTCGAGCGATTTGTAGCATCTTCGATCCAAGACTGTGTTCCTGGCGCCAAAGTGTGCATGAATCTCAAAGTGACCGGTTCTAGCGGCAAGACGTTGTTTGAATCGGACATCGTGGTTCTTTGGAAAGGGCAATTGTTTCTGATTGATTGTTCGCTTATGGCTCATATGGATTCGCGGCACGGCAGTGTGGTGTCCCAGATCGAGGTCGCACACTCGCGAATCAGCAAATTGGGGGGTATCGGTGCGTCGGTGGTTTTGATCAGGCCGACATGGACAGATGTGGACGAGGTGTTTCTGAACTATGCAAAGAGACTTCGTGTGATGATTTGGGACGAAACTGGCTGCGTGGAGTTGTATTCTCGTCTTGGAGAGTTGTTTGGGGTGCCTAGTTCAGATGCGGTTATGGAACTGCAAGGTCGCTTGAGTGGTGAGGGGCGCTTGGTGCTCAATGTGCGCAGTTCTGTCAAAGGTGCGAAAGGACGTCGCACGTTTTTGGATCTTGAGCCAACTATCAAGAGTCTGCTTGAGGAACAGAATGCAGTCGCGCTAAAATGTGGAAGTCTGAGCGCCATCTTTACGGATGGTGGCAATTCTTGGTTGCCAGGCGGATGGATGGTATCGAAGGATGGGAAGATTCTCCTGCGGCTAGACGGTTTTGAGCGGGCCAAGGGTGTTCTTGAGAACCCGTCAGTTGCTTTGGAGCGGCTCTGGGATCAAACTGATCAGGAGTGAGAGCCGTATTGCGCGGGCCCGGCCGATCCGAGAGAGGCTAAGGTCCTAGCTTCGTGAGTCCAGTGCCGTATCATGTTCACGTCGGATCGCGGGACTTGCCGTCTGGTCTGTCCCGACCGACTTGAACCGCTCCGATAAGGGCAAGACAGCTTCATAGGTTCGGGATGGACCAGGCCGCTTGGCCTATGGTTCACTTCAACAATCCAAACCGAATCCGGCTCTCCGAGCTGGCACACCGCGTCGTATCCGAGCATCTCGCTGGTTTCCCCGACCGTGCCGACGATCCCTACCTTGGCCTCCTTCAGGCCGTGGAGAAGTGCTTCGGCAAGCAGGTGGATGACACCAGGTTCTGGGACTGGGAGACACTCGAGCGCAACATGCGCCGCTACGTCGCAAGGTCTCATGAGCTCAACGGACGGAGAGTGTGGCGCCGAAAGGCTGTTTCATTCACCGACCTCGAACACCCGGATGGCTTTGAACGGGAGGTGCGTTGTCCCGGAGCGAATCCCCTGGAGATTCTTCTCGAGAAGGAAGCCAAAGCCGAGTGGCGCCGGATTCAACGGCAGAACCTCGAGGCGCTGATGGAGCACGTTCGGGAGGTCATCCGGTTCGCCCGATCGCGAAAAGGCAAGGACGCATGCCGGGCGATCGCCGTTCTGTTGCGCGAGACGTTCCAAGAGACCCCGTACGAAAAGCTGGTCCACGTACTCAGGGCTCTGGGCTTCGATCCACCCGACGCCGTCCTCTTCCGGCAATGGAAGAAGCGCTATGCCGCACGCTACTGGGCAGAGTTCGAGGCATGGCGCGCGGCGCGGCTGTCACACGAAACCGGCGGGGGGGCTTCTTAGGTGAAGCACTTCCAACAGGAGGCACAAACAACATGGGTCTGAAACGCATTCAACACGGCAACCGACCGGTCACTCTTCCGTTCGACGAGGCCACGCCTCGGCAGATCAAGGAAGTGCTCGGCATTCCTCAGGACCGAACGCTGGCCATCCGCACCGAAGATGGGCTGGTCGAACTCGGCGACAACGAGCGGACCGCCATCCCTGACGACGCTGAGATCATCGACGTCCCGTTCCACGAGTACGGCGCATCAAGGGAAGTGGCCGCCCGATTGGCACTCGAGTGCCTTGCGCTCTCCGACCGCTATGGCCAGGAGGTGACCTTTGGCTACGACCCGATCATTCGCCGTTGGTGGGTTCGCCTGCCTGCGCTGAACCTCCCGGATGGTTGGAAGCAGAGGCAGACGCCCGTGCTGGTCACGGTGACCGACCTGTATCCCATGGCCGCACCCGACGGATTCCTCATCTCGAACCGGCTCGTGGACCGATGGGGCAAGTCGCCCGCACACTTCTATGGCAACAACGGCCAGCACGAACACTTGACCAACGCCGGCTATGGTTGGTTCTGCCTGCACCCGAAGGGCTGGAAGGGCGACCATGACTACCGCGACGGCGACAGCATAGCCAAGTATTTCGCGCTGATCGAGGTCGCCTTGGCACACGTTGTTCAGGCACACCGCTAACCGAAATCATGAACCTCCTTACCTATCTCCTCGTCGCCATTGTCGCAACGGCTGTGGTCGGCTACTTCGGCAGGCTTTGCGCTCGTCGCGGCGTTGGCGATGCCTTTTGGGGGTTTCATCGCGTGCTTGCTTCGACGTTCCTCTTGTTCTTTCTGATCGCCGTCAACTTCATCATGGCGACCACGGCCCTGGAGCGCATTCTCCAGAAGGAGCAGTACGTCGTGCGTTCGGACCGCGACCCCATCGGCTGGGTGGTCTTTGGCAACCATTCGTTGCTTGTGGCTCCGCTGTTCGCGGCTGCCATTGTCCTCTTCTCGATCGTGGCCGCCGGCCACTTGATGCGCGGTGCCAAGTGCATCTTGCGTTTTCTGACCTCAAGGGAGCAGAGGCCCACGCTGGTCCAGTGTCTCACGGCGGCATGTTGGGTGGTCTTTGGTGGCGCCGTCGTCGCCTTCGATGCGTTGCTGATGGGGTTGCGTCTCGCCATGATGCTCTTCCCGGAACGGTTGGACGGTGCGCTTGAGAATCTTCCCGCGGTGTGGTTGATGGGCAACCTGCACACGGCTGCCGGCTCGCTCCTCCTGGTCGCCCTGTTCGCCTATCCTGGAATCATTCTGGCCGCGGAGCGCAACTTCGCCAACGCCTGGCACCAGTACAACGAGGACTCTCGGGCGACGGCTCGCCCCATCGCTTTGCCGGACGAGGACGCTATGCCGCCTGCGCCTCGTGCTGCGCGTCAAGAACCCCGTGTCAACCGACCAATGCCTCGGGATCCGTTCGAAGACATGGTTCGCCCCGTTCCCCCTGCCCACCTCTGATGAAACCATGGACGCTGCCATCCGCATCCTTGTCGCCATCCTGGCTGTTCTCGCCGCCATCGTAGGCGCCATCGTCTACGCGATCGCTTGGACGATCTACCACTTCTGCTATGCGTGCTACCTTGCGGTGGCCGCACCCGACCACCCGTCCGAACCGAGGTTTCTTTGATGGTGTATCACGAGATTCTGCTTCTCATCTACGGGTTCTTGGTTGGCATCGCGGCCGTGGCTTGTGTGTTCACACTCACCGATAGGGAAGCGCTCCGCGCAGCCGCGCACCGGGTCGCGTTCGAGCGAGACCAAGTGTGGCGTCGGCTGCAGCGCCAGTACGCCCCTGTCGAAACCAGGCTTCCGGCGACTTACGAGCACATCGTCGCCGAGACTCATCGGGAGCGACGGCGGTGTCACCGTCGAGGACCGCGTGCTGTGCCCCATCCGGTCCCGCCGGACGACCTGACATCTGTTCCACCCATCCACCTCTACCGCTTGGCGTCTGTTCGGGAGTTTGCAGCTGCGACCGTGGAAGGGTGGTGGGCACGCAACGGCGACGATTGGACGCTCGAACGACCCGTCGCCAACCAAGAGCGGCCCTATGTGGTGCGCATCGAGGCCAACCGCGCAGCCACCGCCGGAGTCAGATTTGTTCGCGAAGGCGGAGCCTGGCGGTCGGGAGACGTGCCAGTCGAGTTTGTGGATTGGGAGTGGTCGGTGAATGCCTTGAGAGCGCGGTTCAGATGATGGATCGTCACAGCACCCAACGCCCTATGGCTTTACCATCATGAGACGAAACGATTGGTCGAGACGGGTTGCCGCGTTGTCCCTCGCCTTGTTGGTGGGTTGCGACGGCGTGATGCGTGGTGGAGCGACGATGCACGACGAGGGCTCACCCACCGTTGCGGTGCTACTGGACGGCAGCACGTCGTTTCTCCCTTGGATCGACGAGGCTCAGACCGTCGTCGAGCGGTTCTTGGCCCGGAATGTGGTGAACGGCACCGCCAAAGTGTTTGTCTACAGGATCGACCGGGACTCGAAGCTCATCGAAGCCATCGGTCAATACGACTTCATTCGCAAGGAGACGAAAGAGCTGATCGCGGCGATCAAGAATCCGTCCAATGCCCCCGGCACGGACATTGTCGGTGCGAATCGAACAGGCTCGCGTGAAACTATCTCAGTCAGGGCCCGGACCGAAGCACATGCTGGTGTTCACCGATGGCAAGGTCTATGCGCCGCGCGTCGATGGCAAGCGGTTGCCGTTCGTCCAACTGGAGCAATACGACTGGTCGAAACTCGACGGCATCCAAACGCGGTTCTACTTTCTGGATACACAGCCCTACCGAATCTTGCTTGACAAAGCAGTGTCAGTCAACCCAGAGATCAAGCTGCACGAAGCACCCGAGGGCGCCGACGCGAGGGAGATCATGCGGGTGCTGGAGGCGGACCTCTGATGGCTCTCCACATCCGGATCGCTCGGGCCGACTTTGATACCCTGATGGGGCACTTGCACGCCGATGGCAACGAGCAACACGCGTTTCTGCTATGTGGCAAGACCTCGACTCCTCACTTCGACCTCCTGACGGTTCGACGTATGATCTGTGCCGATCCCCATCGCGATCTGGCCTCGAACTCGCCAGCCTATGTCAGTTTGAAACCTGGATACGCCTTTGCTGCCCTCGAGAGAGCCCAGCATGAGGGATTGCATCTGGTCGATGTCCACAGCCATCCCTTTTGCGGCGACGGTGTGCGATTCAGCGCGACGGACAGAAACTCGGCGATCCGAAGGTTCGAATGGCACCGCGAACGACTGCCCGACATGATCTCGGTCGGATTGGTCTTCGGACGTTCGTCGGTCCATGGCAGCTATCAGTGTCCCGCGACGGGTGGCATACGCCCCGTCACCCAATTGCAGATCGCGGGTGCATCTCTCGAAATCTGGCCGGCCGGGGGCAAATCGGGATTCACCGGAGCGCAAGACATGGCGAGGTTCGATAGGCAAGTACAGGCGTTTGGCCCAGAAGCCCAATCGATGCTTGGCCAATTGCAGGTTGGCGTGGTCGGGTGCGGAGGGACCGGCAGCGCCACCGTTCAGCAACTTGCCCATCTCGGTGTTCGCCGGTTCGTTCTGTGCGATCCCGACGTCGTGGAGGTGTCGAACCTCAATCGCTTGATCGGATCGACGCACGAGCATGTTGGTCATTCAAAGGTCGATGTTGCTGAAACGAACATCCGACGGGTGGTTGGAGATGCTGAGGTGGTGGCCCTGCAACAGTCGGTGGACGAGCCACGCGTGTTTCCGTTCTTGGCGGGGTGCGACGTGGTGTTTGGCTGCGGAGACAACGCAGGCGTTCGTGCAGTACTGACCGACCTGGCGACGCGCTGTCTGATGCCTTACATCGATTTGGGGGTCGGGATCGATGCCGAAGGAGGCCGAATCAAATCGGCGGGTGGGCAAGTCTCGTTCTACACCCCTGGTTCGGTCTGCCTGGGCTGCCATGGTCGACTCGATCCAGTGCGCGTGTCAGAGGCCCTGCGAACGCCTGAGGAGCGCGCGGTCCACGAGATGGCCTACGGTGTGCCTACCCCCCAGCCCTCGGTGGTCAGCTTGAACGGTGTGGTGGCATCGTTGGCCGTCGGAGAGTTTCTCAAGTGGGTTACCGGCTGGGCAGCGCCCAGTGCGCGGCTGCAATTCGAAGCGCAATCGGGTGAAGTCCACCGGATACTGGGCGCCCCCGACCCCATGTGTCTCTATTGCTCGTCCATCGGTGTGCGGGGACTTGGTTGGGACCCCGAAGTCCCAAGAGATCTGGTGTCAACTGTGCCTGAGGCGGTGGATGCAACCTAGGATCGACGTGCTCGAACGAGACCTCGATGCTCATGGTCGCGTCGTCGTCGGTCGTGTGCCGTGCAACCCGGACGTTTGGGGTGTTTCTGAGACGATGGTGATCCTCCGGCGGTCGTGCGGATGCGTGTTGGTTGCGGCGGCCGCGCCGGACGGCCTGCGGCAGTTGCCGATCGGATTGGTGGCGACCGCCACCGAGGCGCTCTATTGGGCCGAGATGCACCTTAAGTTGGGACCGCATAAACGTGTGACCTCGGTCGAGCGGTTCTGGGAGACGATGGGCTTGGCGGTGTGTGTAGTGGTCCACCACGCGCTGTCCGGAGAGAACTCCTTCCATGGCGTGGATGTGACCGCGTGCATCGCCCGTTCGCCAATGGGACCGATTCCACTGACGGACTTGCTCTGTTCAGCCCACCCTGACTTCCGGTTGGTTCCCCCAGACCGCATCGAATTCGATCCCGCGATTGGCCCCGACGCGGCCCTTCTGGACGGCATCCGCAAGGCGTGGACGGAGCGGATGCGCCGCGGTGAGTGACTGGCGAAGATCCTGTCCTCCCTGTCGCATTCTCGGCTTTCCGGGCTTTGGGGAGGCTTGACATGCCTGGTTAAGCGGACCAGCGAAGGGATCTGGGAGGTTCCTGTAGGCGACCCGATGCGACCGTCGCACCAAGC
>JBDHZD010000103.1:0-10088 GCA_039811705.1 Fimbriimonadaceae bacterium | reverse complement strand
TCTGGAGTACCACCGCCGCGAGAACCCCGCGTTCGATGGCATCGAAACCGTCTGGATCGCCATCGGCGAGGATCGGTTGCGCAAGGCTGCCGATTGGCTCGGCCAGACGCTCGGACTCTCCTATCAAGTCGCTGGATTGGAGTCGTTCGACCTTTCAGAAGAGCTTTACGGCGAGACCGACAGGCGGTTCCTCGCATCGATCGGCCTTGCTCTGCCGGGTGACGACCCCTTCCCGAGGTTCGACCTCTATGCCAGCAAGCGGCGTGTCGTGGAGAAGGCTTCCTCGCAGTTGACCGTGGGCATCGCGGCCTCGATTCTGATCCTCCTGTTGGGAACTGCGGTCGCTGGGATGTTCGCCAAGCGCGCTGGATCGGCCCAAGCCGCCGTGACGGCACTAAGAAGTCAGGAAGCCAAGCTGAAGTCCGAGATCAAGCCGGATGGCCAGAACCGGCAACAGATCAAGACGCAGTTGTCCTCCTTGCGCAACCAATCGGTTCCCTTCCCGCAGATTCTGGACCAGGTGTCTTCATCCCTCGCTGGGGGCGTGGGGCTATCCGAAGTGCAGATCGATGCCAATCGAAAGATGGTCTTGGTGGGCGAAGCAACCGGCACGGCAGCCGTCATCGAGAGTGCCGAGAATCTGCGCAAGCTGAGCTTCCTCAGCTTGGTCAATGTGGACAGCATCGACACCACGGCCACCAATCTGGCGCCCGGCTCGGTGCGGTTCTTCTTGTCGGCTCAGGTGGGATCGCCCCCCGCGCCCAAGCCCGCCGCTCCCGGAGGTGCAAAGTGAAATCCCGACTCCTCGTCATCGCACTGCCCGTCGCATCGTTCATCGTCTCCTCGATCGTTGTCGGCATCCAGGTCAAACGCACGGTGGCGGCCGAAGGCGACCGCGCGCGCTTGCGCGCCGCCGTGGAGAAACTGAGGGTCCAGGTCGAACCCAAGGACGCGCCCGACGAGGTCCTTCAGGTTCCGACGGTTGCAGCGAGCGAAAGCGAGCAAGCCGCCTTTTTGGACGAGCTGCGAACGGCTGCCGCCACAGCGGGCATTCAGCTCGTCAAGTGGAACTTCGTGGTCAAGCGCGGCGCCAAGAAGGGCGACGGCGTGACCCTGGAGGGATCTACGCCCATCGAGTGCACCCTGGACGTTGCCGGGACGTACCCCTCGTTGAGAGCGTTTCTCTACGACCTCTCCAAATCCGACCGTTTTTACGCCATCGGCAACGTGTCCTGGAAGAGGGACCGCGACCGATATCCCAACACCACCTTGTCGTTTACCTTGACGCGGTTCGTCAATGAGACCGCAAACACCACCGTCGCCTCGACCCGGTCGGGCGACACTTCTGGAGCAACTGGATGAGAGCGACCGCGCTAACCCTTGTCTTGGCATCACTTGCTCTGAGCCCGCTTGCCGTGGCTCAGACCGATCCTCCCCGCCTTGCCTTCTCGAACACCGATGTCGCCACCATCGTCCAGGCCATCAGCCGAAGAACCGGTGCGAACATCGTGTACGGTGGTCCCAGCGACACGAAGATCTCGCTGAATGTCGCCTTTACGACAGCCGAGGACGGACTCCGTTACGTGACCGCTGCCGCGACCAACATCTTGGTCCGCAAAGTCGGCACCACGTTCGTTGTGGCAACCCCCGAAACCATGAGGCGCGCCCTCGAGCCCTTTGGAGATTCCGTACGTTTGGAACTGACTGGGCTGTCGACCGCCGACGCCGCCAAGGTCGTCGAAGCCGCCTATCCATACGTCACGGTCCGCCCTTTCGGGTCTGACAAGATTCAGCTCATCGGCTCGAGCGAAGACTTGGCCAGCGCCGCCGAGCTGGTTCGACTGGAAGACACTAAGTCCACGCGCGAGCGGGCCCATCGCGAACTCGTGCCCCTCAAAGTCGCCAACGGAAAGCAGGTGGCCGACATGGTCGCCAGCATGTACCCCGGCCTCAAAGCCGAATTCGTGGGCGACGAGAAGAAAACGGGCGGCGCCATTGGACTCAGCGGTCCCGCCGACGTGATCCTGCAAGCGCGGCAGATGATCGAGACCGTCGACAACAAGTACCCGTTCCCCGAGTACGCACCCAAGTATCAGGTCTATGACATCCGCTACAGCTCGGCCCCGCGTCTGAAAGAATTTTTGAGCAGCGCGATGCCCGAGGTCGAAGTCTTTATTGGCCCGGAAGCTTATTCACCCAAGCGTCCGACGTTCAATCCCCTCACAGGCGTGAATCTGGGTGGCTCCAGTGGCAACGACTCGTCCGAACGCGGCGGCGGTGGAGCGGGCTCGCCCTCGTCGGGAGGCAGCACCTCGAGTGCCGGGGGCGGATCGCCCGACCTCTTGGGGGCGGGCGAACGGTCCAAGTACATCGTCCTTCGTGGCCCCAGCGAAGCGGTCGATCAAGCTCTGGTTCTCTTGGGACAGGTCGATGTCAAGCCTCAACAGGTCGTTGTCGAAGTCAAGGTGGTCGACACTTCTCCCGAGCGAGCGGAGGAACTCGGCCTCAAGTGGAACTGGACGCGCTTTGGCTTCTACGAGGCCGCCGCTGGGACCGCAGTCGACACGACTGGATCGGGTTCGGGTCCAGGAACGGACTTCACCCAGTTCACCACCAAAAACACGGGGTTTGGTCAGTTCAGCCGCGTGCCGTGGTCGTTCGAGAACATCCTGCAGGCGATGGTCTCCAGCAAGGAAGCCAAGTTGTTGGCCAACCCCAGCATCCAAGTGCTGGATAACGACGAGGCCAACATCTTCATCGGCGACACGATCCGTGCACGAACCTCGACGGCTGGCGGACTTGGAACGACCTCGGTCGAGATCGTCGAATTCCCTGTGGGCATCATCTTGCTCCTGCGACCAAGGGTGAACGCCGACGGCAATATCACCATGCGCGTGCATCCCGTGGTCAGCACGGTCTCGGGCATCGACGCCCAGTTCGTCCCGCAGACCAGCACCCGCGAGGCCGAAACAACGGTCATGGTCAAGGACGGCGAGACTGTCGTCATCGGCGGACTGATCCGCGACGAGATGAGCAAAGTCGTCCGTGAAGTGCCCTTTCTCTCGAAGCTGCCACTGATCGGCGAGCTGTTCAAGAGCCGCTCGACGTCCAGCCGAAAGAGCGAGGTCCTGATTTTCATCACCCCCCGGATCATCACGGATGGTCCGGGCACGCCTCCCTCCGGCTACAACGGCTTGCCGAAACAGCCGCCCGTCAAGGCTCCCAACTCCTGAGGATCCCCATGTTGACCACGCGTCCCGAAGAACAAAAGAAAGCGATTATCCTCCTTGCGGCCATCGTTGGAGTGATGGCGATGACGGGCTTCATGTTCGTATCGCAGGGACGTGCGCGGACGGCGAAGAAGGTTGCCCCCAAGTTCGCCAGCGCGGCCGCGCCAACAACGGGCTCGACAACGGGTGCCGCCGGCGACGAACTCAAGACCCGCGTTGCCGACTTGTTCGGCAAAGACCTTGAATACAACCCGCTGTTCCAGGGTCTTGATCCGTTCCGACCAAAGGTGCGAGAGACCGACCCCGAAACGCCCGACGTACAGACGCCCGACAACTCGCCTCCCACCCGGCCCACGATCGACCCGGCGACGCCGCAACCGAACCGCCCGTCAGCGATGACGGGTTACATCGGCCGAGAAGGTGAGAACGTCTCGCCCGTGCGCCCCCGGGTGCCGGACGGCATTGGGATCCAGGCCAAACTGCCCGACATCGTCGTCCAAGGTGTGATCACGGGAGATTCGGCAATGGCGGTGTTGCGCGTGGACAATCAGGACAAGTTCCTCGGCGTGGGCGACACGATCGGCCCGGGCGCGAAGGTCGAGGCGATCACCGACGCGGGCGTCCGTATTCGTGTAAATGGCGAATCGCGCATGGTGCTGGTCGGCAAGGGCCTCTCGTAGGCTGGGTTCGCCAATAGTATCGGGCCTGGGAGGTGGTACCGCCCAGAGGTACGATCTCCGATATGCCTTGGCTCAACATCGTCCTCTGGGTCTATGCCGTGTTCAACATCGCTCTGGGCGTGGAGGCGTACCTGAAGGTGAACAGCATGCCCTCGCTGATGGGCGGCGTCGGCGCAGGTGTGCTGGTGATCGTCGGGTTGCTGGTCGCCCAAAAGAACTCGATGATCGGCTATGCGATCTGCGCGCTGGTGGCCGTCGGCCTGTTGGGCAGGTTTGTGCCCGCTTACCTTTCGAAAGGCACCGTCTACCCTGCTCTCGTGGTCAGCATCGCCTCGGCTTTGGCGCTCATCGCTCTGATCGTGGGCCATTTCATGGCGCGCAAGCCGGCCTAACGTGAACCACGGATTCCGCATCGGTCCCGTCCGCGTTGCGAACCGCTTGGTGCTCGCGCCGATGGAGGACGTGAGCAACCAGCCGTTCCGGCGGATCGCCAAGCGCATCGGCGGACCGGGGCTGATGTTCACCGAGTTCGTCAGCGCCATGGCGATCCATTACGGCGCGACCAAGACGTTGCGCAAGATGCGCATCCACCCCGACGAACGGCCGCTCGGCATCCAGATCTTTGGCGGCGAGCCCGAAACGATGGCCGAAACCGCCCGCATCGCCGAGGCCATGGGCGCCGACCTGCTCGACATCAACATGGGGTGCTGGGTGCCCAAAGTGTGCAAGACCGGCGCTGGCGCGGCGCTTCTCAAAGACCCCGACCTCGCCGAGCGGATCGTTCGGACCGTCGTCGCCTCGGTGAGCATCCCGGTCACGGTGAAGGTGCGAGCAGGTTGGGATTACTCTATGTTTGCCGCTCCGGAACTGGCGAGGCGCTTTCAGGATGCCGGCGCGCAAGCCGTCACGTTGCACGCCCGTTTCGCCAAACAGGGCTTCGAAGGGCACGCCGATTGGGAACTGATCAAGCGGATGCGCGAGGTCGTGACGGTGCCACTGATCGGCAACGGCGACGTGAAGACTCCCGACGACGCGGAACGGCTGCTCCGCGAGACGGGATGCGATGCCGTGATGGTGGGGCGGGCCGCCATCTCCAATCCTTGGGTGCTTGCCCGCATCAGGGCCAGGCTCGTTGGCCTCTCCGAGCCCGCCGAGCCCACGCTCGAAGACCGCGTCGCCGTCGCCATCGAACATGCCGAGCGCATGGTGGCTTTCGAGGCCGAAGAGAGCATCCCCGGCGACCAAGACCTCGAACTGCGCGCGATCCGACAATTGCGGGGGCAACTCCCCTTGTACATCAAGGGATGCCCCGGAGCGGCAGCGCTTCGCGGGCGGCTCTCGACAGTCTCCTCGCTCGACGAATTGAGGGAGCTATTGGGCCGATTCCTGCTTGAATCCGACCGAGAGGAAGCTATGGCTGGTACGTCTTCCGCATCGAGATGAGAGCGCTCATGCGCTGAAAGCCGAGCGAGTCGTTGAGCGCCAGCATCCCTTCGTTGCGTGTGTCGTTGTCGGTCACGATGGTTTGGTAGCCGCGTTGCGCCGCCGCTTCGATGGCGATTCGCTTCATGGCGCGCGCCAAGCCCCGGCCCCTTCGCTCTCGCACCACGGCCGTCAAGCCCTGCTCGAACCGCCCAGGCACGTCGCTGACGAAGCCCCAACACACGCCGACGATCTGGTCGCCTTCCCACGCCACGTGGCTGGTCGCGGGGTCGAACGCGGGGTCGCCGATGACTTGCTCGCAGAAAAACTCGTGCGTGAGGGGCACTGGCGGCGAGGCACGCGGGATGTCCACCCGGACGAGTTCGAAAACACGATGGAGTTCCCGACGGTTGGTCGGCGTGTCGCAATCCGACCACGGCACGATGCGAACTCCTTCGGGAACCGAGAACGCACTCTTCGGGCGTCGAGCGAGATCGAGGACCGATTCGAAGTCACGCTTCTGCTCGACAAAGCCGCGGCTGGTGGCAAACACGACCGAGCGCTCGTCGCTCTCGGCGACCCGCGTGGTGCAGTCGTCCGCTCCTTCGCTCCGAGTCCACGCTTCGACATGGTCGAACATCCCACAGCCGAGGCCTTTCCCGCGCAGCATCGGCGACACGACCACCACCACGGTCCAGCGTCGGGGGTCGTAGGCGCCCAGATCGTGTTGGGCGAGCCCGTAGGCGGCGATGCCCTGTGGACCATCGATCACCCAATGAACGGGTCTCCTTTCGGGTTCGATCGTCCCCTCGTCTCGGATCATTTCCTCTTCGGTGACACGCCAGTTGGGGTAAGAGTCGTTCCAGAGTTCGGCGATCGCGCCGAAGTCGGCGGGCGTGGCGCGGCGGGGAGGGTTCATGGTCGGGGATTGTGCCACCAGCGGGTTGATCCGACCCGGCGAAGGACCCTGCCGACCGATGGCGAATTGCAGTGGCGATGGTCGCCATCGCTTGTCTCGTCGCCATGTCTGCTTCCAATGCACCCCTACAACCCGTGCCGTTCACATCGGTGACCATCGAGGACCGGTTCTGGTCGCCACGCCAACGCATCAACCGCGAGGTCTCGGTTCGGCATTCGTTCGAGATGTTGGAGAAGGCGGGCAACATGGTCAACCTTCGGCTGGCTGCAGAAGGCAAGCGCGAGGGCTACCAAGGGCTACTGTTCACCGACTCCGATTTATACAAGGTGATTGAGGGTGCCTCCTATACTTTGGCGATGCACCCGGACCCTGCACTAGACCGGCGCCTAGACGCGCTCATCGCTGAAATCGCCAAGGCACAGATGCCAGACGGTTACCTGAACACGTGGTTCCAGGTCACTCGTCCCGACCAGAAATGGTCCAACCTCCGCGACCATCACGAACTCTACTGCGCGGGACACCTGTTTGAAGCCGCCGTCGCCCACCATCAGGCCACGGGCAAGCGCAGCCTCTTGGACATCGCCCTAAAGTTCGCCGACCATATCGACCGACGGTTCGGGCCGAACGGCACGCACCCGGGGTATGCCGGTCACCCTGAGATCGAGCTGGCGCTGGTGAAGCTGTGGAGGGAAACAGGCGACGACCGGTGGTTTCGGCTTGCGCGCAAACTCACCGAGCCTCGAGGCTCGGGGTTCTTCGCGGACGAACACAAGACTCCGCGCGAGCGCTACGACGGCACCTACTGGCTCGACGACGTGCCGCTTGCCGAACATCGCGAGATCAAGGGCCACGCCGTTCGCGCCGCATATCTGCTGGCGGGAGTCGCCGACATCGTGCGCGAGACGGGCGACCCCTTGCTGACCAAGATGCTCGACCGCGTCTGGCGCAACGCCATCGAAAGGCGCATCTTCGTTACCGGTGGCATCGGCCCCAGCGGACACAACGAGGGCTTCACGGTGGACTACGACCTGCCGAACCTGACCGCCTATCAGGAGACATGCGCGAGCATCGCCATGGCGCTGTGGGGGCACCGGATGGGCCTGCTCCACGGCGAGGGCAAGTACTGGGACGCGGTGGAAACGGCTCTGTACAACGGGTTGCTGAGCGGTGTTTCCCTGAGCGGCGACCGCTTCTTCTATGTGAACCCACTGGCGAGCATGGGCAACCACCACCGCAACGAGTGGTTCGGCTGTGCCTGCTGCCCGCCGAACGTGCTGCGCACCATCGCCTGGCTCGGCGGCTACGCGTATGCCGTCGGTGGTGGGGACTTGGTGGTGAACCTGTTTGTCGGAGGCGGCGTCGCTACACAGGTCGGCAACGCCAAGGCCAAGTGGAAGGTTCAGACCGATTACCCCTGGGACGGCCAAGTCGTCATGCGACCCGAGTTCTCCGGGCGGCATGGCCTCCGGTTGCGCATCCCGGCCTGGTGCCAGAGCCATGTCCTCAAGGTCAATGGTCAGGTTGCGGATGGGACAAGCTCGGGATACGCCGTGATCCCCGCACGCGACTGGAAACCAACCGACGTGGTGGAGCTCCTGCTGGAGATGCCCGTCGTACAGGTCGAGGCACACCCACTGGTCAAGGAGAATCGTGGGCGGGCGGCCGTGCGTCGGGGTCCATTGGTCTATTGTGCCGAGCAAGTGGACAACGACGCGCCCGTGTTCGACGCGGTGGTGCCCTTGGGGGCGCGACTTGACGCGCGGTTCGACCCCGAGGTGCTTGGTGGAGTGGTCGTTGTCGAAGCCGAGTCGCTGCAGTTCCCCGCGAACGACTGGGAGCGAACGCTCTATCAGGCCGCGCCGCGAGCGCAACGGAGGACGCTGAGAATGGTGCCCTATGGGTTCTGGGACAACCGTACACCGGGACCTATGGCCGTGTGGATGCCGACGGTCCCCGCGCCGCCCAAGGTGGTTGGTCCGGAGGGCAAAGCCAAGGTCTCCATGAGCCACGTGAGCGGCAACTGCCAACCATGGGGCGTCAACGACGGGCTCGAACCTGAATCGTCGGGACAACAGCCCGCCGCGCTGTGCCACTTCTGGCCGCGCAAGGGGGGCGAGGAGTGGGTGCAGTACACATGGGACAAGCCGCTGACAGTCTCGGGGATCGAGGTGTATTGGTTCGACGATACGGGCCGTGGCGAGTGCCGGCTGCCGTCGGATTGGACCTTGGAAGCATTGGTCGGCGGCCAATGGCAGCCGGTCCCGATCGCAGCGCGTCCCATTGCCCTGGACAAGTGGTGCAAAGCAACGTTTGCAGCTCTTGAGGCAACCGCCTTGCGCCTGAGGGTGCGTCAGCAGGATGGCTGGGCCAGCGGCATCCATGAGTGGCGCGTTGTCCGGGACGAGGACTGAGGGCTTGCCAAGGTCAAAGTAACGTGCAAACCTCCCAAGCAGGGTGAGGACTTGGGCTTCGCGGGCTGATACTTGTAGTGTTCGCGATGACATTCCAAGCCTTCCCCCGCGGGTCCTTGCGTCGGACCTTGTCACAAGCGTTGCCACGGTGGCTCGCGTTCGCTGGCGGCCTATGGGCCGCTCAGGCCGCCTTGGCCGTGGAAGACCACCTGCTTCTCGGCGGGCGGGCGGTCACCATGAGCGATCCGGTCAACACCTTCCGCTTTTACTACGAGATTCCCCACGGAATCACAGTGGACTGGCAGAAGGTGGACCTGTTCTGGGATTCATCGCCCACCATCCGGCCCGAGAGTAGTTCGATCACGGTTATCCTGAACGGCCAAACTCTGGCAAGCAACCGGTTGCGGCCTTCTGCGAACGCAGGCGCCCAGGCTTGGACCGTCAACTTCCCAACACGCTTCTTGCGCCGTGGCGTGAACGAACTCACGGTCGTGACTCGGCAACGGTCGGTCGACGGACCCTGCCAAGACATTGAGAACGCCGCAAACTGGGTCCGCTTGGAGGAAGGCAGCGCGATCATCACCGCCTTCAACCCCGATCCGACCCCCACCATCGCGAGCTACCCCTATCCAATCCTCGACCCGTTGGGCAAGCAGTTCTCGCGGTTCGCATTCGACTTGGGAACGACTCCCGAACCCGCCAAGGTGGCCACGATGCTCGGGCTCGCCAGCGACTGGGGTGTCCGATGGCTGGGCCAAGAGATCAACACCCCCATGGTGAACGGCAAGCGTGGCAACCAGCCGCACCTCGTCAAGATCCAAATGGGTGAAACGGCGCCCGATGGCACGGCGCTTCCGCCGAGCGCGGGTTGGGTGGGCTTTGACTCTAACCGCAACCTGATTCTGCAAGGCAACGGATCAGACGGCTTGCGCCGCGCGCGCAATGTGCTCACCGATTCGACGACCCTGCAACTCGCCGGCAAGGCGCCCAGCATCTTGATCGACAAGGATCTGGGACGAGCGCCCGCACTGGGACAGGGCCGAGTCGGACAGGTCACGTTCGGGGCTCTCGGCTATCCCAAGATTCAGCTCTTGGGAGCGTTCACGCAACGGGCCAAACTGTTCATCAACCGCCCACTACGCGTCGACATCGGGAAGCAGTCGTTTCTCAAGCTCAAGTTCAAGCACTCCGCCGCCGTGGACCCGGCACGCTCCCTTTTGACCGTCAAGATCAACGGCGTGCCGGTGGGCAGCGTCCGTCTGACCGACGACAACGCCAACGAGGGCACGTTGGCCGTCCGCTTGCCTGTGGAGGAACTGGCCAAGTTCTCTTGGGAGGTCGAGCTGGAAGCGTATCACTACCTGGGAGCGGTCGACTGTTCGAAGAGCTACGACAGCATTGCGTGGACCGTGATCGACGGCACCTC
>JBDHZD010000102.1:0-10104 GCA_039811705.1 Fimbriimonadaceae bacterium | reverse complement strand
CCCGCCAAACCGCCGCACCTGGGCGCGTTGGTGGACATGATGGACGCGATGGCCGAAGTCTACGCGGTCACGAGGACCGAGATCGCCCTGCGATGGCTCCTCGCCCACCCGGCTGGGATTGTTCCGATCGTGGGCTCGACGCGGCCCGAGGCCATCCGGCAAGCCGTGCACGCACTTGACGAGCCGATGGGCTACGAGGATTGGTACCGGCTCCTGGTCGCGGCGCGAGGCGAGGGCTTGCCCTAAAGTGGTCCACTTCGCGAACCCGCCCGAACCGGCCCTGCGGAAGGTCATCGTGGAGGCTCTGGGCGAAGTGGTCGACTTCGGCGGCGAGCCGGGTCCCAATACGCGATGGCTGGTCGATGGCAGTCCGTCGTCGCTGGAGGGTATGCCGATGCTGGAAGGCGTGATCATCCCTTGGGCGGGAGTGCCGCGGAAGACGCTGGAACTTGCCAGCGAGCGCGGCATCGCCCTCTACAACCTGCACCACAACGCTTACGCAACCGCCGAAATGGCCTTGGCCCTGCTCTTTGCGGCGGCTCGTGGCCTGGCGGATCTTGACCGGGGGCTTCGAAAGGGCGACTGGTCGGGACGCACTGGGGTGAGGAACGGGGTGCAACTGTACGGCAAGACGGTCGCAGTCTTGGGCTACGGCGCGATTGGGCGGCATGTGGGTCAAGTCTGCCGAGCCATGGGGTTGGACGTGGTCGGCATCAAGCGGACCGCAGGCGTGGTCGATGGTGTCGAGTGCTTTGGCGTCGCAGACCTCCAAGTGGCGCTCTCGCGAGCCCACGCCTTGGTGATCTGCGCCCCGGGGACGGAGAGCACGAAGGGTTTGATCGACCGAGCCGAGCTCGAAGCGTTGCGCGAGCCTCGCTTGCTGGTGAATGTCGGGCGCGGGGCGATCGTGGACGAAGCCGCACTGTACGAGTCTCTCTCCAACGGCGTCCTGCATGCGGCGGGACTCGACGTTTGGTATCGCTATCCCAAAGGCGACGAGCCTTGTTACCCCTCGACCCATCCGATCCACGAGATGCCCAACGTCGTCCTCTCGCCGCATACCGGGGGAGGCACTCAGGAGAGCGAGGCACGTCGGACCGAGGCGTTGGTGTCGTTGCTTCGAGCGTTGATCGCCGGAGAGCGTCCTCGGCCTGTGGACCTGGACGAAGGGTACTGAGGGGCTGCAGGCGATTTGCGGGGCAGGTTCTGGCGTCCCCCTCCCTGCGCCTGGTCGAGGCGTTTGAGAGGGGGTGGCGTCAGACCATCACGGCCCGACCGACTGCGCCAGACGAAGCGCGATCTCGGCACGTTGCTCGGGAGGCAAGGTTGGGTCGCGGAGCGCGGCCAGAATGGCCTCCAATTGTTCGCGAGAGGAGGCCGCTTCCAGAGTCGTCTCGACCTTTGGCTCGGGTGGAGTGGGTACAGCCGTTGGTTCTGGGGCAACCGGAGGCTCGGGTGCGACCGGCGGCTCCGGTGCGGCAGCGCCCTTGGGTTCCCATACCCGGCGAGCGATCTTGCCCACCAGATCGGAGCCGATGAACGGCGCCAGAGCGACGAGAATCCCGGCATCGAAGCGGGGCGTGCGATCCAGGCACTTCTCAACGAGGTGAGCCAGGTCCTCGGGCGACATGAACGGCGCCATGGCGACCAAGATTCCGGGATCGTCGAAGTCGTCCTCATCGTGCTCGTGTCGGTGGGAGCGGCGTCCGTCGTCGGCATCGAGGCAGCTTGAAAGCATGCGGCTCTCGACGCCGATCGAACTCCAGTTGGAATCGGGCGCGAGCTCGGTGAACACGCCCTCGGGGAGCGACCCCTCGCGGACGGCCCAGGCGAGGATCGAGTTGTAGCGACGCACAGCGTCGGCTTCGCCGCCGCTGAGCGCTCCGGTCAGGGAGGCGTGTTCAGCCATCGAGGCGAGTTCCTGCAGCATGCGCCGCATTCGGTTCGAATGAGTTTCGTTCATGGGTTTGTTCCTTCTTCATACAAGGCCCGGAGTTGCTTGCGGCCCTCGTGCATGCGCCACTTGATCGTGGAGACGGGCACTCCGACGAACTCGGCGATACGGGCAAGACTCCAGTCCTCTTCGCATTGCAGCAGGAGCGGGGTGGCCAGTTCTTCCGGCAGTTCGCGTAGCCGCGTCGCGAGCGATTCGGCTTCCATGCGCTGGAGAGCATGGTCTTCTGTGCCGCGGATGGACGCCGAAGCGTCGAGCACGGCCTGGTCGATCGCGTTCTGGAGACGGCTACGATCCGAAGCCCCGCGCCTGCTCCCGTCGATGCAAACTTGCCGTGCGATCGCATAGAGCCACGGAGCGAACCGGCTCGGCTCGTTCAACATGCGGAGATGGCGAAACGCCTTCAGGAAGGTCTCCTGAACAGCATCCTCGGCGCACTCCCGCGTGGGAACGTGGCGGATCGCGAGCGCGAAGACCGCACGCCGGTAGCGGTCGACGAGCACGTCGTATGCGTCGAGACGCCCGCACTGGGCCAGACGTACGAGGCTGCCGTCATCTGTCGTTGGGGCGTTCTCGGTCGTCATGGTGTCTCGGTGTCCTGCAACGCTCTAGAACGGCGCGTCGAAGGTTTGGTTAGTGGGAGTGATGAATTCCCGCAAGTCTGCCGATGTTTGGGTTGGCTGAGGCAGGTACGAAGCCCTTAGAGCATCATGAATCCGACCGCCACTCCGGAAAGACGCGACCAGGCCCGATACGAGGTTCTCGAGTATGCGCTGTTGCGCACGGGAAGCGACGAGCACACGGCCGTGTTGCAGGACATCGCTTTGGGTGGGGCTCGGTGCGCCACACGGCGTTACTACCGGATGGGAGAACGGTGCGAGTTGGTTGTGGCCCGGGCCGACGGGTCCACAGTTGCCCTGCCCATCGAGATTCGGTACAGCGCCAGCCGGGGCGAACGGTTGTTCACGACGGGAGTGCGCTTCATTCCGCAGAACACCAACGAAAGGCGCGACGTCGCCGAATTCGTGCACGATGCCTTTCGACGTCATTATGCGGCGGCTTGAGACCCCATAATGCCGAAGTGCCTCAACGGATTTCATTCTATGGCGCCGCCCGGACCGTCACTGGCTCGCGCCACCTGATCGAACACAACGCTCGCCAAATCCTGGTTGATTGCGGCCTCTATCAAGGCCCCCGGGAACTTCGGGAACGCAATTGGGCGGAGTTCGACTTCGATCCCGCGAAGCTGGACGCTGTGATTCTGACTCACGCCCACATGGACCATATCGGCTTGATTCCGCGCTTGGTCCGCGAGGGCTACAAGGGACCGTTCTACGCCACGCGAGCGACATGCGCCCTGGCTCGAATCAGCTTGCCCGATTCGGCACGGATTCAGGAGGAAGACGCGCGCAACGCCAACAAACACGGGTGGAGCCGCCACACACCGGCGCTGCCGCTGTACACCGAGAAAGAGGCGTACGCCGCGCTCAAGCAACTTGAGCCCATGAGGTACCACGAATTCACGGACTTGCCTGGGGGCGGCACGTGGAGGTTTTTGCCTGCTGGACACATTCTTGGTTCTGCATTCGCCGAGGTCTACTTCTCCAATGGCGAGCGCATTCTGATGTCCGGCGACCTGGGACGACGCAACCGGCCGATTCTCAAGGACCCCACCCATGTCGATTTCGCCGAGTTTCTCGTGGTCGAGAGCACCTATGGCGACCGCGACCATCCACAGGAGGACCCGGCTGCGGTGCTGGAGCGGCTGCTTAACGACCAATGGCAATCGGGGGGCGCTCTCCTCGTGCCGAGCTTCGCCATCGGTCGCACGCAGGAGCTGCTCTATCACATTCGCCAACTGCAAGACGCGGGTCGGGCACCCCGGATTCCGATCTATGTGGACAGCCCGATGGCATCCGCGACGACTCTCCTCACGTTCCAGTTCGACGAGGAACTCGACCAAGACGCCCGCATCTCGCTGGTGGACGACCCGAGCCCGATTCGCCCCCACGTGTTCGAAATGGTCCGCGACCGATCTCAGTCCAAGGCGCTCAACTCACATAAAGGGCCACTGGTCATCATCGCGGGGAGCGGCATGTGCAACGGCGGGCGCATCGTCCCCCACCTGCTGAACCGCCTCGACGATCCCAGAACGACGGTGCTGATGACTGGCTTTCAGGCCAAAGGGACGCCAGGCCGCGCCTTGATTGAGGGGCAGCCCGAATGGCGGATGATGGGCCGAACCGTAAACGTGGCCGCCCGGATCGAGAAGCTGAACTCGCTTTCGGCTCACGCCGACCGTTCGGAGATCATGGCTTGGCTGGGCGGATTCAAGCAGGCGCCGCGCCGCACATTCGTAGTTCATGGTGAACCCGAAGCACAAGATGCGCTGTGTGCGCAGGTTCGGCTCGAGTTGGGTTGGGATGTCGTCGCCCCGGAGATGGGCGAGTCGTTCGAACTCGGGGCCTAGTTCGAGTTTGGACACTCGCGGGTGGGGGCGCGCATCCTGCGGACAGTGTCAGGTGTTTCTGGTGGCGAGCCGAGCGTTTCGCCACCGACCGCAAGTTGTCACGTTTCAGAGCGCAGATAGGCGCGGGCCGAACCTCAGGGTGATGCTTGCGGGAACCGAGATTGCTCCCGGTTTTAGGACTGGGGAGCGCGACCCGGTGACTTCTCTCCGGGTTTCTGGCGATATGCCACGCGTCTCGAAGTCGGTACCGTTGAGACCCGCGTCCCATTCGAACCTCGTGGGTCCAGACCTGGTGGACGTTCGCCCTTGGCAATGCTCTGCATCCACTGCTCGGTCATCAGCACGATGGGAAGTTGTTGCTCGCGGGTTGCGAGATGGTTGTGCGGCGAGTCCACCAAGGGAACGACGCGCTTTGGTCCTTGGATGAGGTTGTACGCGGCCCAGATTCCCGCAGGTGGACAGACGGTGTCCACAAAGCCCATCGCGACCAACGACATGGCCTTGATGTTGGGGGCGAAGTGGGTTCCGTCGATGTATCCCGCGACGTCGAGGGCCTTCGCGTCATCTTGCGGATAGAAGGGGTAGGTTTCGCTGCGTCCGAATGGTCTCGCCGCGATGTCGCACCCGGCGGGAACGTTGACAATCATGTGGCTGACCTTGGGGTGCAGTCCAGCGACGGCGATGCTTTGTTGACCGCCCATGCTGGTGCCGAGGAGGACCAAGGTCTTGCCGTCCCAGTCCGGGCGCGTCGTGATCAAATCGACGGCACGGCAACCGCGGAGGTACATCTCCACGAAGCTATTGCGTTCGCGGTCGCGCTGGTGGACCTGCGTGTAGTTCTTGACTGCTGCGGGCAGTCCTGCGTAGAAGCTGTCGGGCTCGGTGGCGGGAACGTTGTGGGGCTGAATGTTGAATGCCAGGTACCCCTGCTGGGCGCGTGTGACCACCCACCATGGGTCGAGCCGATACGGCCCACCCGCCCATTGCAGCAACAACACGGCGGGCAACTTGTCAGACGCCTTCGGCTTGGCATACTGGCCGTACACCTTGGTTCCGTTGACATGGTTCATCTCGAAGGTGCCGTATTCGATCGCCGGATCGGGGCTTTCTCCGAGCTTGAACACCGGCTCAGACGGAATCGCTCGCATTTCTGTGAGCTTTCTTTCCCAGAATGCGTCGAAGTCCGCAGGCCGAGGCGATGCGGGCCCGATCTTCTCGGGCTCGACGGCAGCGCCGTAGTCGCTCGGCTTGCCTCCTTCGGGGGTCACGGTCATAAACACCATGCCAGGTTCGGTCAGGCGCACCTCGACCCGTTGTGGACCGGCACTCAAGTCCAATTCCCCTGAGCGCAGCGTCTTGTGGTTGTTCTGCCTGACCGTGTAAGAGGCCTTTCCCGAACCTGAGACCGTCCATCCAGCGGGCTCGGAGAGACGGTAGGTGCCGGAAGCGACCAGTGGAGTCACCACAAGGGTTGGCTGGCGCGGTTCGCCATGCGGCAACCAGCCAGCCAACGCCAATAGGACGAATCCTCCGAGAGACGTTCGGAACATGTCAGAGCTGGATTCGCGACGATGGCGCGCGTTCCTTGCCGGTTTCAGCCCAGTCCGATGGAGCCACTTGCGGCCGCCTGTGTCATGCGCCGTCATCCGCCTCACAGAGCGGACACGCGATTTGCGCGTATCGCTCACTCCACCTCGAGTTTGACGATGCGGTACCGGATGGTGCCGGCCGGTGCGGCGACCTCGATCTCGTCGCCTTCGCGCTTGTCCAGAATCGCTTCGCCCATTGGCGACGTGATCGAGACGAGGTCGTGCGCCACATTGGCCTCGCCGGTTCCAACGAGTTTGATCGTCAATTCATCGTTGAACTCGAGATCAAGCAACGTCACGGTCGAACCCAGATGGGCGACATCATCGGCATCGGGTGGGCGTTCGACGATGCGCGCATGCAACACATTGCGCTCAAGCTCGGCGATGGTGTGTTCGAGCCGGGTCTGGTTGAGCTTGGCCTCGTGGTAGGCCGCATTCTCTCGGAGGTCGCCGTGCGACTTGGCTTCCCGGATGGCCTCGGCGATCCGGGCCCGCTCGGGTCCCTTGAGCCGTTCCAGCTCTTTGACCATCTTGTCGTATCCTTCTTGGGTCGTCAAAACGGGCTTCGCCATGGGAAAATGATTCTAGCATGACCTCGGACGCGGACACACCCCGACCAGCATTCCGCGTCTCGGTCATTGTCGTCAGCTTCAACACGCGCGACAAACTTCGCCGCTGTTTGGCGGCGCTGGGTACCGAGCACGAGGTGATCGTGATCGACAACGCCAGTGCCGATGGCTCGCCCGAGTTGGTTCGAGCCGAGTTTCCACATGTCCGACTGATCGTCAATGCGTCGAACCTCGGATTCGGTGCAGCCAACAACCAGGGTTTGGACATCGCAAACGGGAACTTGGTTTTGCTCCTGAACAGCGACGCATACGTTGCACCCCATGCCGTGGGCCACCTCCAAGACGTCTTTCTCGATCCCGGCGTTGTTGCGGCTGGCCCGCGACTGGTCAATCCAGACGGCACGCTTCAGTGGTCTGCCGCGCGGCAACTTGGTCTTTGGGCCGTGTTTTGCGAGCAAACGTATTTGGAGAAGCTGTTCCCAAGATCTCGGCTGTTCTCCCCGTACTGGATTCAACCGGCTGGCGATGGTGCGGTCGAAGTCGAGCAAGTGATGGGAGCGTGCCTGATGATGCGGCCGGGCGAGCGATTCGACGAGCGGTACTTCCTGTATTGCGAAGACACGGATCTTTGTCGCCGACTGCGGCAGAGGGGCCGCATCCTCTACGTTCCGAGCGTTTCCGTGGTGCACGATCTAGGGTCGTCCAGTGCCCATAGCCGGTGGCGCGCGGTGGCGCGATACAATCACGGCAAGGAACTCTACTTCCGCTTGCACCATGGCTGGGCGGCCTGGGCGGCTTGTTTCCTTCTGAATCGACTGGGCGCACTCCTGCGCTTGATGGCATGGGTTCTGATCGCTCTGGTACGGGGCTTGCGAGTGACCGACCGCGTGCAGGTCTCCATGTTCGCCCGTGTGTTGACCGCGCCGGTCTTTGGCCCCCTCAATTAGCCTTCGCGAGGAGCGCCGCGCGAAGGAACTGGCACCGCCGCCGCGCGGCGGCCCGATCGGTCGCCGCCGAGGTGGGCTCGCACCCGCCCAAGAGGACGTCGATCCTGAACAGCGGTTCGGAACCACACGCAGACGCCTGCCAGCGAGCGAGGCTCAGAACAGCCAACGCGTCGGGAAGCGACAGCATGTGGTGGCTGCTCAGCGTCTGCACGGCCCTCTCTGACAGTTCTTCCAGCTTGTCTGCCGCCTGGACACGCGCGACGCGTTCGCGGGCGACAATCGACCGTACAAGGGCGTCGAACTCTTCGGGCCGTTCGCGCACGTCGCTGACTTGAAGGAGTGCTCCAACCACTCTGCTGGCCTCGCCGAAGGCCCCTCGAGCCACAAAACCCTGTGACGAGACGGCCTGGACCAAGGCTCCAAGCTTTCGGCAGGCCTGCAATCCAACCAGGTGCAGCAAAACGCCGCGACGCCGGCCCGCACCACAATTGAACGGGCTTGCCGCCAAATGGCCCCAGTCGGGCGCGAAGGCCCAATCCAGATTGGCCGAGAGGGCTTGGACGACTCCCATGGCCCGGCTCGACGCATGGTCTAACCTGAGCCCGGGCTCGATGGCTTGGACCCTGACATGGTCCTCTTCGTTGACCAGACAGACGAGCGAACGGCTCTGGTTCGCAAGCGCTCCCCGACCTCTCGAACTGTGGAAATGGGCCGGAATCAGGCGCCAAGCGACGTGCGCACTGAAGTCCTTCGCGTCCAGTTGTTCTGGACACAGCTCGGTCATCGCCTTGGCGATTTGAACCCATACGCCGAAGGCCTCGGCCTCGTCCATCTTGCCTGGGAACCGGTGACCGGCCAGATTCCGCATGATGCGTACACGCGAACTCAGGACGATGTCCCGATCCGGCCCGTCGCCGAGCAACCATGCGGGTGGCTTGGGGAGGCCTTCGGGTATCTGGGGCGGGGCAAATCGTACGACGCCCAAAGTCTATACTGAAGCGATGTTTCGTCGCCTCTTGTTGCCGGCTCTAGCCGTCGTCGCATTGGGACTCCTGTCTGGTTGCCAAGGTGGATTCTCCGAGCGCGCAAGCGCAGGCAAAGAGAACACGTTCCGCTACCCCATCGTCACCAATCCCACGACGCTCGACCCGGGGATGGTCCGCGACGGAGACACGATCGACCTGCTTCAGCAGATCTTCGAAGGGCTGGTCGCTTGGGGCACCGACAATCGCGTGGTCGGTCAGTTGGCCGAGCGGTGGGAAGTGTCGGATGACGGAATGACGTTCACATTCTTCCTGCGCAAGGGCGTCAAGTTCCACAACGGAGCGCCGCTGACGGCGCACGATGTCAAGTGGAGCTGGGAGCGCGCCTGCCACCCCGATCTTGGTTCGCCCACAGCGGGCCAGTACATGGCAGAGATCGTTGGGGCCAAGGAGTACGTGGAGGGGGCAGCCAAGGAGATTTCGGGCGTTCAGGTGGTCGACGACCATACGCTGACCGTGCAGATCGACAAGCCGCGGCCCTACATTCTCGGCAAGATGACATACGCGGCGTTCTTTGTGTTGCCCAAGGACTCGGTCGGTCCCGTGGAGATTCGCGACGTCAAAGACATGGTCGGGACCGGCCCGTTCAAGGCCGAGTCGTTCGTGCCGGAGCAGCTGTTCGTCATGGCCGCCAACAAGGATTATTACGGGGGCGCTCCCAAGGTGGCCAAGATCGAGCGGCCCGTGATCAAGGACCCGGCCACCCGTTTCAACAAGTACAAGAGCGGGGAAGTCGATCTGGTCATGCTCGAACGCCAAGACCTGGCGGCGGTGCTGGCGGATCCGAAGATCAAAGACCACGTGCACTACTTCGACCGAGCGGCCACATGGTATGTCGGCCTGGCTCCGATCAAGTACGAACCATTCAAAGACGTTCGCGTTCGTCAGGCGTTCCATATGGCGATCGACCGCGAGCAGATCGTCAATGAAGTTCTTGGCGGTGTGAATACATTGGCGAACTCGATTGTGCCCAAGGGCGTGTTGGGATACCGACCCGAAGCGAAGCCTTTGCCCTACGACCCGAAGAAGGCTGTCGAATTGCTCGCGGCCGCCGGTTACCCCGGTGGGCAGGGCATGCCGCCTCTGGAACTGACTTACCGAGAGGACCGTCCCGACGTGCGTGTGGTTGCCGAAGCCGTGGCGACCCAGCTTCAGAAGAATCTGGGGGTCAAGATCACCCAGCGCACGATGGAGTGGCGGGCGTACCTCGAGCGTCAGGACTCATTCGACCTCCAGTTCTTTCACATGCGATGGGGCGCGGATTACCTCGACCCCGAGAACTTCCTCAGCTTCATGCTGGCCACCTATCCCTACGGGCCAGAAAACAAGATGGGTTACAGCAACCCGCAGTTCGATGCCTTGGTCAAAGAGGCCGACGTCGAGCAGGACGAGGCTAAGCGTCTCGCCCTTTACGCCCAAGCAGAGGACATCGTGTTGAAAGAGGGCCCGTGGATTCCGATCTACTTCCAACGCGACATCGAACTGATCCAACCCAAGGTGAAGGGCCTGCGAGCCTCGTTGTTCGGGCATCT
>JBDHZD010000101.1:0-10104 GCA_039811705.1 Fimbriimonadaceae bacterium | reverse complement strand
AGCGGCCCAGCGGCTGGTCTTGTTGGGACCACAACACAACGGCCAGGGGGGCGAGCACCGTGCCGATCTGACGTAACAAGGCCACGCTGAAGACGGCGTAAGTCCAGACATCCGCCTCGCGCGCCGCCCGCTCTGGATCGGTCCCCGACGGCAGAATGACCCCCCGACGCCGCGCTAAAACGCATTCGGCCTGCCGTAAACGGGTTTCCAGCAGGGTCGCCCCTGTGCCAACAGGGTCGCCACAACCCCCGACAACACGTCGCCCATGCCACCAGCGGCCATGCCCGGGTTGCCGGTCGAGTTCACCCAGAGCCACCCTGAGGGAGACGCGACCACGCTGGCCGCGCCCTTGAGCAACACCGCCTTGCCGAGCCGCTTGGCCGCCCGCCGCGCGCACCCCCAGCGGTCGGATTGGACTTCGCCCGCCGAGCAACCCAGCATCCGTCCCAGTTCTCCCGGATGCGGCGTCGCCACAGCCGGGCCCGGCCATACGGGCATCTCCTGCCCCAGCGCGTCGGCGTCGAGCACCACGGGCTTGTTCCAGTGCGGAGCCCATCGGGCGGCCAGCGACTTGGCCACGGGCGGCGTCAACCCCGGACCGAACACCAACGCATCCACCCGGTCCTGAAACGCCAGAAGGTCGGCGGGATCGGCGAAAGGCAACACCATCGCCTCGGGCAACTGGGCCTGCACAGCACGACAAACATCCGAACCCCCAGCCACGGTGACCAAGCCCGCACCCGCACGAAGCGCGCCGGAGGCAGCCAACACCGCCGCTCCCGTCATCCGCTCGCTGCCCGCGACGACGAGGACGCTTCCGTTCGCGCCTTTGTGGCTGTTGCGCGAGCGACGCGGCAGGTGCGAAGCGACCCACTTGCCGTCGACAAGCTGCACCCCGGTCGGCACCTCGAGCAACCCGCGCGGAAACCCGATTTCGGCCACAGACCAATCACCCGACGCCTCCAACCCCTCGGACAAGAAGAGAAACGGCTTGGGTAAGCCGAATGTGACGGTCCTCGCCGCCCGAACAAAAGGTCCCACCGCACGCCCCGTGTTGCAGTCGATCCCGCTCGGGATGTCCACGGCCACGCACGTCGCGCCCGAATCCGCAATGGTGGCGATGGCGTCCGCGATGCACCCTCGCGGCGCTCCAGTTGCCCCCGTTCCGAGCAAAGCGTCCACAACCAAGTCGTCGGGACCGAGGCTTGCCAGGAGTTGCGCGTCTTCCACCACGGGCACGCCTGCCGCTGTGGCCAGATCCCGTTGCTCGCGGCAATCAGAGGACATGCGATCGGTCGAGAAGGCGCAACAGACAACCGGAAGGCGATGCTCGACTGCCAACCGAGCCACCACGAAGCCGTCGCCTCCGTTGTTGCCAGGCCCACAAACGACCACGACGCGTCGCTTGCCGTCCACCATGGGCAACAAAGCCTCGAGTACAGCCTGCCCAGCCCGCTCCATCAGTTCGCGAGAGGGGATGCCGAACTCGTGGATGGCTTGTTGGTCGATCGTCCGCGAACGCGCGGCGTCGGCGATCCACATGACACTATGGTAGACCGAATCATGCGGGATTCAATGCCCCTCCGCCGCTTGCGGGAGATGTCGCGAAGCGACCGAGGGGGCAAAATCATCAAGGCCCGCTCCGAAGAGCGAGCCCTGTGCGAGATGTTGTGGGAGCGAATCGCTTACCAGCGACCGCCGCCGGAGCGACCGCCGCCGGAGCGACCACCGCCGCCGCCGTAGCCACCGCCACCGGAGCGACCACCGCCGCCGTAGCCGCCGCCACCAGAACGACCACCGCCGCCGCCGTAGCCGCCGCCACCGGAGCGACCACCGCCGCCGCCGTAGCCGCCGCCGGAACGACCGCCGCCGCCACCGCCGCCTTCGCCGCGGGGTCGGGCTTCGTTCACCGTGAGGGTGCGGCCGTCAAGCTGCGAACCGTGCTTGTCGCCGATCGCGGCCTCGAGTTGGTCGGCGTCCACATCCACGAAACCGAAACCACGGCCTTCGACGATGCGGGCGCTGGACGCGCCATAAGGCGCGAACGCTGCGAGAAGGGTCTCCTCCGTGCTGGAGTAAGACAGATTGCCAACGTATAGGGTTTTGTTTGCCAAGATAGGCCTCCGAGAGCGGGCTCAGGCCCGCCGAGTTTCGTACGTCATTGTCCTTTCGCTTCTTACAAAACTCGCGGAGAGCGGAATCTTGGGAAACACTCGAGTCAAGACCGTAACGGCGCGAATGATACCCCACTCTGGCCAACGCACGGGTCAGATGACCCTTTGAACGCCCGCAAGCGCGTGTTATCGGCATCGAGAGCGTCCAAACCGCGCCCAGAACGACTAGAATGTCAGGCAACGCACAATGCAATTCGCCGAGACCCTCCAGCAGCTCGTGGACCGTCGGGACCTTGCGGCTCAACAAGCCGAAGGGCTGATGGACTGGCTGATGGAGGGCCACGCCACCGAAGCCCAGATCGGAGGCGTCCTCATGGCGTTGCGCATGAAGGGCGTCGTGCCCGACGAACTCGCAGGGTTCGCGCGCGCCATGCGCGCCAAGGCCACGATGCTCGATCACCGATTCGAGCGGTTGGTGGATACGTGCGGCACCGGTGGCGGAAAGCCAAGCTTCAACATGTCCACCGCCGCCGCCATCGTGGCCGCTTCCGCGGGTGCAAAAGTCGCCAAGCACGGCAACCGGGGCGTAACCAGCGCTTGCGGGTCTGCAGACGTGCTCGAGCAACTGGGCGTACGGTTCTCCGACGACCCCGAAGTTTTGGTCCGCGTGTTGGAGCGATGCGGATTCGTCTTCCTGTTTGCACCCAGCCACCATCCGGCGATGCGACACATGGGCAAAGCGCGCCGAGAGCTCGGCGTACGAACCGTGTTCAACCAATTGGGACCGTTGGCCAACCCCGCGGGCGCCAAACGTCAGCTGATCGGTGTCTACGACAGAGCCATGTTGCGCCCGATGGCCGAGGCCCTGCGCATGCTGGGATCGGATCGCGCAATGGTCGTCCACAGCGAAGACGGACTCGACGAAATCTCCCCCGTCGCGGCCACCCATGTGGCAGAACTGCGCGACGGAGCGGTCGAGATGAAGACGATCACTCCCGAGGAACTCGGGCTGAAGCGGTTGGAACCCAACGACATCTTGCCGGGCGTCGATGTCGAGACGAACGCCGAAATCTTGCGCGAAGCCCTGTACGAGGTCAACTCGCCCCGCAGCTTGGCCATCATCCCGAGCGCGGCGGCCGCCATCTGGCTCGGAGGTGCCGCATCCAATTTGAGCGAAGCGGCTGCCAAGGCTCGCGCGGCCATCCGCAACGGACTGACCATGACCAAACTGGAAGCCATCGTCTACACCACGCAGCAACTGGTGCCAGCCAAACCATGAGCGATCGACTGCGCGAAATCTTCGCCACCAAACGTGAGGAGGTGCGGATCGCCAAGGCCAAGAAACCGACCCTCGACCTGCAACGGGAAGCTCGCGAAGCCTCCGCTCCGCTGGGATTCGTCCGCGCGCTCGAAACCGCCCCGCAACCCGTCGCTCTGATCGCCGAAGTCAAACAGGCCAGTCCGTCGCAAGGCACCATCCGCGCCGGGCTCGACCCCGTCGAAGTCGCAACGGCCTACCAACGCGCTGGAGCCCACACACTGAGCGTGCTCACGGACGAGGTCTTCTTCCAGGGGTCCCCGGAAAACCTGAAGCGCGCCAAAGCCGCCACCGGCCTGCCGTGTCTCCGAAAGGACTTTGTCTTCGACCGCTACCAACTCCTCGAGGCCCGTGCATGGGGCGCGGATGCCGTGTTGCTCATCGTCGCCGGACTCGACCGGGGGCTTCTTCAGGATCTCTACGGCGAAGCGGTCGAACTTGGCCTCGATGTGTTGGTCGAAGTCCACGACGAGGACGAACTCAAGACCGCGCTTCGCCTGAAGCCGAAGATGGTGGGCGTCAACAACCGCAACCTGTCCACGTTCAAGACCGACCTTACCGTCAGCGAGCGTCTGATCCCCGGAATTCCCGAGGGTGTTCTGGCCGTCAGCGAGAGCGCCCTGCGTTGCCACGAGGATATCGAGCGCGTCCGCGCCGCCGGAGCACGCGCGGCGCTGATCGGAACCGAGTTCTGCAGCGCACCCGACGTGGAGGGACGGGTGCGAGAGGTCATGGGCTGGTGACCCGCGTCAAGATCTGTGGGCTGACGTCGGCGCGAGACCTCGACTTCGCCATCGAGTGCGGAGCCGACGCGGTGGGCGTGGTTCTCGAGCCGTCGAGCCCGCGGTGCGTCGCCGAAGACCCCTCGTTTCTCGCCCACGTCCGGCGTGTCCATCCCTTCGCAACCACGGTGGCGGTCTTCGGAACGTCGGTGAACTGGGACATCTGCCCTGGTTTTGCGGGGATACAGGCGCACGGACTGGCTTCCGCCCCAGGCTTCAGGCTATTGCGGGCGCATGCGCTGGCAGTGCGAGACGACCTTGGCTTCCTCTCGCAAGCCGACCCCGATGCATGGGTGCTGGATGCGGCCGTTTCTGGTGCGTATGGCGGAACCGGGGTCCGCGTGGACTGGGCCTTGGCCGCCGAGGTCGTGCGCCGGTCGCCGCGACCGGTGGTGCTAGCCGGCGGACTGACCCCCGACAACGTCGCCGAGGCGATTCAGCAGGTTCGCCCATCAGGCGTGGACGTCAGCAGCGGCGTGGAGTCCTCGCCCCGAGTGAAAGACTGGGCCAAAGTCCGCGCCTTCATCGAGGCGGCGCGGTCCGCTTAGGCTCATCGGCGAATTGGACCTCCTGCTCCCGGTCGCCCAACTGGAACGGCAGCACCCAGAACAGATAGATGCTGGCCAACAACACGAGAATCGGCACCACATAGGGCCACGGACTTGGTTTGGGTTTGGCGGGCGGACGCTTCGCGATGCCTGATTATGGTCCGGCGGGGGCGGAGCCGAACGGCCCCGCCCCCGCGCGTCGTACGGCCGACTCTACAAGCCCGATCTTCCGAAGTTCTGCCGAAGGATCAGAAAGTCTGTTCTGCTCACCGAGCCGTCGCCGTTCTGCGATGTTCTGCAACCCATGGGTTTGGATGGGTGCAGGCTTGGCAACGACGGTGCCGTCGCCGAGTTGACCATAGCCGTTCCCGCCCCATGCCCAAACGGACCCGCTCTGGGCCAGAGCCGAGCCGGCCAAGCCGAGAGCCAGCAGAACGCTGGCGATGACGAGAGGCCTCCCCGATACACCCCCAACGGCAGCCCTCACGGTTTGTGGATCCAGCTCATCAAGCTCGGCATGCCTTCCGGCAAGCTGGATGGCGACGGGCATGGTGCGTCTTCGCATTCTCATGACAAACCCCGCTCACCCCGAGTTCACGCTACCTGCGCCGGTGAACGAAGTGGCGGGTCCGAGTCCCTAGGGGGCGGGCTCGGCATCTGTCTGTATGGACCGAATCCTCTCCACGGCCTGTGCCACGAGCTCGCGCGCACCCTCGTCGCTGTCGCTCTCGGCCACGACATGGAACACAGGGTCCACCGAGTCCGGTAGCACCAACACCCATCCGCCTTCCGAAAACACCTTGATGCCGTCGAGCAACTCCACCTGGGCCTCGGCGGCCTCTTCGGCCAGCACACGCATCACCGAACCCTTCACTTCCCACGGACAGTGCAACGTCTCCGAGGCCGTGTGGAACTTGGGCAGAGCGTCCAACAACTCGCTCAACGTGGTACCCGTCGCTTGAAGCATGGCGATCAGCTTGCAGAACCCGAACATGCCGTCGAAGCCGGGATGCAGCTCCGGGAACAGGAATCCACCCCGGTCGTCGCCGGCGAACGTCGCGCCCTCTGCGACCCCCGCGTCAAGGAGCGAACGTGTGTCGGCCTTGGTCCGCACCACCTGCGCTCCTTGATCGACCAAGCGCCGCTCGAGCGAGGAAGGAGCAGCGACACTCATCGCGATCCGCGCCCCAGCATGCGTCTGGGCGATCAACGTGGCCACCACAGCCAACAGCGCATTGCCCTGGACCAACCGTCCCTGATCGTCGACCGCTGTGATCCGCTCGCCTTCTTCCGTGAACAGCACGCCGATGTCGTAGCCCAGCTTGCCCACAATGGACTTCAGGTTGTCCAGATGAAGGTCGATCTCGGCGGGGGTCCTTGGAGAGCGCTTGGCGTCGTTGTAGGCGTTCAGGCTGAGCGATTCGACGCCCAGTTCGCTGAGCATGGAAGGGAAGATCGACGCGAGAGCGCTGAAGCCGAAATCGCAGACGATTCGCATCGTCTTGCCCGTTTTCGCGCCACCGAGGTGCCGGAAGAAGTCGGCGCGGTACTCCTCGATGGCGCGGCTGGCGAACTCGATCACACCCAAGTCGTCGGGGTCCGCGCGATGGTAGTCCTCGCGGAAGAAGGTCGTCTCGACCTTCCTTTCGAGGTTCTTGGAGATGTAGGCCCCCGAAGCGTTGAGCATCTCGACCAGCGTGACGCGCGAGTTCCCCGGCAACTTGCGGACGTTGATCGCGCCCGCCGCACCGCTCGCCTTGATGAAATGGCGCGTGATGGGCAACGGAGCGCTGCTGCGAAGGTCGAGCACGTCGCAACCCACACTCAACAGCGACGCGATGATGGCCCGCTTCACCATTCGCGAACTGCGCGTCGAGTCGCGCGCCGTCACCACCTTGCTGCGGGGCGGCAGGCACGAGCCGAACGCCGAGCCGAGCCGAGTGGCGAAATCGGGCGTGATCTCGATGTTCGAAAGGCCCGCCACACCCAGCTCGCGGAACAGCTGCCCGCGCCATTTGTTGCCCCACACCAGCGACATCGTCACGGTCGCGCCTCGCTCGATGATCTTGTCGGGCCAGAGCTTCACCCGCGGCCGCACCAGGCTGCCCACGTCGAGCAGGCACCGGTCCGCCACCACCGCATCCTCCCGGACGACCGCATCGCGTTTCACGGTCACGCGCGAACCCAACGTGGCCGAGTGGATGCCCGCGTTGAGCCCGATGTACGCCCCGTCCCACACCACCGAACGCTCGGCGGTCGCGTTCTCCATCACGAGCGAGTTGTCGCCGATCGTGGTGTAAGGGCCGAGGGTGGCGCCCGCTTTGATCTTGCAGCCGCGCCCGATGCACACAGGAGCCGCGATCACGGCACCCTCTTCGATGACGGTGTTCACGTCCACCCACACGCCGGGTTGGAACTCCGCGCCGGCCACGGGCAGGTTCACCTTGCCGCTCAGCATGTCTTCCTGAGCTTCGCGGTATTGGGTCAGCGATCCGACGTCGCACCAATACTCGTCCATGACGTAGCCGTACAGTGGTTTGCCCTCGGCTAGAATGCGCGGGAAGATATCCTTCGACCAGTCGTAGTTGCCTCCCACCTCCATGAGGTCGAACACCTCGGGCTCGAGGATGTACATCCCCGTGTTCACCGTGTCGCTGAACACTTCGGACCAGCTCGGCTTTTCCAGAAACCGCAGGATGCGCCCGTCGTCGCCCGTGATGACCACGCCGAAGTCGAGCGGGTTGGGCACACGGTAAAGGATCAGCGTGGCCATGCTCTTCTTGCGCTTGTGGAACTCGATGGCCTTGGTCAGGTCGCAGTCGGTCAGCGCATCGCCCGAGACGATGACGAACGTTCCGTCGCTCAACAAGCGCTCGGCCTTTTTCACGCTGCCAGCCGTCCCGAGAGGCGTGTCTTCGACGCTGTAGGTCATGGAGATGCCGTGGTCGGACCCGTCCCCGAAGTAAGCCTGGATCTCGTCGCCGAGGTAGTAGAGCGTGCTGACGACCTCCGTGATGCCGTGGCGCTTCAGGAGCGTGACGATGTGCTCCATGATCGGCTGGTTGCAGATGGGCACCAGGGGCTTCGGACGATTGACGGTGATGGGTCGAAGCCTGGACCCCTCGCCGCCTGCCATGACCACCGCTTTCATGTCGCTTCGTTTGAACCTGCGGCTAGTTTAGTCCGGTCGCCATGCTCAGCGCGGGACGCACTTCTCGACTCCCTCCCCCAGCCTGGGGAGGGCCGGGGAGGGGTTGAAAGGACATCTTCACGACATGAAATTGACAGAAAATGTTCAGATTTCCTTGCGAATCGCGCCTTTCCGTGCTATCAATGAGGAGTTCATTCCCATCGAGGTCGGATCACGCCCAGCAATGCTGACCTCTGATGGACTCAAATACGCCGCCGGCTCATTCGCCGGCGGTTTCTATTTTTCGGGTCACTCGATCCCAAGCACGTCTCGTTGCAGGACCGTCAACTCGTCGATCCCGTGCTTAGCCAGCTTGAGCAGCGTGCCCAACGTGGCCGCCGTGTACGGCGACTCCTCGGCGGTGCCCTGAATCTCGACGAACTTGCCCGAACCCGTCATGACGACGTTCATGTCCACCTCGGCCACGCTGTCTTCGTCGTAGTTCAGGTCGAGGATCTCCTGGTTCTTCCAGACGCCCACGCTGACGGCGGCGATGGAGTCCTTGAACAGCACGCGGTCGATCATGCGTTGCTTGATCATCCACCGCATGGCGTCGTAGGTGGCGACGTAGGCGGCCGTGATGGCCGCGGTGCGCGTGCCTCCGTCGGCCTGAATCGCGTCGCAGTCGAGCGTGATCGTGCGTTCGCCCATGCGGCTCAGGTCCACCACCGAACGCATCGAACGCCCGATCAGGCGCTGAATCTCCAGCGAGCGGCCGTTCGGGCGCTGGTTGTCCCGTTGGTTGCGCTGACGACCCGAACGGGGCAGCATGGCGTATTCGGCGGTCAGCCAACCGGAGCCCGAGCCCTTCTTGAAGCGCGGCACACCGTCGTCCACCGTCGCTGTGACCAGGACGTGCGTGTCGCCGATTTTGATCAGGCACGAGCCTTCGGCGAACTTGGCGAATCCACGTTCCATGGTGCAGGGGCGAAGCTGATCGTTCAGGCGGCCATCGGGGCGCATGGCCGGGAGTCTACCTATGGCCCTTCGTCGAGCAGGGCCAGAGCGCAAGCCGCCACCGCCGCCGTGTCCACCCGCAACACCCGGGGTCCCATCGTGGCCGCCCGCTCGCCGATCGAGGCGACCTCGCGCGGCGACCAGCCTCCTTCGGGTCCGACGACCAGCACGGCCTCTTCGCGCCCGTTCAGCGCCTGGCGAACTCCCCGGCCCACACCCTCCACCTCGGAAAGGACGACAGCGTTCGGGTACCGGTCGAGGACCTCCGTCAGCGAGTCAGCCGTCGCCAGCTTCGGCAACCGCGCCCGATACGATTGCTCCGCCGATTCGCGAACGATCGCTTCCAGCCGAACCACCTTCTGTCGGAACTTTGCGGCATCCCACTTGACCACCGAGCGGTCGGCGGGAAAGAGCACGAAGCCCGCAACACCCACCTCCGTGCAGCCGCGCACCAGATCGTCCAGCCGATCCCCCTTGGGAAGCGCCTGGGCCAGCACGATGCGCCGCGAGGACTCGGTCGCCAAGGTCTCCACCGATTCGGGCTGGGCCACTTTGTGGGCCAGCGTGCACCGGATGAGCGTCCCATCGTCCGGCAGGACCGCCAGCGAGTCCCCGACCCCCATGCGCAACACCTTGCGCAGCTTGTCCCATTCGGCATCGGACAGAGGGATCGGCGCGTCGGCCGACGCGCCCGGAACGAACACTCGGGGCAACGCGCGTTGCGGAATCACAGAGAGATACTACTTGGCGACGCCGAGTTTGGGCTCGCCCGTCTCGGCGATGTTGCGCCAATCGAACACAAGAAAGTTCTTGCGCGCACTGTTCATCGCGATCAAAGCTCCGGCGGGAAACTGGGGCCCGAGGTTGGCGGACAGCACCTCGATGCCGTCGGTCGAATCGGCGCCACCCTGAATGATCTTGAGCAAACGATGCTCGCCGCCCCGTTCGTAAATGTGATAGCGCGAGTCGCCCTCGAGTTGCTCCGTCGCCACCAAGTAGCCTTCGCCGCCGGGCAGAGCATAAATCGCGAGGCCTTCGCGGTCGCCTTCGAAGGGGTCGGTCGCCAGCGTCGCGAGTTCATCGGCGGACGCGTCGGGGTCTGCGTGGTACTTTCGGATGCCGTACGCTTCGTCGGCGCAGTAGACGAACCCCAGTTCGTCGTCCACCACGATGGCTTCGATCTCTCCGACGCCCG
>JBDHZD010000100.1:0-10154 GCA_039811705.1 Fimbriimonadaceae bacterium | reverse complement strand
CCGCACGCCTGCCCGTTCGCACGCCGCGATAAGAGCATCCCACCGCTGGATGGGTTCGAACCAGAACCTATCGCGTGCAGCCTCGAGGTCGCCGACCTTCCACCACGGGTTCTTGCCGTCCCAGTGGCACGCCCAGATGCGCGTCCAGTTGCCTCCGCTCTTGCCGAGCAGGGCGATCTGCTCGGTGAGTTCCATCTGGTCGGGTCCCTGCCAACCGATGTTGTGGCCGATGGGATAGTAGCCGCCGCCGTTGTCCAGCACGAAGCGGTTGGTCGCATTGGGGTGCCGCCGCACGAACCCCTCGTCGCCGCTTGGGTTCAGGGTCACGCTGGCGAACTTCTCGGCCACCACTTTGCCGTTGTGAAGGGCCGTCGCCTCCCACGTGCCGCCGGTGTTGGCCCGAAGCACGGCCTTCCACTGGCCGTCGGCGTCGTAGTACGCCAGCCGCTCCTCGGTCTTGACGCCCTGGACGAACCGGACGCGCACATCGTTGGCGTCGGGATCGAACGGGTTGCCCTGCACAGTGAGAGGGAAGGCGACAGTGGCGGGGCCGAACCCGGTCGGCGCCCCTTGTCTCATGGCGAGCGAAAGCGCGATCGTCCACAACATCGGTGTCGTAACTCCTCGGCCCGAGGTTACACGCCGGGGTCGGGGCATTGCCACGATTTACGCGGATATCCCGGTTCTATGGACTCTTGGCAGTCGACTGCGAGGGGCACGGCGGGCAACATCACGCTTGACGATCGACATGCCGGGTGCTCAGACCATCTGGTGGCGAGACGAACACGGTCTGCCCGGCAGAGGCGTTCCTGATATGCGGATGCTGGGCGGGGCCGGTCAGACCGTGGCACCCCGGTCCCGGTTGGGGTTCGCGCGGGCCGAACCTTAGGGCGTCGCGCCGTCTACCGCAGGTCGAACCAGCGGTCCGCGGGGTCCTGGTTCTGATAAAGCGCACCTAGCGACCGGGAGGTCACGTGGATGTCCAGCCACAACACGTTCGCCTTCTGCGTGTGCAGCCAATTCGGCCGCCCCCAGCACTCCGCGTCGGCCAGCGATGGCGGGAGCACGTAGCGACCATCGTCGCCGCACCAGCTCCCGTCGACCGAGGCCTTGGCGTCCACGAGGTTCACCGTCTCGCTCGGAAACTCCACAGCCGATTCGGACACCGGCGACTGCTCGAACACGTTCGAAAAGTCGGTGAGCAGCCCCGTCAAATAGAAGGCGTTGTAGCCGTAGTGGGTCGAGATCGACCCGATGTTGGCATCCACCTTGGACACCGACGACGACGGGCAGTGCCACACGTCGGTGCTCTTCACATAGGGGTGGATGAGTTCGTTCCAGTACGTCACGCCGGTCGCGGTCATGTAGGCGCTGGGCATCGTGCGGTCGTCGTCGTCCGCGGCGTAGAGCTTCATGCCGATGGCGAGTTGGCGCAGGTTGCTGATGCACGTGGCCCGCTTGGCGGACTCCTTGGCCTGCGCGTACACAGGGAACAGCATCGCGGCGAGGATGGCGATGATGGCGATGACGACCAGGAGTTCGATCAGAGTAAAGGCGCGGCGCACCCCCCTAACATACCTGCGGCGGCTTGGGGTAACGTCTTGGGGTCTGCCCGCGGGTGTAGTTCAATGGTAGAGCGTCAGCTTCCCAAGCTGAATGTTGCGGGTTCGAGTCCCGTCACCCGCTCCAGCCCTCCCCTGTCGAAACTTTGCGGGCCCGTTCGTCTGCATGTGGGGCCTCGCCGACGTGGTCTCTACGCCGGTCTGAAGTCGACGCCCTGACCGCTTGGCGTACAATCGGGACATGCTCGCCCTTGTCGCCGCCTTGCTTGTGCAGGGCCAGCCCCTCAACGTGCCCCCGAAAGGCTTCGTCGCTCTGTTCAACGGTCGCGACCTCTCGGGATGGAAGGGCTTGGTGGCCTCGCCTCCCCAGCGGGCCAAGATGGACGCCGAGACGCTGGCCTCCGAGCAGGCCAACGCCGACCAAAAGATGCGCGCGCACTGGAAAGTGGTCGACGGCACGCTGGAGTTCGACGGCAAGGGCGACAGCCTGTGCACGGCAAAAGACTACGGCGACTTCGAGCTCTGGGTGGACTGGAAAATTCTCAAGGGCGGCGACAGCGGCATCTACCTGCGCGGCGCGCCCCAGGTCCAGATTTGGGACAACGACCTCGGCTCGGGCGGGCTTTACAACAACCAGCGCAACCCCTCGAATCCTCTGGTGAAGGCCGACAAGCCCGTCGGCGAGTGGAACACGTTCCGCATCGTGATGCGCGGCGAACGCGTCAGCGTCTGGCTGAACGGGACGCTGGTCACGGACAACGTGGTGATGGAGAACTACTGGGAGCGCGACAAGCCCATCTATCCCCGCGGCCAGATCGAACTCCAGAACCACGGCAACACGCTCTGGTTCCGGAACGTGTTCATCAAGGAACTCTGAGTTCGCGAAGGATACGTTCCGCCCGCTGGCGCGGGACATCTGGCGGCACTTCGCGAAGGTCGTACCCACATGCGGCGTACCATTCCGCCAGAGCTTTGTGGACCCGCTGGCAATGCTCGAACGTGTGGTCGCGCTCGGCGTCGTTGACGTAGATCTCGCGCCATGGCGGCAGGATGAACACGCTGCGGTGGAAGGGCAGGCCGTCGAGCATGGCTTGTGCATCGGACTCGGACAGCAGACCGCACTCGCGGCCCATGCCGACGGATTCGATCAGACACCGGTCGAAGAACACCGTTGGTGCGCTCGTCTGCCGGAGCTTTTCCCGGTCCCGGCGGATCAGTTCGGCGGCGAACTCCTTCGGTTCGGGGCGCGGTGGCAACCCTTGGGCGAGCCGCTCGCGGATGATCTCCCTGGCGGATTCGGCGACGACGGCATAGCCCATCGCCTCGAGTTCGCTGAGCACGGTGGTCTTGCCCACTCCCGGCCCACCGGTGACGACGACACGAAGCATGCCGCGGGTTGTACCTCCGGGGCTATTCCACCTTGATCGCCAGTTCGACCTGCCAAGCCGACTTCCGATGCTCGACGCGGTAGTCGGTCAGGTAGGCCTCGTAGCGGCAGGCGAAGGCGTCGCCTTGCGGGGTGGTTTGGCCATCGACCGCAATGCCCTTGTCTCGGATCCAACCGATCAGCGCCTTGTTGCCGCGCAGGGCGTACCGGGAATAGGTGAGGTTGGCGTAGTCGCCTTCGGGGAGCGTGCCCGGCCTGACTCTTCCGTCGCCGGGTGTTGGCTCGAGAACCACGAAGCCCACCTCGATGTCCATCTCGCCTTCCATGTCGACGACGTGGTAGCGGAGGAAGAACGGGCCTTGGTCGGCGATGCCATGCGCGTTGACCCACTGGCGCAGCTCCTTGAGGAGCTGGTCCACGACGGCGAACATGCCCTTGAAGGGGGTTCGGACGCGGATGCCGACGGTGTGCCGCTCGGGCCGGTGGGCGATGGTGGGTTCGGTGATCATTGGAATGTGGATAGCACTTCAGTCCGGGTCGTTCCCCTCTGGAGCAACTCCTGATGAACGATCGACCAGATCCTGGCAGTACTCCAGGACTTCTGCCGACGTCTCATCCAAGCCCAAAACGCGGGCCAGTTCCGCAACCGTCAAGGGCCGTTCGGGTCCAGCTGCCGATTTCACTTTGTAAGCCACGTTGGCCTCGTAAAGTTTGACCAGGGCTTCGGCGGAACGGATGTCCGGGTTCAGCCGGGCCAGTCTCTCGCGTTGGGGAACATCAATCTGTTCATCCACAAACACGAACACGCGCATCTGCATCAGCATACTACGATACCGGTTCAGGAAGGTAGGGCTGAGAGGCGCGTCAGAGTCCGCGGTTGCAGGGATCAGAGTAGCTTCGACGTCCCCCCAGCGGAAGGTTTCGCGTAAGGCCAGCTCGTCGTAGAGCTGGGTCAACAGTCTCCTACGACATTCCGGGTCGCGCTGATACCGATAGAACTTCAATTTTGCACGCTGAATGAGTTCCTCTGTACGCTCGGATGGCGGGTTGACCGATGTCGGTTGGGCAGTCTTCGAACTTGCAGGCAGCACGAGGATGTCCCCTCCTCCTTGGGGTACCACGACATTTGCGACATCGTTCATGCTATAGAGGAGGTCCATGAGGCGCGGAAACCCATAGGCGCTCTCATCGAAACTCGGCGACAAGGAACGCCTGAGAGCCGGCTTGATCGCAGCGCCCTTGATACCGGCTGGATTGTCCCTGAGCATCGAAGCGATGGCTTGGCGCACTTCGCCAAGGCTCGGGATGCCAGGACCTGCCATATCCTCCCCGCTTGGCATTTCCTGCTGGTCATAAGTGGCCGAAATGGCCTCAAAGCGAACGAAGCGATCGCACAGCGCGGCGAAGTCGTCGCTAGCCGCCCGACTTGGCGACACGCCGATGACCATTTTGCCTTGCCGCCGCAGCGCTTTGAGTACATGAATGAAGTCACGGTCTCCCGAGACGATCACGTACGTATCGACATGAGGCATCGCCGAAATTGCCAAGATGGCGTCGACGGCCATCTTCACGTCGACGGCGTTCTTGAACCCAACTCCAAAACCCTTGCCAAAGACATGCACCAACTCGACGCCCAGGCGGTAGAGGTCGGTTTGGTATTGGTTGACGTCCTTCATGCGCCAGTCGGCGTAGGCATTCGCCAGGAGGACGCGGCCGTACTCTTCGGAAAGTCGAAACAGGACCTCGCAGTCAATTGCATCGGGATCCGCAACCCCACGGACGAGGTTCTCAAAGTCAATGAAAAGCGCAACCTGACCTACCAAGAGTTCTGCCATCTATAATGTTCTTCGCGTCATCCCTTGTCGGGTCCTCCAGGGCCCCCAGACTTTGCTCAGTCAAGCCCGACCCGGTGCTTCACAGGGAATGGGCCGAAGAACGCGACCGCAAGTAGGCTCTTGGAATCAAGATTGGCGCCTTCGAGAACGAACCGCTGACTCGCCAGTAGGATCTCCGCGAACGGCTTGGATCGGTCGCCCCCCGCCGAACCATGATCCCCGACTCACCTGCACGTCCTAGAACTTGGCCCGGCAAGACTCGGATTGCCTGCCTTCATCCGTGTTTCTGGTTCATGATTCAGGCTCACTTCCGGTCTCTGACGCCTGGAATACGTCTCACCTGCCACAATCAGGCCATGAACGCAGGCCTCCAGCGCTGGCTCGGCGAATCGCTCCAGGAACTCCGCGACAAGCACCTCTACAAGACCCCCCGCATCCTCCAGTCCCCGGCCGGGGGCAGGGTGAGGATGGACGGGAAGGACGTCGTCAACCTCTCCAGCAACAACTACCTGGGCCTCGCCAACCACCCCAAGGTCCGCCAAGCCGCCTTGGAGGCCGTCGAGAAGTGGGGCGTCGGTGCGGGGGCGGTGCGCTGGATCGGTGGCACCATGGAGGTCCACGACGAGCTCGAACGCCGTCTCGCCGAGTTCAAACACGTCGAGAGCGTCCTGGTCTTCACGGGCGGGTTCACGGCCAACAGCGGCTGCATCCCCGCCGTGCTCACCAACCAAGACGTGGTGATCAGCGACGAACTCAACCACGCCTCGATCATCGACGGCGTGCGGCTGAGCCCGGCCAAGTACAAAAAGTCGGACGGCTACGTCTACGCGCACAAGGACATGGACCACCTGGAGCATATCCTTCGAGAGACGCAGGGGTTCGCCAAGCGCATGATCATCACCGACGGCGTGTTCAGCATGGATGGCGACATCGCCCCATTGCCTTCCATTGTGGAATTGGCGGAGCGGTACGACGCCTTTGTGATGGTGGATGACGCCCACGCCAGCGGCGTGCTGGGCAAGAACGGCGCGGGCACCACGTCGCACTTCGACCTGTATGGCCGCGTGGACATCCAGTTGGGGACATTGTCGAAGGCGCTGGGCGTGGTGGGCGGCTACATCGCGGGGTCGGCGCTGCTCAAGGAGTGGCTGATCAACCGCGGGCGGCCCTATCTGTTTTCCACCGCGCTCCCTCCGATGGTGGCGGCGGCCCTGATCGCGGCCCTGGACGTGATGGAGAACGACCCCGAACCGATGCGCCGCCTATGGGCGAACGCGAAGTGGTGGAAGGAGGCCTTGGCGGCGGAGGGCTTCGACACGATGGGCAGCGAAACGCCGATCACGCCGGTGTTCGTGGGGGACGAAGCCAAGGCGCAGGCGTTCGAGCGGGCCCTGTGGGAGGAAGGGGTGTACGCGCTCGCGATCGTGTATCCGACGGTGGCTCTGGGCAAGGCGCGGATTCGGACGATGCCCTCGGCGGCGCATACGGAGGAGGACTTGGCCTTCGCGCTGGCGGCGTTCAAGCGGGCACGGGAGCGGGTGTAGCGTAGCACGGGCGTCCCGCCCGTGATGGAGGGAGCGCACGAGCGGGACCCTCGTGTGACCCATGGGCGGACGCCCATGCCACGGCCATGTTGCATCATGCATCGGATATACTCTGATGCACGATGCGCACCACGTTCACACCCAATCCGAGAGTTGACCGGGCCATCCGCGAGCGGACCGAACGCGAAGGCAAGTCGCTGAGCCAGGTCGTCAATGAACTCATCGAGGCCGCGCTCGAGCCTGAGAGCACAACAGCCGCGCCATACCGGGTGCGAGCCAAACCGCTGCGGTTACGCCCCGGATACGACCCCGAGAAGTTCGGGGAAGTCCTCCACGGGTTGGACCTAGAGTGATGATCATCCCCGACCTGAACGTCCTGCTGTACGCCATCGACGCGGAGTCGCCGTTCCACGCCACGGCTCGCACCTGGTGGGAGAATCAACTCAACGGACAGGGAAGGGTCGGTATGCCGTGGCACGTGGCACTGGGCTTCGTGCGGCTTTCGACCAGCGAGCGCGTCTTCCTAACTCCCCTTTCGCTCGGCGAAGCGTGGGACGAGGTGGAGGCCTGGATGGCGATGCCCGGTGTGGTGGCCGTACATCCGGGTCCGGGGCACCTGGGCCGAGTTCGGGACCTGCTCGCACCGCTCGGGGCCGGGGGCAAATTGGTCGCCGACGCGCACCTCGCCGCTCTTGCCATCGAGCAGCACGCGACGCTGGCCACCAACGACCGCGACTTCCAGCGATTCGCCGGGTTGCGGACGGTCAATCCTGTGGCATAGCGTAGCACGGGCGTCCCGCCCGTGACGGACTGAGCGACCGGAGTCCTCGTGTGAACCCATGGGCGGGACGCCCATGCCACCTTCAAGGTGTGAGATGTTCTACCATTCTGCCGTTCTAGTGGTAGAATAGCACCATGTCGCTGAACATCAAGAACCCCGAGACCCACCGGATGGCCAAGGAGTTGGCCCAGCGACGGGCGGTGAGCGTCACCCAGGCCGTCACCGATGCCCTGCGGGAGGCGCTGGACAGGGAGCCGATGTGCCAGCGACGGTACGAGAACGCGCTCATGATCGCCCGCGAGATTCGCGAAGCGCTGCCACCGGAGGCCCTGGCGTACAAGGTGGACGACCTCTACGACGAGATGGGATTGCCGCAGTGATCGTCGACTCGTCGGTCATCGTGGCCGTGCTCCACGGCGAGCCAGATGCGGACCACTGGATGGAGAGACTGCGGTCCGAGTTTGGTCGGTTGCGCATGTCGGCGGCGACGTACGTCGAGACCGCCGCCGTACTCGACCGCGCCCGCAGTCCCGTGGTCTCCAGGAAGTTCGACCTCTTCCTCGAGACCTTCGGCATCGAAATCTGCCCGGTGACGCTCGAGCAGGCGCAGATCGCGCGCGAGGCGTATCGCGACTTCGGGCGCGGATCGGGGCACCGTGCGAACCTGAACTTCGGCGACTGCTTCTCCTACGCCCTCGCCAAAGATCGGCGAGAGGGGCTGATGTTCAAGGGCGACGCCTTCGTCCACACCGATCTTGGGCCCGGATAGAGGCGTCGGCTCGGACCATGCGGCACACCGTATGGGTACCCACAACGTCTAACCCATACAGCCACCATGAAGACCACCGTTGAAATCGCAGACGCCTTGCTCGACGAGGCGAAGCGCGTCGCCGCCGAGCGCGAGACGACGCTGCGCTCGCTCATCGAAGAGGGGCTGCGCAAGGTGCTGGAGGAAGAGCCGAAGAAGCCCTTCAAGCTCCGGGATTGCAGCGTTGACGGCAACGGCCTGACTCCCGAGTTCCAGAATGCGACTTGGGAACAGTTCCGCGACGCGATCTACGAAGGCCGGGGTGCATGATCGCGCTCGACGCCTTGGACCTGCATTGGCCCACGCAAGCGGATGCAGAATTCGTCAAGGATTCTTGACCTGCGAATACTGGTGATGAGTCTCGGTGCACAAGCGAGACCCAAAGGGGAGGGCGGCCACACCAGCTCCGAAGTGAATCAATGCGGTATGAAGAACACTCTTCACCTCCGCTAGAGCTTTTAGCAGCTTGCTCACGTTCGGTCGGGAATCGAACCCATCGGAATCATTGCCCATATGTGCACCTCCATTTTGCTTGACAAGAGTCGAAGCGACAGTCGCGATCATGACGATCAGGAAGTCGTGGAGCTGGCTGATCCCGCACCACCCCATAAATCGGGTGCGGCAACTTATTATGCCTCATTCAGATCCGGAGATTGCACGAGATAGGGCAAAAGTCACTCCCTGGGCGAAGCGTTCGAGATTCCCTCCTCACTCTCTCGGGGAGTTGGGAGATTACGACTTTGATGCTGTCGGGCTCGGATTGGGCTGGTGGTATGAAGGCGCCTCAGGCGCTGGCGACTCCCCATCCGTCCCGTAGCACCTCCCCTGCAGGAGCCCCTGAAGATCATCCATGCCGAGACGTCGCTCGCGTCGCTACCGCCCCTCCGCCCAACCCGATTCCGGCAGCGGGTTCGGAGACACGACGTCGCCCACGGGGTGCGCGAACTTTGGACCGCCGACCGGGACTTCGGCCGCTTTCCCGGTCTCCGCGTCAGGAACCCGCTGGTCTAAGGCGAGCCGGGGTTCGTGTAAGATAGGCTCATGGTTGCCGCGATCGCCACCGTGTTGTTCGGCATGCAGGTTCAGGAGCCGAACGAGAGCAACTTCCGCGAGTTACTCAAGTTCATCCAGCCCAGCGCCCAGGAGCAATCCTACAAGGACATCGGCTGGAGGATCGAGTTCTGGCCCGCCGTGCAGGAAGCCAAGCGCCTCGGGCGACCCATCCTGTTCTGGACCATGAACGGCCACCCGCTCGGCTGCACGTGAAACAACGGCGTCCGAGGACGCCAGTTGGTCTGGTCAGACCCTGAAATCAAGAAACTCAGCAAGCACTTCGTGACCGTTGCGGACGAGGTGTACATGCTCTATCCCGAAGATCCGCACAACTTGGCGCGCGTCGCCAACAACCCGGACCACCAGTTCTTCAAGAGGTACGGCGAAGCCATGCCGCGCGGCGCGTGGAACCACCCCGGCACCAAGCAGGGCATCTACATGATGGGCCCGAACGCCGAATACCTCGAAGGCAAGTTCGCCGCTTCGGACAATGCCGGCGACATCCGTGCGCGGATCGAACGGGCCCTGGAGCGGTGGGAGACGCTGCGCCGCGAGAAAAACTACGCGAACCAGCCCGTCCCCGAAGTGCCTTTCCGTCTGCCCCCCGGCATCGAAGGCGAACTCGTGTTCCGCGTGAACTTGCGCGACCTGCCGAGGGGCGAAGGCGACAGGAGCGGCGCACGGTTCGACGGCGTGTACAACCACTTCTCCGAGTTCGTGCGGTGGGCGTGGAACGAGAACTGGGTCGGCGTCGGCAAGGCTGCCGACTTCGTCCCGCGCGGCAACGGCCTAGAAACCGTCCCAGAGAGCACAGTCCGCCACATCGCGCGCGAAGTACTCGTGGACAACGTGCGGGGTCAGGCGCCCACTTGGGATGCCGAAGACGTGAATAAGCCCGACTGACCAAGCAGCGCAAGGGCGACGTGATCGAGTATCGCGGACGCGTGCGGATGGACGACGGCAGCCGCAAGTACGAGGCTGCCATCTATGGTCAAGGAGTTTGGGACGGCAAGGCGTTCCGCTCGCTCGATTTGGTGGCGGTCGGCCCTCGAAGCGGCATGTCGCGGTTCAACCAGCGGGCGAACGACCTGGGTCCGGCGCCCATGGGCGTGACGCTGAGCCTGCATCGGTAGCGGGTACATTCGTCGCAGTCATGAGCGCGCTGCCTCTCATCGAACGGCACC
>JBDHZD010000099.1:0-10220 GCA_039811705.1 Fimbriimonadaceae bacterium | reverse complement strand
CCGGGAGCGGGTGGCCCTCCAGGAATGGGCGGACCTCCCGCCGGTGCCATCCCCGGCGGTGTGCGCGGCGGCCCCCCGTTCCAGGGTGGCCCTCCGGGAGGATTCCCCGGCATGGGCCGTGGAGCGGGACGTCCTGGCGCGCCCACGGGCACGAACGCCACGCTCAATAGACTCAAAGTCAAGCAACGCTTCCTGTTGGAAAGGTAGGCTCTTCGGGCGCTATGCCCGGCCTCTTCAGCCTGCTCAGGCTGTTCAAACGAAACTCCTCCGTCCTCGATCCGGAGGAGTTTCGTGCTCCTCTGGTCGACCACCTCGAGGAACTGCGGACCCGCATCGTCCGGAGTCTGATGTTCTTGGTGGCCGGGTGGGTGGCCGGGTGGTTCATCGAGCCTTGGCTCTACCGCACGATCGACACCCTCGTCCGCTCGTCGATACCCAAGCACATCCAGTACACGGATGCGTTCCACAGCATCACCGAACCGTTCATGTTTCGGTTGAAGCTCTCGTTCGCCATCGGCATCGCGCTCGCCATCCCGTTCATCGTGCTGCAGCTGTGGGGTTTCGTCGCGCCAGGGCTCAAACCGAACGAGCGCAAACCCATCCAGATCGCGGCGCCGATCAGCGCGCTTCTCTTCGTGTTGGGGGCGTTTGTGTGCTGGCAGGTGTTGCCCCCCGCCTTCGAATGGTTCGCTGGGTATCTGGAGCAGTATCCCAATACGCAGCTTATCCAGAAGCCGCAGGAGATCGTGTTCTTCACGGTCAAGATGATCACGGCCTTCGGCGTCGGCTTTCAGCTTCCGATCATCGTCTTCATCCTGGCCAAGGTCGGCATTCTCGGCCCCGACACCCTGAAGCACTACTGGCGTCACTCGGTCGTCTTCATCTTCTTCGCGTCTGCGGCGCTCACGCCCAGCGGCGATCCGATCAGTCTGATTATGATGGCGGTGCCACTGACCATCCTCTTCCTGCTGAGCATCATGGCGGTGACGATGACTTCCAAGCCCAAGAAGGACGAGGCGTTGGAGGCCGAGGTTGTCGATCCCGAATGAGCCGTGGCGTCCCCTGATCGACCGCTGGGTGCGCGACGAGCGCATCGACCAGGTGATCGAACTGCCGCCCCGCGAGGCCGTGTGGGCCGACCTGCCTGATTCGCTCCATCCGCGCGCGAGGGAACGCCTTCACGATTTGGGCTTCGTGCGTCTATACCGGCACCAACGCGAGGCCTTTGACCGAGCCCTCTTGCGCGAGGACTTCGTGGTGGTCACAGGCACCAACAGTGGCAAGTCGCTGTGCTTCCAGCTGCCCATTCTCGACGCGTTGTTGCGCGAGCCGATGAGTCGTGCTTTGGTGCTCTATCCCACCAAGGCTCTCGCCCACGACCAACTTGGGAAGCTCGACGCGCTCGCTTCGCCCTTGAGCATTTCCCCTGCGACGCTCGACGGAGACACGCCGATGCGCCAGCGCACGGCCATCAAGAACCTCGCGCGCATCGTCCTCAGCAATCCGGACTTCGTACACCACACGCTGATTCCCAAACACGACCTGTGGGTGCCCTTTCTGCGCAGTCTGCGGTTCGTTGTGCTGGATGAGGCGCACGTCTACCGCGGCGTGTTCGGGAGCCACGTGGCCAATGTGATCAGGCGGTTGCTCCGGCTGTGCCAGTGGCATGGCAACCGCCCCATGGTCGTGGCGGCCAGTGCGACGATCGGCAACCCGGTGGAGCACGTGCGCACGATCACGGGCCGCGACGTTGTCCTGGTGGATCGGGATGGTTCGCCGCAGGGTGGTCGGTCGTTTGTCTTGGGAGGACGCGTCGGGAGCCCAAGCCACGCGGCTGCGCGCATGATGGTCGAGTGCGCCCGAGAAGGCGTAAGGACTTTGGCGTTCTGCCGGTCTCGGAACGGTGCCGAGCTCGTGTTGCGCTACGCTCGCGACCTTGCGCCGGACCTCGCAGAACGGCTGGAAGCGTACCGGGCCGGCTATACTCCCAAGGAACGGCGCGACATCGAGCAAGGGCTCGCCCAGGGACGCCTTCTGGGCCTTGCCGCCACCAACGCACTGGAGCTGGGGATCGACGTCGGCGGGTTGGACGCCGTGATCGTGAACGGGTATCCGGGGTCCATCGCCGGGCTGTTTCAGCAAGCGGGCAGGGCGGGCCGTGGGGTCAAGCCGGGACTGGCCGTGTTCTTGGCCCACGACGACCCGATGGAGCAATTCCTCGTGCGCGATGCGCAGGCTCTGGTCTCCAGCCGCAGTGAAAGTGCGGTCTGCAATCCCGACAATCCGCATGTTTTGGCCGGACACTTGCGCTGTGCCGCATACGAAAGACCCCTGATCGAGGACGAACTGCGCGCTTGGAGTCCAGCGGCGCTTCCGCTTTCTCGCGAACTGGCCGAATCGAACGAATTGCGATGGTCGGGAGGTATGGCGTTCTATCCCTCGCACAGTCCGCCAGCGGGGGCCGTTTCGATTCGCGGACTGGGTGGTCGGGCCGTGACTTTGATGGCCAATGGTGCCGAGCTTGGCACAATGGAGGCATGGCGGGCCGCTCAGTGGGCGCATGTGGGCGCGATCTACCTGCACCGTGGCGAACCTTATATCGTCGTGGAGAACGACCCAGCACGCAGCCGAGTGGTTCTCGAACCAAGCCGAACCGACTACACCACGTCGCCCGTGATCCAAACCACGCTTTCGCCGACGATGCAGATCGGCATGGTGGAGCGTCCGCAAGGCCTCGTGTCGCTCTTGGGATTGGAGGTTACAGAGCAGGTGACCGGCTTTCGGCGTAAGGCGATCCGCGGCGGCGACACGTTGGGCATCGAGGACCTCGACCTGCCGCCCGAGCAGTTCAATACGGTCGGGGTTCGGTTGACCCTGCATTTGCGTCCCGAGCCCGACAACGAGCGGTTTCTTGGTGCGATCCACGGGTTGGAGCACGCTGTGACATCGGTCGCGCCGCTCATCGCGGGATGCGACAGGTCCGACCTCGGCAGCGCATGGTTCGCCCTGTTTCCAAACCCCCTGCATCCGTCGGTGTTTGTGTTCGACAAGATGCAGGGCGGCATGGGGCTGGCTGCAGCTCTTTTCGAGCGACGGGAGGAATGGCTGACGATGGCATTGGAACTGCTCACCGGGTGCTCCTGCAGGGAGGGTTGTCCCCGGTGTCTCTACTTGGCGCAGTGTCCCGACGCGAACCGCTTGCTGGACAAGGAAGCCGCGGTGGCTGTCCTGAGAATGCTCGTCGGATGAGCCGGGTCGGTGGGTCTGAGTTGCATTGGAACGCCCGCTTGGGGCAACCTATGCCGACCCCATGAAGTTTGCCACCTCCATGCTCCGCGATTACGTGCGCACTGCTCTCGATGCGGAGGCGCTGGGCGATTTGCTGACCATGTCGGGTTTTGAACTCGAAGGGATCGAAGATGGAGCCGACCCCGTGCTCGACATCAAGGTGGTCTCGAACCGGGGCGATGGGCTTTCGGTTTTCGGGCTGGCCCGCGAAGTGCTGGCCAAAGACGCCGACGCCACGCCCACGGACCTCTACCTTCGAGCGGTGGGCAGGTTTGCGGAGCCGGTCGAACAAAGCAAGGCTGCCGACCATGCCCGAGTGACAATCGACACGCCTCACTGCCGTCGCTATGCAGCCGCCATTTTCCGGAGTGTGCCAAGCGGGCAGGCGCCCGAGTGGGTGCGTACACGCCTGGAAGCCGCAGGGATGCGCTCGCTGGGTTTGGTGGTCGATCTTACGAACTACGTGATGCTGGAGATCGGCCAGCCTCTTCACGCATTCGACCTGAACACGCTGGCCGAAAGGCGGATCGTCGTTCGGCAGGCGCGAGAGGGCGAGAAGCTCACCACGCTGGACGGCGTCGAGCGGGCTCTCGACTCCGGCATGATGATGATCTGCGATGCTGAGCGTCCTGTGGCGGTTGCCGGCGTCATGGGCGGCTTGGAGACCGAAGTCACCGAAGCGACGACGGACATCCTTCTCGAATCCGCCAACTTCGTCAACACGTCGGTCCGCGCGACGCGCAAGGCTCTGGGCCTGAACACCGAGGCCAGCTACCGCTTCGAGCGTAGCGTCGATCCGGAACTTGTGGTCGCCGCCTTGAACCGCTTCTCGGAATTGCTCAGAGAGTCCATCGGACGAGACTGTCGCGTGCCGGGGGTGGTCGAGGAGTACCCGCTCAAACCCGACACGGTGAAGGTCGAGGTGCGCATGGACCGTGTGCGCAAGCTGTTGAACATGCCCGTCGAGGCCGGAGCCGCCGAAGGCTATCTCACTCGCTTGGGATTCGGCGTGAACCGGAGTGGCGAGACGCTGCACGTCGCTGTGCCCACTTGGCGACCCGATATCATGCGCGAAGACGACGTGGTCGAAGAGATCGGCCGCATCCACGGCTACGAGAACATTCCGGAATACCTGCCCGTGGGTCAGGCGACGCCGGGCGGCGTGCGCGGCATCTACAAGTTCATCGACGATGTTCGCGAAGAGATGGTGCGGCTCGGTTTCGCCCAGATCATCAGCCATACGCTGCGCGACGAGCATCCGCTCGACTTCGCCCCCCATTGGCGCGACAAGGTTCGCAATCCGCACTCGCCGGAAATCGCGTTCCTTCGCGATTCGGTGTTGCCCAGCCTCGCGGATGCCGCCAAACGCAACGGAACCAAGAACCTCCACCTGTTCGAGATCGGCAAGGTCTTCATTCGGGGCGAGATCCAGCGAGACGAGAGCCCGGAACTCGGCATCATGAGCATCGGCGAGTTGGAGCCGCCGTCCTGGCTGCACAAGGATAAGGCCGAGGCCAATTTCTACACGATGAAGGGCACCCTGGAGGAACTCGCGTCGCTCGTCCGCACCGACTTGGAGATTCTCCCTGTCGTGACTCCCGACCCGAGGTTCCATCCCACACAACAAGCCGCTCTTGTGACGACGGACCGGTTGCTGATCGGTGGGTTCGGCGTCATCCACCCGGACGTGGCCGAGAGACTCGACCTGCCGGCGACAACGGTCATGGCCGAGATCGACTTGCTCGCGTTCTACCGGGGCGATCACGACCATGTCACGCTCAAGCCTTTCAGCCGCTTGCCCGGTGTGCGGCGCGACTTGGCCATCCTCGTCTCGAAGTCGGTGCCGTTCGCATCGGTCGAGGCGGCGATTCGCAAGGGTGCCGGCGAGTTGCTCGAAAAGATGTGGCTGTTCGACGTTTACGAAGGGCAGGGCGTCCCGGAAGGGTCGCACAGTTTGGCCGTGGCGATGCAGTTGCGCCGGTTCGACAAGACGTTCACGGACGAGGAAGCGAACCAGGTGCGGGATGCCGTCGTGGCGGAGCTTGCAGCGCTCGGTGCGACCCTGCGCTGACCGTCGCTTCGAGTGCGGCCCAACCCAAAACGACCACATAGAGGCTGCGCAGAGCCATCGGCCAGAAGTGGTAGTGCTCGAACAGTTTGAGCCACGCCATGGGGAGGTACGCCAACCAACCCAAGACCAAACCGCCGATCGCCAAAGGCCATCGCTTTCCGAGCGCGGCCAGTCCCAACACGTTGGCGGCGAGCGCGGCCAAGGCGACCAGTCCTCCCCCGAAGAGGAAGCCCGACCATCCAAGATCAAGGCTTTGGGCCATGGGCCACACCTGCCTCATGCTGGGCAGCAAGGTCTCCAGCAGATCGAACGCCACGTTGGCACTGGAACGGAACTGTTGCCTTTGATAACCAGACGCCTCGCTGGGCACCCACTGCATCCTGAGGACCACGTACAGCACGAGCCCTCCCCAAAACAGCGCGTGGACCGGCCAGTTGGGTTTGGCTCCATGCCAACGGAACACGATCGCGACGCCGAGAAGGCACGCGGGCACCATGACGGCCTGCTCGTAGCTGGCCAACGCGAGCAACAGGCCCAAGACCGCCGGGGCCAGCCACAAAGCGGGCCGCTTGGGCAGTGCGTCGAGGCGGGTGGTTCGCGTCGCGGGCGGGTCGGTCGGTTGGAAGGGTGCCGGATGGTCCCGCTTCCACGCGGCAAGGCGGAGCCTCTCGTAACGCGCGTACGAGGCGAGAGAGACAAGGGCGAAGACGGTCATCACCGTGGCCGTGCGGCCCGGCAGCCAAGCGACATTGCGCCCGTAGAGCGCGTACTGACCCGCAAGGTCCGAACCGAACTGCACCCACGCGCCCCAAACCAGGGCCACGCCGAACCAGCGCGGATCGGACCGTTCCTTGAGCGATCGGAACACCGCCGCCAGGACCGCGATCCACACCAGCCATCGCACCCAAGGCACCAGGCGAACAGCGTCGTCGGTGATCCAGAGCGCGAAGAGCGTGCTCCCGAGAACGGCAAGGCTGGGACGATCCGTGAGCTCGCGCAGGAACCAGAAGAGCAGCCAGACGCAGATCATGGCGATCAGGGCCTGGGTTCTGCCGTATCCCGGGGCCCAATCGCCGTAGAGTGCGTTGTCGAGTTCGAAGACCAGCGTTGAGACGGGTCGGTAGAAGTGGTTCTCCAGGGGCCAGTCGCCAGTGAACCAGCTTAGCGGGTCGCCGCGCTCACGTACCTTGGCGAGCAACACGCGGGTGTCGGTGTCGTCGAGCATTCCGGGGTGTTCGGAACGTTGGAACCAAATCGACAGGCTGGCCAGGAGCGCGAGGGCAAACGCGGGCAGCCAGCGGTTCACAGTGCCGAACATACCCCGTAGGAAGTCCCGACCAGCCTAGTCCGCGAACCCGAAACCGGCAACAATCAAAGCATGAGCCCAACATTGATGGAGGCCATCGCACCCCCCACCGGGTGGCGTTTGGACCTGAGAATGATCGAGGTGGAACACGTTCCCGACCACTGGATCGGTCGGGACGTCGTTGTCGAGACCGGCACGGTGTGGGTGACGTTCGGCGAAGACCCGAACGACTACGTCTATCGGATGGGAGATGCCTTCACCGTCCGCGAGGGCACGGTCGTTCAGGCGATGACGCGTTCGACGTTGCGGATCGCTTAGGGCTCCGGCGCGACCCAAAGGCACTCGTACTCGTCGGGTTCGTCGGCCAGTCCGGCGTCCACGGGCGAGCCGACGATGGCGAGCCACCGCTCTTCGAACTCGGCGTCGTCGCGCACGATCCGGTCGTACGATTCGGTGTAGAAGGGCGGATACCGTTCGCCCGTGTCCTTGACGATGGCTTTGCCTGCCTTGCGCTTGGCTCCTTCGATGATGGCGGCGAGTTCGAAAGGCCGCCCTTTGGCGTCCTCGCGCATGCGGAACATCAACTCCGTGACTTCGGGCAGCACGCACAGCACGAACACGTCGTAGCGGTTGCCACTAGCCTTGAGCAACTGGACGAACAGGGCCCGCCGCTCCTCGTCGTCAAGCGGACGCCGGTGACGGAACGTGGTGTAGTAGCGCACCTCGTCGGCGCGCCAATGCGGCAAGCGTCCTCGCCAGATTTGGAAGTTCTTGAACCGCATGAGCGGAGTTTGGCACGCCCTGTACTACGACCTGGCTTGGTGCGCGAGGGCCGCGCGCACCAGACCCGCGAACAGAGGATGCGGGCGATTCGGGCGACTCTTGAACTCGGGGTGCGCTTGCGTCGCGATGAAGAACGGATGCTCGGGCAACTCGATCATCTCCACCAAGCGGTAGTCCGGCGAAACACCGCTGACGATCATGCCCCGCTCGATCAGCTTTTCTCGGTAGTCGTTGTTGACTTCGTACCGATGTCGGTGGCGTTCGGTGATGCGTGTGTCCTGATAGAGTTGGTGGGCGAGCGTTCCGGGCGTGAGGTTGCACGGCCAAGAGCCAAGACGCATCGAAGCGCCCTTGTCCGTCACGTCGCGTTGCTCGGGAAGCAGGTGGATGACGGGATGCGGGCCGTTCTCGACGATTTCCTCGCTGTTTGCACCCTCGAACCCGCAGACGTGCCGAGCGAACTCGATGACCGCCATTTGAAGGCCGAGGCAGATGCCCAGGAAGGGCAGACCGCTTTCGCGCGCGTAGCGGATGGCGCGGACCTTGCCTTCGATGCCACGCCCGCCAAAACCTGGCGCGACCACGAGTGCGTCCACTCCAGCCAAGAACTCCTCGGGTGGACGGCCATTCTCCAGCGAATCGCTCTCGATCCAACGAACGTCCACCTTGCATTCGCTCGGGATACCGCCGTGGACGAGCGCTTCGGCGATGGACTTGTACGCGTCGCCGTTGCTCGTGTATTTGCCCACGACAGCCACGGTGCACTGGCTTTTGGGGTGCTTCAGAGCGTCCACCAGCGAGTCCCAAGCGGCCAATTCGGCCTTGCGGGGTTCGAGAGCCAGCCGCTCGAGCACCAAATCGCCGAGACCCATGGCTTCCATGGACAGAGGGACCTCGTAGATCGTCTCGGCGTTCATGGATTCGATGACGGCTCGGGCAGGCACGTCGCAGAACAGAGAGATCTTCTCCTTGACGTCGTCTCCCATCGGCACGTCCGTGCGGCAGATGAGCACGTCGGGGCTGATGCCGATCTCGCGCAACTTGATGACGCTGTGCTGGGTCGGCTTGGTCTTGATTTCGCTCCACGGGCCAACCGTGGGGACCAGCGTGACGTGGAAATACATCACGTTCTCCGGCCCAACGTCTTTGCGCATCTGGCGGATGGCTTCAAGGAATGGGAGACTTTCGATGTCGCCGACGGTGCCGCCGATTTCCGCGATGACCACGTCGGCGTTCAACTCGTTGCCGATGCGAACGATGCCGGCTTTGATGGCGTTCGTGACGTGGGGGATGACCTGCACGGTCGCGCCCAGATAGTCGCCTCGTCGTTCGGCCTCGATGACTTGACGGTACACCTTGCCCGTCGTGATCGAGCTGCCCGACGTGCAGTTCACATCCATGAACCGCTCGTAGTGTCCCAGGTCGAGATCGGTTTCGGCGCCGTCCTCGGTCACGAACACCTCGCCATGCTGGAACGGGTTCATCGTGCCCGCATCGACGTTGATATAGGGATCGAGTTTCACGGGCGCGACCGCGTAGCCGCGATTGCGGAGCAACCGGCCGAGGCTGGCGGTCGTGATGCCCTTGCCGATCGAACTGACGACGCCGCCGGTCACAAAGATGTACTTGGTCACACCGCTCCTGGTCACCCGAGCACGCGGCTGGCACGCGCAACGACGCGCACGAACCGTTGTGGGGTTTTTCCGATTATGACGGATGCGGGCCGGTGTCGGCGGCTCGGCGCGCCTTGGCCCACCAGGTCCCAGCCTCTGGGACGTTCGACCGCCTGGAATTGAACCTGCAGGTCGAAAGGGAACCCGACGCGTGAACCCTCCGTTTTGAAGTCTGCGTCCAAGTGACCACTGGTATTCCCATGAAAATGCTCACCCGATTTCTCCCCATCGCCGTGCTGGCTGTCGCAGCCATGTCCGCCATGGCCCAGTCTCCGGCTGGCACTTGGACCGGAAAGCTCGACATCAACAAGGCCGACATGATGAAGAGTGCGCCGAAGGACATGCCCGCCGACCAGCGGAAGCAGATGGAGGCGATGATGGACTCCATGCTCGTGTCGCTGAAGAAGATGACGTTCTCCATGACCGTCAACGCCAACAACACGTGGAAGATGGTGGTCAAAGATGCCCCAGGAGGCGCCGGCCCGAACGCGAAGCCCCAGCCAGACTCCACCGCGGAGGGCAAATGGACGCAGAAGGGCGACAAGGTGACGTTCGAGCAAACGAAGGAGAACGGTAAGGCGAAGCCCAAGGATGCGAACTCGACCAAGTCGATGACCCTCTCCAAAGATGGCAAGACGATGACGATGGTGGAGAACCAGGGCGGTCAGACCATCAAGATCGTCTTCAAGAAGGCCTAGTCTCCGCGTGGCTGGGCCCGGTCTGCCGGGTCCAGCAACGTCCCGCGCTCACCGGCGCGTTCGTTGAAGACCGTCCAAAGCGCGGCCAAACGCGACCGCAGGACCCCAATGGCCCCGCTGGCGTAGCCAATCCGCGAATCCCACGGGGTCGAGCCAGCGGACGGCCACAAACAGCGCGAAGGCGATCGTTGCGGCTCTGAGAGCCATCCACATCGTGCCTTCCCACGGGCGGCCCGCCCCGGTCAAGATGGCCGCGACGATCAACACAGGCAACCAGAACGTGGGCCGCGCCAAGTCGCGCAGGGCGCCCGACAGCGCCCCGAGAAACGTGCGCTTGGATCCGGAAGTCACGCCAACGGTCAGGGGTTTCTTCGGGAGCCAACGCTCACCGGCACTGGGTC